>VGXG01000051.1 GCA_016873395.1 Nitrospira sp. | reverse complement strand
CTGATCTCCTGGGACCAGCGCACGACTTTATCAGCCATATCATCCGCCAGCGGCACCTTGAGGCCGGCCGCCACGGCCGCCACTTCGCCGACGACCTGGTGGATGACCTCGACCATCTCTGGCTGGTCCAAGGCCTTCGCCACCCGATCATTGATGATGACCGTGAGCGGGTTGAAGACGCAGTTCCAGCACATCTTCTCCCACTTGCTCCGGCGAATGTCTTCGGATAACTGACAGGGGATTCCGGCTGACTTGAACAGGTCGACAATTTGAAGCACCCGATCACTCTCCTGCCCCATGAGTTCTCCGACCGCCACCGACCCGCGCTTGTAATGCTCGATTACGCCCGGCTCGACGATCTTGGAATAAATATAGGCCACTCCGCCCACCACACAGTCGCGCTGGAAGCGGGCGATGATCCGGTCTTCGATATCCACCCCGTTCTGCAGGGTCAGCAAAATGGTCTGTTCCGTCATGACCGGCTCGACCTGGCGCAAGGCTTCATCCAGATCATAGGCCTTGACTGACAGAATGATCAGGTGTGGATTGGGGAGGTCACGCGGATCGGAAGCGGCCGGCGGCCGGACCGTGAAGGTGCCGCCGGCACTGCGGACGGTCAGGCCCCGCTCGCGGACCGCCTCGAGTGTCCTGGGCCTGAGCAAGAAGCCGACATTGGAATTGTGTCGTGCCAGATGCGCGCCGAAGAATCCGCCAACAGCACCGGCCCCAACCATCATGACATGCTTCATGAAGCTTCCCCTGGAAAACGCTATCAGCCTTCAGCTCTCAGCTTTCCCCTCCCTCAATCCCTCCTCCTAGAAGGGGGAGGGAGGGGTGGGGGTGTGAAGCTGACGGCTGATTGCTGAAGGCTTCCGTACTATAGCACGCCGGTTTCAGCCGGCAAAAGTGGGGTATAATCGCCCCGCAAGTGGACCCTCAGTCCAGCAAGTCCAAAAGTCTGAAAGTCGTAAAGTCATCAAGACAAGACTTTCGACTTGACGACTCTCCAATGGTTGACTCTCATGGATCGAGAAGAAGCTATTCAGACGGTCAAAGCCAGGCTGTCGCAGGCCGGTGCTGTGGCCGTGCTGACCGGCGCCGGCATCTCGGCCGACAGCGGAGTGCCGACCTTCCGTGGCGCAGATGGCCTTTGGCGGAACTTCAAGGCGGAGGACCTGGCCACCCCGGAAGCGTTCGCACGGGACCCTCGCCTGGTCTGGGAATGGTACAACTGGCGCCGGGAACTGATCGCCGCCAAGAGCCCCAATCCCGGCCATCTGGCACTGGCTCGGATGGAATCACAACATGCGCGGTTTCTCTTGATCACGCAGAACGTAGATGGATTGCATAGGGCGGCGGGATCGCACAAGCTCGTAGAGATTCACGGCAACATCTGGAAGGTCCGCTGCACCGCTTGCAAGCAGGTGACCGACAATCACGACGTCCCGATTGCGATTCCTCCTTCCTGCCTCTCCTGCGGCGGCCTGCTGCGTCCCCACATCGTCTGGTTTGGCGAGCCACTGGATGAGCCGACACTCGACCAGTGCATGGGAGCATTAGCGAGCTGCAAGGTCTTGCTCATCGTCGGCACCTCCGGCCTGGTCTACCCGGCCGCCTCGTTCGCACCGATTGCCAAGGCGGCCGGTGCCTTTGTGGCGGAGATCAACCTGGATCCCACCCCCAATTCCCAACTGGTCGATGTCTCAATTCAAGGAAGGGCCGGCGAGATCCTGCCGGAACTCTTATAGGGAAGCGATAAAACGAGGGATGTCTTCCAGGCTCTTGACCGACGGGCTATGAGAAGGGACATCGGATCCGCTCCGGTCAACCAATACAGCAGAAAGCCCGGCCTGACTGGCCCCTTGGAAATCGTCCCGCATACTATCCCCGACGTGCAAGGCTTCGTCCGGGTCCACCGCATGTTTTCCCAAGGCCACGCGAAAAATCTGAGGAGCCGGCTTGGCCGCCTTGGCAAGGCTGGAGATCGTCACCGTATCCAACAGGTCGGCCAGGCCCAGGCTTCGGAGCACGTTAAAGAGCCTCGTGTCGAAGTTCGAGATGATCCCCAACTCGAACCCCTGCTCCTTCAATGTCTTCAAGACGCCCAGCGCTTCTTGGTACAGCACCCAATGGTTCGGTCCGTCAAAGGCCTGAAAGACCTTGTCGAAATAGTCGTCGAACCCCTCGAACATCCCGACCCGATAAAACACGTTGTGCACAATGTCGAACCACCAGAGCCGCTCGCACCGTTTGATCTCGGCTGGTTCGGTGACGGCAAAGATGGGTGGAGGGGCGTCATGGAAGGCCCGCCGAAAGGCACCGTTCACCGCGTCGAGCAGTTCCGGGGTCCGGCGGACCCCGTAAGACTCCGCATAAGAGAGATAGACATCGGCGACCGAGCCCTTCACATGGAAGAGGGTTCCCGCCGCATCGAAGAAGATGACTTTGATTCGATGCATAGCCACCGGTCATCCGTTATCAGTGATCAGTTTCAACTGTAGACTGAAAACTGATTACTGAGAACTTCCCTGTCGCAGCCGCTCAATCCCTTCCTTACAATAGCCCAGCGGGAGCCAGCGGCATTGACCGCAAATGCCGGGCAGGTCGTCGCCCCGGACCGATTGCCCAATCCGCTCCAGGATCGTACACCACTGAACGGACATGCCCGCTTGCAACCCGAGCAAGGCCAGCACATGGCGGTCCTGGGCCTGCATCGCCTCCTCGGACGCTTCTCCGCTGAGGGTGCAACCGGAAATGGCCTGGTGCGGGCAGGCCCCACACACTGCATCGGGCCCATCAACAACTTCGACCGACCGATCAGGATTCGCGGTTAATTCCCGATGGATGGCGGCCAAGTTCTCGACAAAGCCGGGACTGTACCCCTTGCCCCGAAACCCCTGCAGGCATAGAAGCGTATGGCCTCTCAGCCGCAGTGTTCCCTGTACTGGAATCGCTTTCACAAAGGGCTCTCCACGTTCGAGCTTCTAGAAGAGCGCTCAATTGTATCCAGCCGACTCAGGTTAAGTCAAAACGGTCGTTAGTATGGATTCAACAAGCCGACCCAGAGCAGAACAACGATCACGAAGGTGAGGCGCATTGGAAGGAGAGTCTGGCGGAGCCCGACCGAAGATGCTGTTGCAACGCTGTCTGAAAGGAAACGCCCGGCTATTTTTTGACTCGCTTCATGCGCCGAGCCTTGGCCAGAGCCTTCATGCGCTTGATGTTCTTCCGATGCTTCTTGCGAACCTTCTTGTCTTTATCTCTTCCACGCGCCATGCCTGTTGATCTCCTTTGCTCTGTGTGAACGCCTCGATGCCGCGGGCCTGTATAGCACAACCCTCTTCTCCGCACAAGCACTTGCTTCCTCTCCCTCTTTTATCTCCCTTGGAGGGGTAGCCGGACTATTCTTGACTGCGCGCATCATCACCCGCGCATTCTCAAATAGCAACGGGTACCCGGAAGCCTTCGATCGGGAAGGGGCGCGTCTCGGCGCGCCTGGGGCTGGCGGGTGCAGATGCATGCGCGTTGCGCGAGCACGAAGGACAGTCTGGCTGCTCTCCATCACGTTCCTTGCTGGTCATAGGACAGCGTGTTAAGATGCCTTTCCTTATTAGGCGAAGGCGCACATACACATGGCCCTACGGCAACTCGAGAAGACCTATGAGCCTAAGCAGGTCGAAGAACGGTGGTACCAGTTCTGGATCGACAAGGGTTACTTCCGCGCTTCCACCGACCATTCCGAGACCCCCTATACGATCGTCATCCCGCCCCCCAACATCACCGGCTCCCTTCACGTCGGCCACGCGCTGAACAATTCGTTGCAGGACATCCTGATCCGCTGGCGCCGCATGCAAGGACGCAATACCCTCTGGATGCCCGGCACGGACCATGCGGGGATCGCCACGCAGAACGTCGTCGAACGGCAACTGGCGGCGGAGGGAACCTCCCGTGAAGCATTGGGACGGGAAGCTTTTATCAAGCGGGTTTGGGAGTGGAAGGCCCAGTCCGGCGGGACCATCATCCAGCAACTCAAACGATTGGGCGCCTCCTGCGATTGGGACCGTCTCCGCTTCACGATGGACGATGGCCTGTCGAAGGCGGTCCGCGAGGTCTTCGTCCGTCTCCACGAAGAAGGGCTGATCTACCGGGGCGAGCGGTTGATCAACTGGTGCCCGCGCTGTCTCACGGCCCTCTCCGACATCGAAGTCGAACATGAGGAGACAACCGGCAAGCTCTATCATATTTACTATCCCCTGGCCGATGACCAGGAGACCCGTCTGACCGTGGCTACGACACGACCCGAGACCATGCTGGGCGACACCGCCGTCGCGGTGCATCCGGAGGACCCCCGCTACAACCGCCTGATCGGCAAGAAGGTGCGGCTCCCCTTGACCCAGCGGGAGATTCCGATTGTGGGAGACTCGATCCTGGTGGATCGCGAGTTCGGAACCGGAGCCGTCAAGATCACGCCCGCGCACGACTTCAACGACTTCGAAGCAGGCGAGCGACATCATCTCCCGCGCCTGCCGATTCTGGATCATCAAGCCCGTCTCGACCCGGTGGGGTTGCGGGCTGCCTCGGTGGACCAAGCG
This sequence comes from Nitrospira sp., assembly GCA_016873395.1. Classification (GTDB taxonomy): domain Bacteria; phylum Nitrospirota; class Nitrospiria; order Nitrospirales; family Nitrospiraceae; genus VGXG01. Next base: position 8,414 of record VGXG01000051.1, on the reverse strand, counting down.
GTCATCGAGGCCATCGAATTGCTGCGCGTCAACCAGGCGAGGCCGAAGGTCGAGCAAATGCTGCAAGAGCGTGGGCTCCTGGCCAAAGTGGACGCCCACAAGATGGCGCTAGGCAAGTGCTACCGGTGCAAGACCGTGGTCGAGCCCTATCTTTCTCCCCAATGGTTCGTGAAGATCAAGCCGCTGGCTGAGCCGGCGATCAAGGCAGTGGAAGAAGGCCGCATCAGGTTGATCCCGGAAGCCTGGGTCAATAACTACCTCGGCTGGATGAGGGACATCAAGGATTGGTGCATCTCCCGGCAAATCTGGTGGGGGCACCAGATCCCCGCCTGGTACTGCCGGTCCTGCAACGCGGACACGATCCTGGAAACGGCCCATGAAGGCATGGCCACAACCGAGGCCCAAGCCTTGCCGAAAGCATCGCGCAAGCGAATCACGATCCTCTCGAACGCCACGCCCTTTGTCGCCATGGTCGCTCCGGCCCACTGCCCTTCATGCGGCAAGAACGACTTCCTCCAGGACCCGGACGTGCTGGATACCTGGTTTTCCTCTGCCCTTTGGCCCTTCTCGACCCTGGGCTGGCCTGAGCAGACACCGGAATTGAAGACTTTCTACCCCACCTCCGTCCTCGTCACCGGTCTGGACATTTTGTTTTTCTGGGTGGCCAGGATGATCATGATGGGACTCAAGTTCACCGGCCAGGTTCCCTTCCGCGAGGTCTACATCCACGCCTTGGTGCGGGACGTGGAAGGCCAGAAGATGAGCAAATCCAAGGGCAACGTGATCGACCCCTTGAGCGTGATGGAGCGGTATGGCACCGACGCGCTGCGGTTTACGCTGGCCTCCATGGCCTCGCCGGGCCGCGATATCAAGCTGGCTGAGGAGCGGATCGAAGGCTACCGCAACTTTGCCAACAAGATCTGGAACGCCGCGCGGTTCATTCTGATGCATCTGGACGGACGCCGTGAGCCAGTTCCCCTCAAGGACCGCTCCTTCCCGAACCGTTGGATTATAAGCCGCCTGAACCACACGATCCGGACTGTCAACGCTTCGCTGGAGCAGTATCGGTTCGATCAGGCCACCAGCCAGCTTTACCAATTCATCTGGCACGAGTACTGCGACTGGTACCTGGAGCTAATCAAGCCTGTCCTGAGCAAAGTCGAAGGGCCCACCCTCCAGAACAAGGATTCCGACGAGGCCAAGCGAACGAGACAGACCCTCGTCGATTCATTTGAGACCCTGCTGCGCTTGCTCCATCCCTTCATGCCGTTCATCTCCGAAGAAATCTGGCAGGCCCTGCCCCACCAAGGGGAAAGCCTCGTGATCCAACCCTACCCGACTCCTAATCTGGGTTGGGATTCCAAGGAGGCCGAGGCCGCCTTCACGACACTTGAACGGTTCGTGACCACGGTCCGGACCGGGCGTGCGTTGCTGAACTACCAGCCGGCCAAGACCCTCGTCCTCTACGGAACCTCACGGGACGGCCAGGAATCAACCGATCTCCAGGAACTCCAGCAACATCTCGCACACCTCGGCCGGGGCACCGTCACTCTGCGTCCTCAGCAGGAATGGCCTGCCCAAAAAGTCCTTCGATTGGCGGCCGAGAGCATGACGGTCGGCCTGCTGGTCGAAGGCGACGTGGACCTCCAGAAAGCATTAGACCGGATCAGGAAACAGAAAGACGAAGGTCGACAGGAGTCGAAACGGCTGGTCGGCAAGCTCGCGAATGCCGACTTCACCGCCAAAGCCCCGCCCGAAGTCGTGACCGAGCACGAAGAACGGCTACACCTGATCCGCCACGAAGAGACCATCCTGACGGACAGCGAGCAGCAGCTTCGTGCCATGATGCGGTGACCCATTGACTACCCAAACGCCCCTTCAACAGATCCGTGCGGCTGTCAAGGCCGCGTTGGCTGAAGACTTGAGCCTCGGCGATGTCACGACGACTGTGCTGTTTCCGAAGTCCGTTCGCGCGCGCGGCACGATCGTCGCGCACCATCCGATGACGGTGGCCGGCATCGCCGTCGCTCGGCAGGTTTTCGCACAGGTGGATCCCTCGCTCAAAATCATTCATTCGGTCCGCGACGGCGCCGTAGTTCGGGCCAACGCCCCCGTGCTGATCGTCCAGGGCGATGCCCGTTCTTTACTGATGGCGGAACGAGCCGCACTTAACTTCCTGCAACATCTGTCCGGCATCGCCACCCTCACCGCCCGCTTTGTCTCTGCCGTGCGAGGCTATCGCGTCAAGATTCTGGATACCCGCAAGACCACGCCGAGCCTCCGGGCTCTTGAGAAATGGGCGGTCCGACTCGGCGGAGGCCGGAACCATCGCCAGTCGCTAGGAGACGGCATCCTGATCAAGGACAATCACCTCGCCGTGCTTCGCGCGCAGCGCATCGGCGTGACCGAGGCCTGCCGGCTAGCCAGGGAGCGGGGTCCTCAAGGACTGAAGATCGAGGTCGAGGCACAAACCCTCAAAGACGTACGCGAAGCCCTGAATGGGGGCGCCGACATCATTCTGCTGGACAACATGACACCGGCTTTGGTCCAACAGGCAACCGCGATTATTAAAGATCGCGCATTAGTTGAAGTTTCAGGTGGAATTACATTGAAAAACATGCATGAGATGGCTGCATCAGGAGCAGACTTCATCTCGATCGGTGCCCTGACCCATTCGGCCCCAGCCGCCGACCTGAGCATGGACATCGTGCCGATCGATCACGGTCAGGGACAACCGAAGAGACGGGGAAGGTAAGCCATGTCACCGCTCACAGATGTCCACCCCCTGACCAGAGAAGCCATTGAAGCCCTCTTGCGCACCAGCAGGTTCGGCCGGGCCCTCCACGTCCTCAAGGAAACCGCTTCGACCAACAGTGCGGCCATGGCCTTGGCCCTCCAAGGTGCGGCCGACGGCACCGTGGTCGTGGCTGAATCCCAAACGGCGGGCAAGGGACGGCTGGGGCGCAGGTGGTACTCCCCGCCCGGGGAAAACCTTTATTGTTCGGTGATCATGCGCAACGCCCCGGCGGATGACTTGTCCGGATGGCTGTCGGCGGTTCCCCTCCTGTCAGCCGTCGCGGTCGCCAAGGCCGTGCAAGCGGTTTCCGGCCTCAAGCCCTCTCTCAAGTGGCCCAATGACATTCTGGTGGGGGACTGTAAGCTGGGCGGGCTCCTCTGCGAAAGCAGCCTGTCCGGTCAATCCAAGACTTTTGTTGTAGTCGGCATTGGACTCAACGTGAACAGCAGGAGGGAGAGTTTTCCAGAGGATATCCGCGAAATCGCCACCTCCATTGTGACCGAGACCGGTCGTCTCTGTGACCGGGCTTCCCTCTTAGCGACCCTCTTATCGGAGCTTGAACTGTATTCTGACGCTCTCCTCACCAGACCACCGGAAACGTTCCTGAGCGGCTACGCCAGGCTCTGTTCAACCCTGGGACGGAGGGTCAGGGTCAACATGGCCGGAGGTGAGGCTGTTGAGGGACTGGCGGACTCCATTGCGCCTGACGGCTCCCTGCGGATTCTTTGCAATGAGGTCTCCGGTGGCGGAACGGTCGAAGTACGCGCCGGCGACGTCATTCACCTACGATAAAAGAGCGTGACAGGTGACGGGTGACGCGTGACGGGTAACAGATGAGACACAGACTCGTCATCCGTTACATATCACTCATCACCTGTCACTCGTCACTCGTCACGAGGCTTCCATGCTGCTCGCCATCGATATCGGCAACTCCAACGTAGTCTGGGGCCTCTTCCGGCAACAATCCTGGACCGGTCCCTGGCGTCTGGTTGCCGATCAGTCCAGGACCGCGAAGGAATATGGACACGATCTCATCGATCGGCTCTGCGGCGTCGGTCTAGCCCCAGCGCAGATCACAGACGTGATCCTTTGCAGCGTCGTGCCTAACCTGACTCCGGTCTTCGAACAGATGGCGGAAGCAGTCTTTCACAGAAAGCCATTGGTCGCCTCTCCCGATATGGATACCGGCCTCACGCTCCTCTATACCAATCCCCGTGAACTTGGGGCCGATCGCCTGGTCACGGCGGCGGCAGCCTACGACCGGTACAAGACTTCCCTGATTGTGGTCGACCTGGGAACTGCCACGACCTTCAGCGTCGTCACCCAGTCCGGAGAGTATCTGGGCGGCGTGATCGCGCCGGGAATCGGGATTTCCGCCAAAGTCCTGTCTGAAAAAACCGCGCAGTTGCCCGTTGTGGACCTGGTGCCGCCCAAGACCGTTATCGGACGAGACACCGGAAGCAGTATCCAGTCCGGCCTCCTGTATGGCCATGCAAGTCTGGTAGACGGGATTGTGACTCGTGTGCAGGATGAACTGGGGCAGAAGGCCCTGGTTGTGGCAACCGGCGGGTTTGCCTCTCTTGTCGCGCCTCTGTCCCGCACGATCAAAGAAATCAGACCCAACCTAACACTGGAAGGGCTGGAGTTGCTTCACCGGCGGATCGTTAGACGGTGACAGCCCCGTGCCCCCTTTCCCAAGTATCTCTCCACAGTCATCCTTGAAACAAAAATGAGCCTGCCGGTTGACTTTATGAGCCCGGTGGCTATCTCACCGCCATACTGGTGTGGTCAGTGGCAGGAAAAGAAGAATACACAAATAGAATCAGCGAGTTAGGGTCACAGGACAGGGATAGACCGGTCCCTGATCCAGGCGAGCAAACAGCCACGGGTGAACCGGATGAATCAGCCGGTCTCAAGCAGGCCCTCGCCGCCAAGACCGAGGAGACTCAAGGCTTGCACGAGAAGTATCTTCGACTGGCGGCCGAGTTCGATAATTTCAAGAAGCTGGCGCAGAAGGAGCAGCGAGAGTTTTCCCGCTTCGCCAACGAGAACATTCTCAAAGAGCTGCTCCCTATCATTGACAACCTTGAGCGGGCGATTCAAGCAGCGAAGGAACAGAAGGAGAACCAGAACCGCAACGGATTGATCCAGGGAGTTGAACTCACGCTCAAGCAGTTTCTCGAAGCTTTGACAAAATTCGGCGTCCAACCGATCACCAGTGTCGGCGAGCCGTTCGACCCGGCCTGCCACCAGGCTGTGGCGCGGGTGGAATCGGCGGCGCCTGAAAACAGCGTGGTCGAGGAATATCAGAAGGGCTATCGCTTACACGATCGGATCTTGCGGGCTGCCATGGTTACGGTGTCGACTGGTCCGGCCGGTAGCCCGGGCGGAGGCTCCGCAGCCGCCAGGCAGGAGGAGCGAACCTCACCCCGTCCCTGACCGAACATCAGTTTCGCGGCGTTTTTTGAGGAAGGAGACTACACATGGGCAAGGTTATCGGCATCGATCTCGGCACGACGAACTCCTGCGTTTCGATCATGAGCGGCGGAGACCCCGTGGTCATTGCCAATGCCGAAGGGAGCCGGACCACGCCGTCGGTCGTCGGCATCACCGATAAAGGCGAGCGGCTCGTCGGCCAAATCGCCAAGCGCCAGGCGATTACGAACCCGGAAAACACGATTTTTTCAATCAAGCGGCTCATCGGACGCAAGTTCAACAGCCGCCAGGTGCAGGAAGCGCAGAAGCGGCTGCCGTATAAGGTCATCGCGGCCGACAACGGGGACGCGCACGTTGAGATTCGAGGCAAACGGTACAGTCCTGCCGAGGTCTCGGCCATGATCCTGCAAAAGATGAAGCAGACCGCCGAGGACCACCTGGGCGAAAAAGTCACGGAAGCGGTCATCACCGTCCCGGCGTACTTCGACGACAGCCAGCGGCAAGCCACCAAGGACGCGGGACAGATCGCGGGCCTGAACGTGCTCCGCATCATCAACGAGCCGACGGCCGCCTCGCTGGCCTACGGGCTCGACAAGAAAAAGGACGAGCGCATCGCCGTCTACGACCTGGGAGGCGGCACCTTCGACATCTCCATCCTGGAGATCGGTGAAGGCGTGTTTGAAGTGAAGTCGACCAACGGCGACACCTACCTGGGCGGAGACGACTTCGACCAACGCGTCATGGACTGGCTGGTGGACGAGTTCAAGAAACAGGAAGGCATCGACCTCCGGAAGGACCGGATGGCTTTGCAGCGGCTGAAGGAAGCATCGGAGCGGGCCAAGATCGAGCTCTCCTCATCGCAGGAAAGCGAGATCAATCTTCCTTTCATCACCGCGGACGCCAGCGGCCCCAAGCACATGGTGATCAAGCTGACGCGCGCCAAGCTGGAACAATTGGTGGACGACCTGATTCAACGGACCGTCGAGCCGTGCAAGAAGGCCTTGGCCGACGCGGGCGTGACCGCTCGGGACATCAATGAGGTGGTGCTGGTGGGCGGCATGACCCGAATGCCGAAGGTGATCCAGGTCGTGCGGGAATTCTTCGGAAAGGAACCGCACAAGGGGGTCAATCCGGACGAGGTCGTGGCGATCGGGGCCGGCATCCAGGGCGGCGTGCTCAAGGGCGAGGTCAAAGACGTCCTGCTGCTGGACGTCACCCCGCTCACGCTGGGCATCGAGACTCTGGGCGGCATCTTCACGCACCTGATCGAGCGGAACACCACCATCCCGACCAAAAAGAGCCAGATTTTCTCCACCGCGGCCGACAACCAGAGCGCGGTGACGATCCGGGTCTTCCAGGGCGAGCGCGAAATGGCGAACGACAACAAGCTGCTCGGCCAGTTCGACCTGGTCGGCATTCCACCGGCGCCTCGGGGCATGCCGCAGATCGAAGTGACCTTCGACATCGACGCCAACGGGATCGTCCACGTTTCAGCGAAGGACCTCGGGACGCAGAAAGAACAGTCCATCAAGATCACCGCCTCCAGCGGGCTCAGCAAAGACGAAATCGAGAAGATGGTCAAGGAAGCCCAGTCCCATACGGACGAGGACAAAAAGCGCCGACATCTGGCGGAAGCCAGAAACCAGGCCGACAACCTGATCTACGGCACTGAAAAGAACCTCACCGAGCACGGCGACAAAATCGGCGATGACGACAAGAACAAAATCAAAGACGCCATCGCGGCGACCCGCAAGGCGATGGAGGGCGAGGACCCGGCTGCCATCGAATCGGCTGTTCAGACGTTGACGACGGCCTCCCACAAGCTGGCGGAAGAGATGTACAAGAAAGCCTCGGCTTCGGCGGGGCCCGGCGCATCAGCGGAAGCCGACGCCCAGGGCAACGGCGGCTCGACCAAGACCGACGAGAAAGTCGTGGACGCCGAGTTTGAGGAAGTGGACAAGGACAAAAAATAAACACGCTCTCAGCAGTCAGCTATCAGCTTTCAGCAGGACGGCCGAGGAGTCCCGGGTCTTCGACTTGCTCCTTTTTGCCTCCCCGGAAGCTGATGGCTGATCGCTGAAGGCTGATTGCTTCCGGCAATGGTTCACGTGGCTAAACGCGACTACTACGACACGCTCGGGATCGACCGCAACGCGTCCGACGACGAAATCAAGAAGGCTTTCCGCAAGCTGGCCCGTCAGCACCACCCCGACCTTCATAGCGGCGACCAACAAAAGAAAGTCGCTGAAGAGAAATTCAAAGAAGTCAACGAGGCCTACGAGGTCCTCAGCGACCAGGACAAGCGGAAACGCTACGACACGTTCGGACATTCCGGAGGCCCTCAGGGCTTCGACGGGTTCGATTTCGGGCGCGGCGGGTTCGGCGACGTTTTCAACGACATCTTCGAAGACTTTTTTGGGGCGGGCGGCCGAGGGCGGCCACGGGCTGAGCGTGGGTCCGACCTGCAATATAACCTGGAACTATCCTTCGAGGAAGCGGTTTACGGCAAGGAGGCCAAGCTCAAGATTCCACGATGGGAACAGTGCCAGGACTGCAAGGGTAGCGGCGCCCGTTCGGCCGCCGGGCTGAAAGCCTGCCCCAGTTGTAAAGGAGCCGGTCAGCTCCGATTCCAGCAAGGCTTCTTCAGCGTCAGCCGTCCCTGCAACCAGTGCGAGGGGACCGGCCAGATCATCACGGACCCCTGCGGAACCTGTCGCGGCCGCAAGCGCATCCATCGGGAGCGGATGCTCTCCGTGAATATCCCGGCCGGCATCGAATCGGGCATGCGCCTCCGCCTGGCTCACGAGGGGGAGCATGGAGACAACGGCGGGCCGCCTGGCGACCTGTACGTGGCCGTCAACGTCAAGCCTCACAAGATTTTCACCCGGAAGGGGAACGATCTCCTGTGCGACGTTCCGGTCAGCTTCGTCACGGCTGCCCTGGGCGGCAAGGTGGAAGTCCCGACCCTCAGTGGCCAGACCGTGATCAAGATCCCCGCCGGGACCCAGCAGGACAAGACTTTGCGCCTCCGTGGGCTCGGTTCGCCGAGCCTCAAAGGCCATGAGGCGGGAGACCAGATTATGAAGATCAAGATTCAAATCCCCACCAAGCTGACGGCCAAGCAGAAAGAGCTGTTGGCGGAGTTCGCCAAGGAAAGCGGCATGAGCCTGGATGCGGATGG
>VGXG01000050.1 GCA_016873395.1 Nitrospira sp. | reverse complement strand
AAGCTCCGCAGAACGTGTTCGCCCATCTCGCCCAGTTTGAGCTCGGCGGCTTTGTCCTCTTCGAGTCTTTTTGCCGGTTCCGCTTTCGGAACAGGGGAAACCCTGGCGAGCAGCTCTTCTTGCAGGGTCTCCCGCGAGCTGTCCATCTCGTTCAGGATTGCGTAGAGTTTCTGCAGGGCGAACAGGGAATGGGGGGTGGCGCCGTACTCAGCGGCCGGCCTTGAGTCCTGGCCTAGCGAGAGCCAAAAGCGTCCTTCGGCCTCCTCGGAGAACGTGCCAGCGGCGAACATTGCCAGCTTGTCCAAAAGGGCTGCCTCGGTTCCTTCGAGGCCATCGTACACGGCCACGGACCGTTGGATCGGTTGGCGGGCAAGGGTGGACCAGGTTTCTTTCCATAGATCGACGGGGGGCGACGGCGTCTCTTCACCGGATGGCCTGGAAGAACGAACCTGCGTCTCAAGTCCTTGGAGGTACTGATGGAGGTACTTGATCTTTCGGGCCGCCAAGCTTCCGGCGGGGATGCCCCAGATCTGGCAGATCTCGTGATCCTGTAGGGAAGTGCTGTTGGCCAGTTCGAACTCCCGCTGGGCGGTTCCTAGTCGCTTCCGCTCCCGTTCGATTTTTCTGACCAGGTATTGGCACTCCAGGCAGAGACGCTTTTTTCGGTAGTCTTCTTCCGTGACCTCGTCCCTCTCCCAGCGTTGGTTGAGCTCCCGGAGAGCTGGCTTGGGAATGGCTGTCCGAGCCGCTTTCTTGAGCTCTTGGATCGATTCCGGATCCATGCCGAATTGCGACACAAGGAGGTCCTCGGACAGGGTTTGCAACGATTCCGTCACGGCGATGAGCTTCTGGAGACATTCGATTTGCAGCCAGGCCCGCTCCCGCTTCTTCCGCACGTGCGTCCGGTACTGGGCAACGCGATCGGTGATGCCCTGCAGGGCCTCGTGGGAGACGTAGGGAGTTTGCAACTTGCCGCCGGCCTGCAAACGCGGGTCGGGCCGGTCCGCTGCCATGTAGTCGATGTCCTCCGGAGGCACGTCCAAATATTGCAGCAGCAACAGGCGCAACATGATCCGTCCCTGGATCGGAAGGGAGTTCACCACAGAGTCAATGAGTTGCGGGGTCAGCATGATCGGCTCGCGCATCCTTTTGCAGGAGGTACTGTGGTCAGGCGGAACCTTGCGTTTGGGATTCGAGATAGGTTGCCACGTATTCCCTGATCTGTTGCACGGTTCCGGTCATGTAGAGTGACCGGGGAATCTGGACCTGGACCAGCTTGGAGGGATCAATCCCTCGCTCAATGGCGTAGGCCTCATCCACGTACAAGCTGACGGACCCGTCGGAATGTCTAATCGCGCAGAGGGCCGTTGTCTCTTCCACAATGTCTGATAACACAACCTCCCGTTCACTGTCAAAGTCAGGCCTGGCGACGGCTTGGGGGCGGGAAACAGTTCCGCCGCCACAGCACGTAGGCGGTAAAGGCGATCAGGGAGAGCAGGAAAACGGTTCTGACACGGCCATAGCCGAAGCAAGCATAGTTCGCGGTGGCGTTGAGAAAGCCGAAGGCGGCGTAGACCAGATATACCAGGAGCGACCAGCGGCGCAAGCGCAGGAAGCCGTAACCGATCAGCGTGTGTAAGGTGGGCGACTGGGCCTTAGCCAAAACTCCCAAGAGCCCGGCAGGCTTGGTGCAGAAGATGGTCAATGAATAGGCAGGATTGGCGACGATAATGTAGAGGTCGGTCAATGCGGTGAGAAGAAAGAGCGCGCCGAGATAACGAATATCATGGGCTTGGGTCCAGGTGATCGCCAGGGTCCGCCGTAATCCGACTCGGCTCTGCTGGGCCGTGGGGTCTTCCTGCTCCGTTTCGGATAAGACCGGCAGGAACGCGTCATAACTCTGGATGACCCACCAGGGTAGGACGAGGAGCAAGAAAAAGAAGAGGGCCGTGCCGAACCCGCTTGTCTGTCCGATCCACCAGGTGCAGGCGACGAAGATCGCGCCGGTGGCGGCCAGGAAAACCGCATGGCGCGCCTGCCGTTTGACCGCTTGCCCCAGTCCGGGCACCAGCGCCGAGAGAACGGCGGCAAGGGGAGAAGGTTGATGCAGAAGGATAACTTAGGCTCTCCCAGCTGGCCGCTTTGGTCGGCCGGTTGGTCTGACGTGGAGAGCGGGCGAGCTGGAGGCTCCGGCTAAGTTGGGAACTTGCGAGTCCGTCTGGACCTCGTGGCGGTTTTGGACGATGGTCCGATCGAGGCGGAGGCCGCATTGAATGCACCGCCATCCGTGAAAGCGCCCGCTGTGTTCTTGGATCTCTTCCTGAATCAACAGCCCTGTGCACTTGGGACACTTCATCGTGTTGCTCCTCTTCTCAGTCATGAGCGCTCCACGAAAACGGCATGGCCTTCCGCGTTGGGCGGAAGGCCGTGCAAACCGTGCAGTGCACCCACGCCGTTCATCCGCCCAACGTGTCGAGCGTTTCTTTCAGACTCTTCATGATGCACGAAAAAATAGGGGTATCACGTTCCGTGTAGCGACTGGCCTCCGCCAAACGCAGCTCCATGACCAAGTCCAAGAAGTCCTCGGGCTTGTCCGTTTCGAAGGCAACGACAAATTCCTGATCGTCCAGGCCGAACGAATAGGTCGTGTTCAGCTTGACCGAGGGATACCGGTGGCCGATCTCGATGTGCTCGTCCATCATGCCTTGCCGCGCCGCTTTGGTCAGCAAGTACCATTCGCGCGTCTTTACGAAGGGGTAGACGAAAATGTACTTGCTCTTGCCGGGAATGACCTGCAGCCGTTTGCTTTCTTGCCCCTCGTGCACGTGGTGGTCCACATAGATGGACCGCTTCGTCATGGAGAGGTAGGAATAGGGAGTGGTCATGTATTTGCCCAGGCCGGTGGCCAGGAGTTTGGACATCATTTCCTGGAACAGCTCCAACTCATAGCCGATTCGCCAGAGCATGAAATCGCAGTCTCCGCGGATGCCGACCATGGTATAGGGAATCACGATAATTTTCCCGGCATACTCCTCCACGACTCGGATAAACTCCTGTTTGCCCTTGCTGCGTTCCCCATCCGGCAGTCGGCGCCACGCCGGGTCCATTTTATGAAAGCTGAAGTTGACGAACTGCCGCTTGGCGGTCTGCTCAGCGCTGGCCATTGCTTCCTCCATACCACGCTTGCGAGAATCGCCCGCTTCGATCATATGCGGGCGGAGTGTTACGTTGCCTCCAGTGTCTATTCCCTAACATCCCTAACACCCTCTTTATCCTTTTTATCCTTGAAGACAGGAAAGGAACTTTTATCACTTCATCAGTTTGCTTGTCAACCAGCCGAAAGTCTCGGGAGGACGCATGCGTATGTGGGAAAAAGGCGTCAGATGGCCTCTTTGACCGGCCTGCAGCAGGCGGATACATTGACAGAGTCAGGACGTTCTGCTATCGCCTCAGCCATGCCCGCGGCCACTCGCCTAAAAGAACCGACTTTCACGCCGACGGTCTGCACCATCGTGCTGGGAATGGCGCTGATCGGCGGGCTGATCAGGCCGGATGACAGTCCAGCCATCGAGGTGCGCCCGAGTCAAGCTCAGATTGAGGCAGCGCTCGTCAAAGGCAAAGAGGCGGCGGCAGCCCGCATCCCTCCTGATCGTCTCTACGCCTGGTTCGGCTCCAAGCAGGACCTGGAACCCCAGGGGTTTCTCTTGAGCAAGCTTGTCGGCCTCGCGGTCATGGCTGCCCACTTTGCGCTGCGCGGAGCCAGCCCCAGTGATGCCGAGATCATGCAGGTACTCGACGATCCTCTGCTCCTGATCAGCGTGGTGACCTTCGGGGATCGGCCGGAATTTGCGGTGGATAGCTACATGCTGCTGGCACAGGGGGATCGTGTGATCAAGCCGGTCCGGGTCCGGTTCGATGGTCAGGCCTCCCGTTCCTCCGTCTGGCCCCATGCCCCCGCCTACCGGGCCAAGACCGTGGCTTCTTTCTCCTATGCGGAGTTGGATCTCCGTGCCAAAACCAGGCTCTCGGTCTTTCCAGCCAGGGGCGGGGAAGTGTCCTTCGATTTGGACTTTGCTGCGATCGACTGAGCCGGAGGAAGCTGACAAGTGACCCAGCGACAAGCGGGCAAGGAGAAAACTAACAATAGCGATCTTGTCCTTGCCAGCTTGCAACTTGCCAGCTTGTTTTTTTAGAGAGGACCCTTGTGCGACGAGGCGAAATCATTGCGATTGGCTCAGAGTTGCTGCTGGGCGGACGGATGGACACCAACTCCTTGTTTCTCACGGACGGCTTGGCTGCGGCCGGGGTAGAGGTGCGGTATAAGTCGGTCGTGGGGGACGACGAAGAGGATATCGTAACCGCCATCCGGACCGCGGCGCGCCGGGCCGACGTTGTGGTGATGACAGGGGGGTTGGGGCCGACCGTGGACGATCGCACGAGACAGGCAGTGGCTCGTGCGACCGGCCGCCCGTTGCGTCGACGAGCTGAAGCCCTGGAGGGAATGAGGCGGCGCCTGGCCGCTTGGGGGAGGATTCCGACGGAAGCCCAGCTTCGCCAGGGGTTGATCCCGGTTGGCGCGGACGTGCTGGACAATCCGGTCGGCTCGGCTCCGGGGTTTCTTCTGAAGTGGCGCGGGTGCCAGCTTGCCGCCCTGCCGGGAGTTCCATCCGAGACGGAGCAGATGTTTGCCACCGTTCTGGTTCCACGCCTCGAAAAGCTGGCGGTTCCTGGCACGCGGGGGCGGATCGAACGTCGGGTCTTGCATACCTTTGGGATACTGGAAGCAGAACTGGATCAGAAACTCAAGAATCTGGCTCCTCCAAACGGCGACGTCCGGCTTGGCCTCCTTGCCTCTCCGCTTGGGGTGGTGGTCTCTTTGACGGCCAGTGGGGTCTCCGTTACACCAGGGGCTATGGACCGGTTGGTGCAACAGGTGCGGAAGCGGATTGAAGCCTACATCTTTGCCGAGGGCGCGGACACGATGGAAGCAGTGATCGGACGGCATTTGGCCAGCCGGAGGATCACCTTGGCTGTGGCCGAGTCCTGCACCGGAGGTCTAATCGGGCACCGGCTCACCCAGGTGCCGGGCAGTTCGGCCTATCTGGACCGGGTAGCGGTCTGCTACAGCAATCGGGCGAAGGTCGAGTTGCTGGGCGTGCCCGAGTCGCTGATTCACCGGCATGGGGCGGTGAGCGGGCCGGTGGCGGCGGCAATGGCAAAGGGGATTCGCACCAAAAGCCGCGTTGACGTCGGACTCAGCGTAACCGGCATTGCCGGTCCCGGAGGGGGGACGGTCCAGAAGCCTGTGGGGCTGATCTACATCGGCTTGAACGGACAAGGCTCTCACGGAGCGCCTCGGGGAAGCCTGGTCAGAGAGTTTCGTTTTCACGGTCCGCGTGAGACCATCAAGCTGCGCGCCTCGCAGGCAGCCTTAAATCTGCTCAGGCAGTGGCTGGTGAGGCCGGCTGGAGCCGCCGTGCGATGATCAGAGCCTTTCTCGCAGTCGAGCTTCCAGAAGGGCTGAAGAAGAGCATCGCCCAGATCCAGGATCAGGTCAGAGGAGGGATCGCGAAGACTGTTCCACCGACGACCCGCCTCCAATGGGTGCGACCGGACTCGATGCATTTGACCCTCAAATTTCTGGGGGACATCGAGGAAGCGCAGATTGAGTCGATCAAACAGGCCCTTGCCCTACCGATGACCGCCTTTCCCCGGTTTTCCGTGGAAGTCGACGGCCTCGGAGTCTTCCCTCACCTTGGTATGCCGCGCGTGCTTTGGGTCGGCCTCTCCGAAACAGTGGACGGTCAGTCCGGTCATCAGCAGGGGCTCCTGCGCCTGGTCGAGGAGGTAGAGGCTGTGCTGGAGAGGCTGGGCTTTCCCCGGGAAACGAGGCCGTTCCATCCGCACCTCACGCTTGCGCGGATGAAAGAGCAGGCCAGGGAAGTCGGGAGGGCGCTCTCGACCAGCGGGCTATTGACTCGGACACATGCAATGGGGACTCTCTCTGTCCGTGCGGTTGCGCTGGTGAAAAGCGAACTCAGACCATCAGGGGCCGTCTATACCAGGCTCTGGGAGGTCCCTCTGGGAGTGCGCTGAATGCTGAATGACAAATGACAGAGGTTGTCAGTCATCGGTTGTCAGTTTTCAGTTCCGGACAATTCAGAAACTGAGAACTGCATACTGAGCACTGTCCACTCAAAGTCGTTCATCATTCATCGTTCTGCGGTCACCGTTTCCTTGAGGCTAGGTTTCATTCAACGACTTGGGTATAATGGGCCACTTCCGGAACTAAAAGGAGATCCCACATGGCCGAGCGAACAGCTGAAAAAGACGAAAAAAAACGCGCCTTAGACTTGGCGCTCTCGCAGATCGAAAAGCAGTACGGCAAAGGGGCCATCATGAAGCTGGGCGGCGCCGAGGTGCCGACCGATGTGCCGGCCATTTCCACCGGGTCCTTAGGTCTCGACATGGCCTTGGGAGTGGGAGGGTTTCCCAGGGGCCGGGTCATCGAAATTTTCGGGCCCGAGTCGTCGGGTAAGACGACGCTTTCGCTGCACGCCATCGCGGAGGCGCAAAAGGCCGGCGGGGTGGCCGCCTTTATCGACGCAGAACATGCGCTGGATTTGGGCTATGCAAAAAAGCTGGGCGTCAATGCGGACGATCTCCTGGTGTCGCAGCCTGATACGGGCGAGCAGGCGCTGGAGATCGCCGAAACCCTGGTCCGTAGCGGCGCCATCGACATCATCGTGGTGGATTCCGTTGCGGCCTTGGTGCCGCGGGCCGAGATCGAAGGGGAAATGGGAGACGCGCACATGGGGCTCCAGGCGCGGCTCATGTCTCAAGCGCTACGCAAGCTCACCGCGGCGATCTCCAAGTCGCAGACCACCGTGATCTTCATCAACCAGATCCGCATGAAATTGGGGGTCATGTTCGGAAATCCTGAGACGACGACGGGCGGTAATGCGCTCAAGTTCTATTCCTCCGTCCGGCTGGACATCCGGCGGATCGAATCCATCAAGGAAGGGCAGGAAGTCGTCGGAAACCGGGTACGGGTCAAGGTCGTTAAAAACAAGATGGCGCCCCCCTTCAAGCAGGCGGAGTTTGATGTCCTGTTTGCTGAAGGTATTTCCAAAGCCGGCGAGCTGGTGGACATGGGCGTTGAGAAGCGGGTGCTGGAGAAATCCGGGGCCTGGTATTCCTACAAAGGGGAGAGGTTGGGTCAGGGTCGAGAGGCGGTGCGGGACCACCTCAAAATGAACCAGGCCGTGGCCAAGGAGATTGAGACCCGTTTGCGGGAGCTGGCCGGCATCGGGGTTCATCGCCCGACCGAGAAGCGGCAAGAAGGCCGCATCGAGGAAAAGCGCCCCGACGTTCGGACCGATGAGAAACGGGCCCATGCAGGACGGGCTTCGTGAGGTGCCATAGTCATGACGCGGCGACAGAGTGAAGGGGCGAAGCGGCGCTCCGCGTCCCTGCGTCTCCGCGTCCCCGTGTCTTCCCCCTCACGCCGGGGAGCTGACCTGATCGAGCAGGCCGCCCTTCGGTATCTGGCTAGTCGAGATCGAACCGAAGCGCAGGTGCGGGGGTTTCTCAGCCGGGCGGGGGCCTCGGCGCCTCGCGCCAAGGATGTGATCGCGCGATTCTTCCGGTTGGGGTATTTGAACGACGCGGTCTATGCGCAACGATGGGCTGGTGTCAGGCTGGCGCGCCGGCCGATGGGGCGCGACAGGCTGGAGGCGGAGTTGCTCGCCCAAGGGCTTGACCGTGCGACCGTAGCCAAGACCCTGGACAAGGTTTACAGTAAGCAGAACGAACGAGACCTGGCTCGCTCGTTGCTTAGCCGTCGGATTGGGTCCGGGACAAGACGGACGGATGCAGCCAGGGCCGGTCTCTTGCGGCGGTATGGGTTTCGGGAAGAGGTGATCGAAGAACTGCTAAACGGGAGCCAGTGATCGTGAGTCAGAGCGCGAACGAGTTGCGGCAAGGTTTTCTCAAGTATTTTTCCAGTCATGGACACCAAACAGTGCCCAGCTCCTCCTTGATCCCGCAGGCGGACCCCACGCTCCTGTTTACCAATGCCGGAATGAACCAGTTCAAGCGCGTGTTTCTGGGAGAGGAGCCGCGTTCATACAAGCGCGCGGCAAGCGCGCAGAAGTGCTTGAGGGCGGGCGGAAAGCACAACGATCTGGAGAACGTGGGGTACACGGGCCGCCACCATACGTTTTTCGAGATGCTCGGCAACTTTTCCTTCGGCGATTATTTTAAGGAAGACGCGATCTGCTTCGGATGGGACTACCTGACCAACGTGGTCGGCTTGCCGAAGGACCGACTCTGGGCGACGGTCTTCCGGGAGGACGACGAGGCCTTCGATCTCTGGAAAAAGATCGGCATGCCCGCTTCCCGCATCCTGCGCTGCGGGGAAAAGGACAATTTCTGGCAGATGGGGGAAACAGGCCCCTGCGGCCCCTGCTCGGAGATCCATTACGATCAAGGCCCTTCCGTTCCCGGCGATGCGGTGCCCAACGGAGCGGGGGATCGTGTGCTCGAGATCTGGAATCTGGTCTTTATGCAGTACAACCAGAATGAGCGAGGCGAACGGCATCCCCTTCCCAAGCCCAGCATCGACACGGGCATGGGGCTGGAACGGCTCGCGGCAGTGGCGCAGGGGGTCCTTAACAATTACGACAGTGATCTCTTCAGGCCGATCCTGGATGCGGTCGGCAAGAAGACGGGACACCGATACGGCAACCATCAGGAACACGATCGTTCCATGAGGGTCATTGCCGACCATTTGCGGGCGACCGCTTTCCTCATGGCCGACGGGATGGTTCCCTCCAATGAAGGGCGCGGCTATGTGTTGAGACGGATTCTCCGCCGGGCGGCCCGGCACGGGCGGTTGCTGGGAGCATCCGAGCCGTTTCTCTACGAATTGACAGGAGTGGTAGTCGAACGGATGGGAAGCACGTATCCGGAATTGCGCGCGGCGGCCGAGACCATCGCCCAGGCCACGCAGGGAGAGGAGGAACGGTTCATCGCCACGTTGGACCAGGGATTGCCGATCCTCACCGACTTGATCGCCAAGACCAAGGCAACGGCCCGCACGTCGTTGGCGGGCCAGGATGTGTTCAAGCTGTACGACACCTATGGGTTCCCCCTCGATCTGATCGCGGAGGCCTGCAAAGAGCAGGGACTGATGTTCGACGAAGCGGGCTTCCAGCATGCGCTGGAAGAACAGCGGGACCGAGCCAGAAAGACCGCCGGCTTTGAGGCGACAAAGGCCACGCCGCACGTGGCGGATTTGTCGGGACGAGTGAAGCCGACGCGCTTCGTCGGCTATGAGGGCCTCAAGGCGGAGGGGATGATCCAGGCGATTCTCAAGGGAGACCGGCTGGTCAAGGAGGCGGTTGAAGGGGATGAAGTGGAGCTGGCCCTGGACGTGACGCCTTTCTATGCGGAGAGTGGAGGCCAGGTGGGAGACCAGGGGCTGCTCAGCGGGCCGGACGGGCGGGTTGAGATCAGAGAAACCACGAGGCCTGTTCAGGACCTGGTCCTCCATAAGGGGGTCGTGCTGGCTGGGCGGATACGGGAAGGTGAGAAACTGGAGGCCTCGGTGAACCCCGTGGCCCGTCAGGATGCAGCCAGGAACCACACGGCCACGCACCTCGTCCATGCAGCGCTGCGGGACCTCCTGGGACCCCATGTGAAGCAGTACGGCTCGCTCGTGGCCCCCAACCGGCTCCGGTTCGACTTTGCCCATTTCAAGCCGCTCTCGTCGCGCGACATTGATGCGATCGAATCCCTGGTGAACGATCATGTCCGCCAGAACGAGTCGGTCCATACCTCCGTCATGGGCATGCAGGAGGCGGTGGCCTCCGGGGCCCTGGCCTTCTTCGAAGATAAATACGGGGAACAAGTGAGGGTGGTGAGTATCGAGTCTTTCAGCAAGGAGCTTTGCGGCGGCACCCACTGTCGCCGGACGGGGGAGATCGGGCTCTTCCGCGTCGTCTCCGAGACAGGCGTCGCGGCCGGGGTCAGGCGGATCGAGGCCCTGACCGGAAGCGGCGCGCTGGCGCAGCTCAAACAACTGGAGGCGGAGATCCGTGAGCTGTCCGACCTGCTGAAAGTCGGGCCATCCGAGCTTGTGGGGAGAACTCGCAAGCTGGTGGCGCAGTTGAAAGAGAAGGAACGGGAGCTGGAGCAGGTAAAACTGCGCCTGGCCAGCGGATCGGGCGGCGACGCGCAGGTGCGGACCCTGCACGGTATCCAGGTCCATGTGCAACGAGCCGACGGGATGGATGGGGCCGAATTGCGGACCTTGGCCGACCGGCTCAGGGACAAGCTCGGCAGCGGGGTCATTGCGCTCGGGTCGGCGAAGGACGGCAAGGTCTTCCTGCTCGTGGTCGTCACGAAGGATTTGCTGGGACAGCTCAAGGCCGGAGAGTTGATTAAGGAGATGGCGGCGGAGGTGGGGGGCACCGGCGGGGGACGGCCGGAGATGGCGCAGGCTGGCGGTAAGGATGTGGAACGGCTGAACGCCGCGCTGGAGAAGGTGTTTGGGTTGGTGGAACGGGCGGTGGGCAAAGCCTGAAGCGTCACTCGTCATCCGTCATTCGTGAGAGGAATGCGAGAGCTTCTTCCGCCGAATGACGAATGACCAATAACGAATGACGGTGTATGAGCGGTACGCGCATCATGGCCTTGGACCCTGGAACCAAACGTATCGGCGTCGCGCTGAGCGATGAGATGGGGTGGATTGCTCAGCCGTTGGAAACCTTCGAGCGGCGGTCGGAGGAAGCGGATGTGGCCCATATCAGGCAACTGGTCGAGCGTCACGCAGTCCGCCAAGTGGTGATGGGATTGCCTCTCCGCTTGGACGGCCGCGTGGGACCGGAAGCGGAACGGATCAAACGGTTCATCGAAAAGCTGGAAGCCGCCTTGCCCGTTCCGGTCGTCGCGTGGGATGAACGACTGACGACAAGGTCGGCGGAAGATCTGTTGATCGGGGCGAACGTGAGCCGACGCAAGCGCAAAGGAACCGTAGACCGGGTTGCCGCCGCGATCCTGCTGCAGAGCTACCTGGAAAGCCTTTCGTCCGCCGAGAAAGCCGGAGTAGCCCCTGATAAGGGAGAACAGTCTGTTGGGGGAAGCCCCGGAGTGGTTGCGGAAGGGACATGAACCCTCGGCTTGTCGCGGGATTGGCGGTCGCCCTCTGCCTGGCAGGAGGGGCGTGGTTCTTGTGGGCCGTTGAGCAGCCGGCAGATCGGACGGGCGATCGGCAGGTCCGGGTTGTTGATGTTCCGGAAGGGGCATCGTTTCGGCAGGTTGCGGCTCTGTTGGAGAAGGAGCGTCTCCTGGCCGGCCAATGGGGATTCTTGCTGCTGGGCAAACTGAGCGGGGTGGACCGCGGGATCCCGGCCGGTGAGTATGCCTTGCATGCGGGCATGAAGCCGAAAGAGATTCTGTCCGAGATCCTCAGCGGCCATGTGGTGCTCCATCCGGTCACGATCCCGGAAGGCTATACCGTCGTCCAGGTTGCCGAGCTTCTGGACCGGAAAGGACTGGCGGACCAGGCTGAGTTTCTCCGGCTCGTGCACGACCGGGACTTTATCCGTACGTTTGATGTGGGCGAAGAGCCGCTGACCAGCCTGGAGGGCTATCTGTTTCCGAATACCTATCGGTTCGCGAAGCATACGAAAGCGGAGGCGATCATCAGCACTCTGGTAGAGGGCTTGAATGAGGTCTTGACGCCGGAATTGCGTGCCAGGGCCAAAGAAGTGGGGATGACGGTTCATCAGGTCTTAACCCTGGCCTCGGTCATCGAAAAAGAAACAGGCGTGGAGAAGGAACAGGAATTGATCTCGGCGGTCTTTCACAATCGCTTGAAGAGGCACATTCCGCTCCAAAGCGACCCCACGGTCATCTATGCGCTGGCGTCCTTCGACGGCAACTTGAAAAAGCGTGACTTTGCCGTGGCCAGTCCCTACAACACCTATCGCGTCACCGGGCTGCCCCCTGGGCCCATTGCCAATCCCGGCGCGGGAGCGATCAAGGCGGCGCTCTACCCGGTTCCCAGCAGCTATTTATATTTTGTGTCCCGCAACGACGGGACCCATACGTTTTCTTCCACGCTGGCCGAACATAACCGAGCCGTGGAGAAATACCAACGTCGACCGGCTCGGCGGTTGTCTTGAGCCAAGGCGGCCGCGCGCCCGATGAAACCGCTTGGCAGGCTGAGTCGTTCAACGAGTCGCTTGACTGAAGGAGAGTTTCCCGCATGGTTTCTCTCGACTGGATGGCTGAGCTGTCGGCCAGGATCGATCATACGCTGCTTCGACCCGATGCCACGAGGACCGATGTGCTCCGTCTCTGCGAGGAGGCCAAACACTATGGGTTTCTGGTGGTCTTTGTTCCTCCCTGCTACGTTCGCGAAGCGGTTTCAAAGTTGGCCGAAACGTCGATTAGAGTGGGGGCACCGGTCGGGTTTCCCCATGGATGTCAGACAACCGGGACCAAAGTCGCCGAAGCCGAGGAGGCGGTGGGCTGCGGGGCGACGGTGCTGGACATGGTCCTCAACATCAGCCGCTTGAAATCCGGCGACGCTGAAGCCGTGCGGGAGGACATTGCAGACGTGATGGCGGCCACGCCAGGCATCGAGCACAAGGTGATCATCGAGACGTGCTACTTGACGCGGCAGGAAAAGCTCACGGCCTGTCGCGTGGTGCTCGACGCAGGGGCGGACTATGTCAAGACGTCGACCGGCTTCGGCCCGGCCGGGGCTACGGTAGAGGACGTGCGGTTGCTGAAGGGAGCGGTAGCTGGCCGTGCCAAGATCAAGGCTTCAGGAGGGATCAGAACTCTACAGTCAGCCGTGGCCCTGCTGGAAGCCGGGGCGGATCGGATCGGGTCCAGCGCGTCCGTGCAGATTATGCAGGAATGGCTGGCGGTCCGACCGACGGAGGCCGCTCGGGCGCAATCCCGCGTCGCCAATCTTGCCGGCTCCAGAAAACTGACAAGAAGAAACGCAAAGGGCTGACCAGTGGGCCTGATCAATCGTGTCGTTCTCATCGTGCTGGACAGCCTCGGCGTAGGAGCCT
>VGXG01000049.1 GCA_016873395.1 Nitrospira sp. | reverse complement strand
TACTAGTTTTATGAAGAAGAAAGAGCGCGAACCTCAGCCGGTGAAGCTGCCGATTCGCCTCACCAAGGGGCATGAGGGAAAATCGCTGGTGGTGGATCGTGAACGGGAAACCATCTCACTGATCGGCCCGGAAGGGGAGAGCCTGGGCACCGTCTCCTGGGAGGCCGTCATCGGCTGTATCAGGGGGGCCAGCGAAAAAGCTCGTGTGCTCGATATGCGGGTGCACCCAAGGGTCTCGCTGCAGTTCAAGGTTCGATACAAAACACCCGAGGGCGTGCAACTCGAGGGCCAGGCCTCAGGAATCGGGGGCGGCGGGCTTTTCATTGAGAGTACGGCACCGCAGCCGAAAGGGACTCGCTTCTCGCTGGCGTTTGCGCTGCCGGACCGTTCCGCGGAGTGGTTGGAAGCCAAGGGAGCGGTGGCCTGGATCTGCCCTCAGCGGGATCAGTACACGGCCTCACCTGGTATGGGCGTCAAGTTTACGGAGATCGCGCCGAAAGTCCGTGACCGGATATTGGAGCTGGTCAACTCGATCAGAAAGTCGGACCCCGGCAATACCGGATAGCGCCGACATGTCGATCGCACGGTCTGGTTCAAGTCGATCGTTCCTCCCGGATAGAAGCCAGCGCCCAAGAAGCCCACCGGCGGACAGCTTGATCTGAGTCTCCCGCCGAGGCGGTCTGGAGCGCAGCGACCACCGTCCGGTCGCCGAGCTTGCCCAGGCGGAAAGCCGCCTCGCTCCTCACGCCCCCATCTTGGTCATGCAGCAAGCGGTCGCGCAACAAGGGCAGCGCACGGCGGTCGGCCAGTTCGCCCAGCGCCGCGACCGCCCCTTGCCGCACCATCGCATCTTCATCGGCGAGCGCCTCCTCAAGCGCGGGATAAGCTGAAGAAGCCTCCAGCCATTCCAGAGCCAGCACGGCCGCGCGCCTGGTCGTGACTTCAGGGTCCCGCAGATACTGAGCCAGCAACTCCACCATGGTCTGAGTCCCGCCCACGTTTCCCAGCGCAGAGGCCGCTGCCTCCTTCACGGAGGGGGAGGGGTCTTCCAACATCTCCACCAAGGCCACCCCAGCCTGATCCAAGGCCCTTTCTCCCACGTTGCCCAGGGCCCAGACGCAATACTGGCGGACAACCGGGTCCGGGTCATCGAGGGCCGCTGTTAATGCCGGGACGGTCTCAGGGGAGGCAATCTTCCCCAGCGAGAGGGCTGCGGTCCTCCGTACCTCAGGACTTGGGTCATCAAGGAGCTGGACGAGAGAAGGCAGGATCTGCTCAGGCTCGATGGGAGGCTCATCTCCGTAGCATCCGCCGAGCAGCAGGAGCGCGAAAAACGCTGACAAGCTAACAAGCTGACAAGCTGGCAAGTTTCGGATCACCTCTCTTCAGCACGGTCCGATTGCGACCAATGCTCTTGCTTGTCAGCTTGTCACGTGTTCCTTGCAACTCCATCACGTGGTTGCTTTGGGCGGGTCTTCTTGCACGGCCGGCATTTCCTTGGCCGCTTCGATCGACTGCTCGATTTCCTTTTGCGCTGCATCCATCTCGGCCTGAATCGTCCGCATCTCGGGGTCGATTGCGCCCCGCACGTCGGAGACGGCCTGGCGGAAGGTGCGCAATGCATCGCCCAGACCCTCGCCCAGGCTCTGCATATCCTGGGTAGACGGCCCCTTGCTTTGCGCCGCCTTAGTCTTGAGCGCGGCCTGCTGGGCCTGGACGCGGGCGACCGCGTCTTTGTTGACGATGGCCGTTGGCCGTTTAGGGGGTGCCTTGCTTTGGGCAGAGGGGGGCAGAGGTGGGTAGGCTGCGCGAGGCGGAGGAACATGCGCCTGGCGTTCCTCCATCGTCTGTGCCACAGGCGGCGCCTGTCCGGTCGGAACGGCGCCCTGGGCCACTGGTTGAGCGGCTGGCTGAGTGGGCGGAGTCCCCTTCGGTCTAGGAGGCTGGTACATTTGAGGAGCAGCCGACGCCATGAGCGCCGCGGTCGTGCCGGGGGTCAACTCCGGGCCAGGCTGGTAAGGGGTGGCCGGCTTCGGCGTCGCCGGGGTCTGTGCAGCCTGCGTGCCCTGTGCCTGGACCACCTGCGCCTCTTCAATCTGTTGCGGCGGCGCCCCGGCAGCCTGTCCAGTCGGCGCATTGGGCGCATTCGGCGCGTTGGGATCAACCGGCGGCGGAGCTTCGTGGACCTCTTTCTTGAACCCCTTCAGAGCCTTGCCCAACCCTTCGCCGATCTGGGGCAACCGACCGGCTCCGAAGATGATCAGGACGATCGCCAGGATGATGATGAGCTCGGAAAACCCCAGTGTGCCGAACATGGTACCCCGTCTCCTGCTGTTGATGGGTGTAAGCAAACTCTAGCCGGTGGGGACGAGCGGTGTCAAGGGAACGTCCGTCGAGCATCTGGCCTGAGCGGACGTGCCGGAGGCCTCGTCAGGCTCCTTGCAAAATCACATCCGTCGCGCTATGAGAACAGA
Source organism: Nitrospira sp. (assembly GCA_016873395.1). GTDB lineage: Bacteria > Nitrospirota > Nitrospiria > Nitrospirales > Nitrospiraceae > VGXG01. The sequence continues at coordinate 11,018 of VGXG01000049.1, read as the reverse complement.
GACGCTCCGGCAAGAAAGGAAGCTTTTTCACCGATGGTCGTCGTCAGGCGAGCCACCGAGCAGGATTTCCCGGCCATCTTGCAGATTCAACGGGAGGCCTTCGCCGAATACCTCAACCTGTACGAGGTCAGCGCCTGGACGACCGAAACGCTCGAGAGCATCAAGCTGGATGCCAAGGACAAGGCCCTCCTCGTGGCCGAGTCGGAAGGAACGGTGGTGGGGTCCGTCCGCTTCTGGACCGTGGCTGGCGTCTGCGTCATTCGGCTCCTGTCGGTGAGCCCGACCCACCAGGGTCGCGGGGTCGCTAAAGCGCTTATGAAGGACGTCGAACGGATGGCCGTCGAGGCGCACAAGCTGTACCTCTGTACCATGCTGCGGACACCCCGTAACATCGGCCTCTTCCTGAGCCTTGGCTATCGGCCTGAATCGCTTCTGCCCAACCACTATCACAAACTGGATCTGCTCTGTATGTCCAAGTACCGCGAGCCTTCGCTCCACTCTTCTTAAAGGTCGCTCTATCAGGCCGTCGGGACGACAGACCTGAGCAGCCCTTCACCTGCCGGCGCCGGCTTCCAGCAGCAGGCGGCCGAGGTTCTGAAGGCGCTGGAAGTACTCGGCGACCGCGCCTTCCAATTCCGGCAGAAGGCTGTCCAGATCGGTCAGGCAGTCTTCCAGAATCCTGACTCGCTGAGGATCAAGCCCCGATTCCGACAAATAATACGTCACGCAGCCGCTGATCACCGTGTCCAGCGTCATCAGCTCTCCCTGGTTGGAATCGGAAAAGCTCGGCCAGCCGGCGTCCCGGTGCACTTGCCAGAGCGCGAGGATGTCGTTCACGGCCAGCCCCGCCACGTGTCGATCACCAACAACGTCGCCAGCGCCACTTGCAGGACCCCCGCAAGCTGGAGACTCCACGCCGGGCTTCTCCTCCACCACTCGATCAGCCGTGCGCGAAGAGGCTCCGGCATCCCGAGCAGCACCAGCGCCTTGGCAACCAGAAGCGCACCCAACATGCCCCAAAGCCAGACACCCTGCTGATGAGAAGTCCCCAGTATCAGGATCAACCCCCCCAGGACCATGCCTTGAGTCAACAGAAATCGGGAGAGAGGCGCCATCAGCATCCCGACGGTGCGATCCTGCCACCAGGCCGGTGCCGTGACCATGGCCACCCCGGCCGCCGCCCAGCTCAGCCCGATGAGCCCGACCAGGATCACGGTCAGCATTGTCTCACACGCTTCCCAGCCAGCCCAAGGCCTTCAAAAGAAGGAGGGCCCACGTACAGAGACCCAACCCCCAGAACCGATAATCCACATCTTCACGTTGCAGACACCAGTCCAGCACCCCTTTTTTCCAGCGCTCCGGCCCGACGGCCAGGAACAAGCCCTTGAGGACCATCGCGCAGCCGGTGGCCGTCCACAGAAAGTGGTAAGGGAGCCCGCCGGCCCCGAGGAGCAGCACGAACCCCAGGCCGACCGCTACGCCTTCCCATCGCAGCACGGCCGACGAGAGCGCCAGCACCTCCCGGACCCGGTCCATCACGTATCGCGGCGCCACCAACAGGGCCAGCCCGTCGGCCATCCAGATCCCGGCGATCGCCGCGAGCACATACTTCATCGCGGACCTCGTCGCTCGTGAAGCGTCGCTCGTATCTCGTCTTGCGCTTCACGCTTCACGATTACCGTTTCACGTCCTTACGGATAGAGCCCTCGGACCAGGTGCGCCTCTGCCACCTTGTCGATGCCGCTCATGAGCGCCGCCATCCGCATCGAGACCTTTCGGTCCTTTGAGAACTGGAGCGTCCGGTGAAAGGCGGTCGTAATCACTTCGTGCAGCCGCTCCCGGATATCCTTCTCCTTCCACGTGAAGCGCTGCACATCCTGCACCCACTCGAAATAGGACACGATCACTCCCCCGGAGTTGGCCAGGATGTCCGGGATGATGAAGACGCCCTGGTCGGTCAGAATTTGATCCGCCTCCAGGGTCGTGGGTCCGTTGGCTCCCTCCGCCAAGATCCGGCATCGGACCTTGGGGGCGTTCTTGTGCGTCACCTGCTCCGACAGGGCCGCCGGCACCAGCACCGTGCAGTCCAGCGCCAGCAATTCCTCGTTCGTGATCCGCTCCCCCATGCCGGCTTCATGGAGCGATCCATGGCCGTCCACGTGGTACCGGGCCAGCAATGCGGGAAGGTCCAAGCCTTTGGGATTGTAGAGTCCGCCTGACTTGTCGCTGACCGCAATCACCTTGGCCCCTGCCTCCCGCATGATCCGCGCCGTATGCGACCCGACGTTGCCGAATCCCTGCACAGCGACGGTCGCCTTCGCGATGTCCAGCCCCAGGTGCTTCATCGCTTCCAGGGTCACGTTCACCACCCCCCGGCCCGTGGCCTCTTCGCGGCCGAGGCTGCCGCCGATCGAAAGCGGTTTGCCTGTCACCACGCCGGGCACGGCATACCCCATCTGCTGGCTGTAGGTATCCATGATCCAGGCCATGACCTGCGCATTTGTGCCCACGTCCGGGGCCGGTACATCTTTGTCCGGCCCGATGAGGGGGAAAATTTCTGCCGCGTAGCGGCGGGTCAGCCGCTGCAACTCCCCCCGTGACAGTTGTTCCGGAGCCACTTGGACGCCGCCCTTCGCACCACCGTAGGGGAGCCCGGCCAGCGCGCACTTCCAGGTCATCCACATGGCCAGCGCGGCCACCTCCCCCAGGTTGACGTCGGGATGGTAGCGGATCCCTCCCTTGGACGGCCCGCGCGAGGAATCGTGCTGCACCCGATAGCCAGTGAAGACTTTGACCGTGCCGTTATCCATCCTGACCGGGATGCTCACGATCAGCGACCGTTCCGGCAGCTTGAGCCGCTCGCGGAGATTCTGATCCAGGTTCATCCGTTCGGCCGCCTGGTCGAATTGCGCAACCGCGAGTCGAAATGTATGGTTGTCCAACTCGTTCACGTTCGCTCCTCTCCGCACGACAGGTACTTCGCCACCCCGGCCTCCCAAGCCCCACTCCCGCCGGCAGGCGTCAGTCCCTCGTCCGTCGGATCCACCGCAAGAGCGCCGCCATCGCTCCGTTCGCTCCACGCGATCCCGAATACGTCCGCGAATTGCTCGATGATCCGCCGACGCACCAACCCGCCATCGACCGGTGCACCGAGTAGGGCTGCCATCGAGGTAACGCGGCAGCCGACGATCCCGCAAGGGATGATCCGGTGGAACGGCTCCAACTCCACCGTCACGTTCAGCGCAAAGCCGTGCATGGTCACGCCTTGCACGATGCGGACGCCCATGGCGGCGATCTTTGCCGGCTCCTCGCCCACCCAGACCCCGGGGAATTTCTCAATCCGCCTTCCCTCGATGCCCCAGCCGGCCAAGGTTCTGACCAGCACTTCTTCCAGATGTCTCATGTAGGCCTTGGGTCCCGGGCAGAAACGAGCCAAGGCAAGAATCGGATACCCCACGATCTGGCCGGGGCCGTGATAGGTCACGGACCCTCCTCGCTCCACGCGATAGACAGGATAGCCGGCCGTACGGAGACCGGCCTCATCGCCTCTCCAATGGGCCTCCTGTCCGCGTCGGCCGATGGTATAGACCGGCCCATGTTCGAGCAGCACCAGCGTGTCAGGACGGCGGGCCGCCACCCGCTCCTCGACCAACCGGTGTTGCAGATCCCAGGCCGAGGCATAGTCCAGCCGGTCATAGTTGAGAAGGACGGCGGGGCTGGCCATGGTCTTCATGTGGTTCCCTCGGTGCTCACCCAGTAGGTGCCAACGGCTGTGTGCTCAGCAAGAGCCATTGACTCCCAGGAGTCAACCATAGCACAGCACTGGTGACCCGGCAACGAGCGAAGGGTCGCCCCTCACTTGCTCGGGGGAGGAGCGGAGCGGGGTAGTGTGGCGGTAAACTGGCCGTTTTTTCCGTAGACGGTGAGCTGCGCTGGTGCCTGCTCGCCCTGGCGCAGAAAGGCGTGCCAAAAGTCCCCGACATTGTAGAGCTGGACATTGTCGATCGCTGTGATGACATCTCCGACCTGAAGCCCAGCCTGGGCGGCCGGCCGCGAGGGCTCCACCTGAACGGCCAGGACGCCGCGGTCCACGTCCAGGTGGAAGCTGGCCACGATGTTGGGGGTCAACGTGATCGGGATAAAACCCAGATCCGGCCTGAGGACCGCTCCGCGCACCAACATGGCTTGAATGTGCGGCATTGCGGCATCGATGGAAATCGCATAGCTGATGGCCTGGGCGGAGGGAGCGACGGCTGCACTGATGCCGACCACCTGTCCGGATAAGTCCACCAGCGGCCCGCCGCTGTTGCCGGGATTGATGGCTGCATCGGTTTGAATCAGGTCATAGAGCGTCTCGCCGTTTGGCGCCAGAATCGACCGGTCCAGGGCACTGACGACTCCCACAGTGACCGTGGACCCTCCCTTGAGAGCGAAGGGGTTGCCGATGGCGACGACGGTTTCACCGATCTGGAGAGACGCTGACCGGCCGAGACGGGCGGCCACGAGGTCCTGGGCCGAAATCTTGATGAGGGCGAGATCCAGCAGAAAGTCCCGCCCGACCACGCGACCCGGCGTAAGGCGTCCGGTGGGAAGGCCGACGACCACGCTCTTGATGCCTTCCACCAGGTGGTTGTTGGTCAGAATATAGCCGCCTTCATCGACAATGAGGCCGGAGCCGGACCCGGGCGGGGAAGGCTGTTGGAACGGATTGGCGGCGGCGCCGCGGGTCATGACCGTGACGACCGACGGCCTGACCGCCGCTACCACCTCCGGAACCGTCATTTCTTTCTTCTTAGCCGGCGCGGGACCGTTTTGAGACAGGGCCCAATCAGCGGTCATGACCGCCAGGCCGATGGAGGCTGCAGCGAGCGTCAGCGCGCCGAAGAAGCGGTTCCTCGATGAGTATTTGCCCAGGGTCCCCTCCGATTGAGCCATCCGGCTTGGCCAGAGGGTTGCCATTCTCGCCCAAATTGGCTCAAGTCGCAAGCCACCGGTCCACAAATAAAACGGGCGAGGCCGGCAGCCTCGCCCGTTCCGACTGTGCATCTGTTTCTACCGGCAATTGGTTACTTGATCGCCTCAAACATCTGCATGACGTCCGGCTGCTTCAGCTTCTTGATCGCCTTGGCCTCGATCTGGCGAATCCGCTCGCGGGTCACGGAGAGGTTTTGCCCGACCTGCTCCAGCGTGAAAGGCTCATCCTGGCCGATCCCGAACCGCATGCGGATCACCGTTTGCTCGCGAGGGGTGAGCGTCCCCAAGATGCGATCCACCTCCCGCGTCAGCTCGGTGCGATGGACGTGCGAGTCGGGCGTCACCGCCTGGCGATCTGCGATCAGCTCCCCCAGCAAGGTCTCCCCGTCTCCGATCGGATTCTCCAGGGAGATCGGCTCCTGGAACACCTGCATCGTCTCCTGGATCTTCTCGGGACGCGTCCGCAACGCCTGCCCCACTTCCTCAATCCTGGCTTCCCGGCCAAGCTGCTGCACCAGCCGGCGCGAAGTCCGCAGGATCCGGTGCGAGGCTTCGGTCATGTGCACCGGGATGCGGATCGTTCGGGACTGGTCGGCCAGGGCACGTGTGATCCCCTGGCGAATCCACCAGGTCGCATAGGTGCTGAACTTGAACCCCTTGCGATACTGGTAACGCTCCGCCGCCTTCATCAGCCCCATGTTGCCTTCCTGAACCAGGTCCAACAGGCCGAGGCCGCGGCCATTGTAGTGTTTGGCAATGTCCACTACCAGCCGCAGGTTGCACCGCACCAACTCATCCTTGGCCTTTTCCAGGGTCGCACGGGCTTCGCGGGCCTGACGGCGGCACAGCGTCAGCCGCTTCAGCCTGGACGCGGCTACTTTGCTCGGTCCCTTGGCCTCCGCAATGAGCTCGTGCAGACTGCCTTCGACCCTGTCCAAAGCCACGGCGGAGAAGCCGCTCAAGGCTCGGCTCTCGCGCAAGACCTCGAGGGCACCCTCAAGCTTCTCGCTCTTCTTCATCTGTTGAGCAATGCCGACGGCTTCCCGCAAGACCAGCCGGATGCCCCTGCTCCCCTGATCGATCCGCTTGGCCAGCGCAACCTCTTCCTCCCGATTCAACAGGGGCCGTTGGCCGAATGAACGGAAGTAGAGCGATTCCAGCGCCATCGAGCTGTCTTCGCCCGGAGAAGGACGTTTCTTTTCCGCTCGGCTTTCGGCGGCGTTCGCCCCAGTCGCGTCGCGCTCGATCACTTCAAGCAGATCGCTGGCCTCCGCATCGTCCGCTTCAAGTTCCGGCGTCCCACGCTGCTCGAGTGTTTCTTCCTGGGGTTCCTCTATGAGGGTATCTTTTCTCATCGGCTTACTATGACGCTCCTTCTACCGGTCAGTCGGTAGGACTCACTCTCCTCGAAATTCTTACGTGTCAGGCCTTGCTTTGGTTTTACAGTTAATTTGAGACCAGAATAGACAAAAGGATTCACCACCGCCCATGATTTAAATAACCAAATAATTCCAATGGCTTACGATTACCGCCCGGAAAAACAGGGCTTGGTAAGGCTGCCGAAGCTGGAATTGGACAGGAAGGTAAGGCCTAAGGAAGAAAAATCAAGCTTCTGCCTGCATTTTAGGCGGATTGCGGCTCAGAGACGTCCCTTACCCTTTTTTCTCCAGACTCTTGAGCAGGGGCGAGATGATATCGATGGGGACCGGGAAGATCGTGGTGGAGTTCTTTTCGGCAGCGATCTCCACCAGGGTTTGAAGGTATCGCAGTTGAAGCGCAATCGGATTTTGGCTCATGACAGTGGCTGCATCGGTCAGGCGCTGCGCGGCTTGGTATTCGCCTTCCGCGTGGATCACCTTCGACCGCCGTTCGCGCTCCGCTTCGGCCTGCTTGGCAATCGCCCGCTGCATCTCCTGCGGAAGATCCACGTTCTTGACCTCCACCGCCGAGACCTTGACGCCCCAGGGTTCGGTCTGCTGGTCGATGATCCGCTGCAGCTCGGCGTTGATCTCTTCCCGCTTGGCCAGGAGATCGTCGAGCTGGCTCTGCCCCAGCACGCTGCGCAGCGTCGTCTGGGACATCATGGAGGTGGCGTAGAGATAATCTTCGACTTCCACAATCGCTCGCTGCTGGTCCACCACGCGAAAATAGATCACCGCGTTCACCTTTACCGAGACGTTATCCTTGGTGATCACGTCTTGCGGGGGCACGTCCATGGCGACCGTCCGCAGGCTCACCCGTACCAGCTTGTCGATGAGAGGGATGATGATGACCACGCCCGGCCCGGTGCCCCCGACGAGGCCGCGCGCCAACCGACCCCATCGGAAGATGACGGCCCGCTCGTATTCGCGCAACACGTGGAAGCCCATCGTCACGAGCAGGCCCAGCAGGACAAGAAGGATCATCGGACTGAACAGGAGGTTCATGTCAGGCATCTCCCTTTTTGGCAGCGGGGGTGACGTAGAGCTTCAGCCCTTCCATCCTCGTGACTTCGGCCTCGTCTCCCGGCTGCAGGGGACGGTCGCTGACCGCCTCCCACAGTTCGCCGTGGACCAGGACCTTCCCTTGCGGGGTCAGAGGTGTTTTGGCGATCCCCACCAGGCCGACCATCCCTTCGCGTCCCGTCGAGGGCTTCCGGCGCATGGCGCGGATGCCCATCCCGACCATGAACAGGGTGAAACCGGCGGTCAAAGTCACCACGGGCACAATGAAGGACCAGGAAATTTTCAGGAACGGGGCCTCGGACTTGATCAACATCAGCGAGCCCAGGATCATCGAGATCACCCCACCGATGGCCAGCAAGCCGTAGCTCGTGACCGAGATTTCCAGAACGAATAAGACGATGCCCAGCAGGACCAGAAGCACCCCCGCGTAGTTCACCGGCAGCGACTGAAAGGAATAGAAAGCCAGAATGAGGCTGATGGCTCCCACGATGCCGGGCAGGATCGCGCCGGGATTATACAGTTCGGCCAGCAACCCGATCGTGCCGAGCGTCATCAAGACATAGGCGATGTTGGGGTCGCTGAGAGCCTTCAACATTTCCAGCCGCCAGCTCATCGGGAACGGCTGCACGGCCGCCTCCTTCGTGTGCAGCGTGACGGAGGTAGCTCCCATCGCCACCTTGCGGCCGTCCAGCTTGTCCAGCAGGGCCGGCAGGTCATCCGCCACGAGATCGATGATCTTGAGGGCCAGCGCTTCCTTTTCGGTCACGGAGACGCTCTTCCGCACGGCGTCCTCGGCCCAGGCCACGTTGCGACCTTGCCGCTCCGCGATCGACTTGATGTAGGCCACGGAATCGTTCTCGACCTTCTCCTTCATGGTCTTGTCCATCTCGCCCCCGCCCATCGCCACCGGGTGGGCCGCGCCGATGTTCGTGCCTGGGGCCATGGCCGCCACGGAGGCGGCCAGCGCGATGAACACGCCGGCGGAGGCGGCCCGACCGCCGGAGGGGGCCACATAGACCACCACGGGGAGCGGAGAGCCGGTGAAGTCCTTGACGATGAGCCGCATCGAGGTGTCGAGGCCCCCGGGCGTATCAAGTTGGACGATCAAGGCCTGCGCCCCGTTAGTCTCCGCGAAGGCGAGGGCATCATGCAGGTACTCGGCCGACACCGGGTTAATGACTCCCTCGTAGGTCGCCACCACAACCCGATTTGAAACCTCGGAAGTCGATGAAGCGGGCGCGGTAAGCCCTATCGAAACGAGCAGCGCGAAGGCGGCGATGATGGACGCAGGAGAAACGAGGCGGAAGACCAAGGTTTGCATGGAGTGGTCCCAGTGGGGATGAGGCACGAACCCGCTCGATCATACGGCCCTCTCGACAGCCTGTCAAGAAAACGGTCGGTCAGTCGGTTGAAAAGCCACTCCCGTTCTCCTATGATGAGTCCGCCATGAACAGCGGTAGAGTCTTGCAGAACGGCCAGCGTCTCCACTTGGTGGACAAGAAGGGGAGGCAGTACGCCCTGACCTTGAAGGCCGGGGAGACCTTTCAGTACAGCGGCGAGACGATCCAGCACGACGAGTTGATCGGCAAGGCGGACGGCTCCCTCGTGACCCTTTCCCGCGGCAAGCGGATGCTCGCCCTCCTGCCTACGCTGGGCGACTATGTGCTGAAGATGCCGCGCGGCGCCCAGGTGATCTATCCGAAGGATCTCGCCATGATCACGATCTGGGCGGACGTCTATCCGGGCGCCCGCGTGTTCGAAGCAGGCACAGGCTCTGGGGCCTTGACGATGGCGTTGCTGCGGGCCGTGGGGCCCAGTGGATCGGTGGTCAGCTACGAAGCCAGGGAAGACTTCGCCAGGACCGCGATGAAAAACATCGAACGGTATCTGGGGCCGGTTTCCACCCTGACGGTGAAGAAGAAGGACGTTTACGAAGGGATCGACGAAGGAGACGAGGCCTTCGACCGCATCGTGCTGGACTTGCCCGAGCCCTGGCGGGTGGTGCCCCACGCCCTGCGGGCCTTGCGGTCCGGTGGCCTGTACCTGAGCTACGTGCCGACCGTGCCCCAGGTCATGCAGACGGTGGAGGCCTTGGAACGGACGGCGCAACTCGGGCTCATTGAGACCTTCGAGACCCTGCTGCGGACCTGGAACATTCAGGGACGGAGCGTACGGCCGGACCACCGGATGGTCGCTCATTCGGGCTTCATCACGGTAGCCCGGAAGGTCGAGCCTGGCTTCTGGGGGAGCAGGACGGCGGAGGCCGCCCAGGATGGGCAAGAGGAGGAACGCAAGGAATCGATGAGGAGCGAGGACGAGTCATGAAGCGGCTGGAGGGCAAAGTCGCCTTGATCACCGGAGGCAACGCGGGAATCGGGGAGGCGGTCGCCAAGCTCTTCGCGCAGGAAGGCGCGGCGGTCGTGCTCACCGGACGGCGCAAGGAGGCCCTCGAGCGGGTGGTCGGTGAGATCACACCGGGTCGGGCCCTCGCGGTCGCCGGCTCCGTGACGGATGAAACCCATGTCAGATCGGCGGTGGATCAAGCGGTGCGGACATTCGGCAAACTGAACATCCTCGTCAACAACGCCGGGATCGGCGCCTTCGGAAAAGCCCTGCACGAAACGGACGATGCGACCTGGGATGAAGTCCTGGCCGTGAACTTGACCGGTGTCTTTCGTATGACCAGAGCGGCGGTCCCGGCCATGATGAAGGCCGGTGGCGGCTCGATCGTCAACATTTCCTCAATTGCTTCGTTGGTCGGCATTCCTCTGCTCCCGGTCTATGCCGCCACCAAGGGAGCTCTCGATTCCATGACCCGCTGCCTCGCGATCGACTATGCCAAGCAGGGCATCCGCTGCAATGCGGTAAATCCCGGCCTGGTGGACACGCCGATGGCGGCCGGGCTGATCAGTGACCCGTCAGCATTGGCCCAAGTCCTGTCGGACTATCCCCTTGACCGGCCGGGGACTCCGGAGGAAGTGGCCAAGCTCGTCCTCTACCTGGCCTCTGACGAGTCCGCCTGGGTCACCGGCGCGGTTTTTCCCATTGACGGCGGGATGACGGCGCGCTAGCCTGCATTATTCATGACGGTTCGTCGCGAAATCGTGGAGTCGCGTCGCGAGACGGGCGCGCGGAGCCGCAAGGGAGGGAGGCATACTTGAAACAGTATGTTGACCGACCGCGCGGCGAGCCCGCCCGCCTGCACGCAGTTGCGAGCCGCGTGCAGGCTTGTCGCAGCAGCGAATCCGCGATTGCAGCAGAAGCGTTCATGAATAATGCAGGCTAAAACACTCTCCTCTCCATCGACAAGGGCCGGCATGTTGCAGATCTACATCAGCGGCGTCCACGGCGGAGCCAACCCGTCACCAGGGGTCGGCATCGCCCGTTCGCTGCGCGCCGCGTTCCCCCGCATCCATTTGGTGGCCGTGGACTATTCGACCCGGAGCAGCGGTCTCTTGTGGCAGGACTTCAACGAATGCGTGGTCCGCCCGCCGTGGCATACCGTTGATCTGCGGTCTCACGTGGCGTTTGTGTCGTCTCTGCTCGCACAAGGGGCGATCTGGATTTCCGGCTTGGATTTGGAAATCCAGCTTCTCGCCC
>VGXG01000048.1 GCA_016873395.1 Nitrospira sp. | reverse complement strand
TCGCCAAGCAGATGGCCGACAACGAAGCCAAGATTAATGGCGAGCTGCTCGCAGCCCAGGGCAAGCCGGTCGACATCGGCGGGTATTATCATCCCGATGACGCGAAGGCGGCGAAAGCGATGCGTCCGAGCCAGACCTTGAATGCGATCGTGGATGCGATTGCATAAAAGAACGGCATAAGGCGTGAAGCGTCACACGTGAAGCGCGCCAATGACACATGGAGCAAGCTGACAAGTTGCAAGTAGCCAAGTAATAAGTTTCGGACTCTTGCTACTTGTGTCTTGTTACTTGCCACTTGAGACTTGCAACTTGTTACTGACGACGAGCGACGAGATACGCTTCACGAATTGAAAGAGCCCGATGGCGACACAGGACATCAATACGCAGAGCGTCATTGATCAGGAAGAAGTTCTCCACCCGAAGATGGTCACGGTGGAGATCGCCGGCAAGACCTACCAGGTTCCGGAGGGGATCACCGTGATCAAGGCCCTCTGGTACACGGGGCAGGAGGTGATCCGGGGGGCCGGCTGTCTGGGCGGCTTCTGCGGCGCCTGCGCGACCTATTACCGGACCAAGGACGATCCCAAGGTCAGGACCTGCCTGGCTTGCCAGACGGCTGTCCAGGACGGCATGTCCTTTTCCATGGTCCCGCCCTTTCCCGCCCGCAAGGCCGTCTACAACATGGCCGAGCTTCAGGACCCCAAGCAGGACCTGTTCAACCTCTATCCCGAGGCGCCGCTCTGCCGCAATTGCAATGCCTGCACGGAGGCCTGCCCGCAGACGATCGATGTGCGGGAGGGGGTCTGGCGCGCGGTGTTCGGGGACTTCAAAACCGTCTCCGAAATGTTCATGGACTGCGTCATGTGCGGTCTCTGCGCGCCCGTCTGCATCGCCGACATCGCGCCGAGTCTGGTCGCGCTCTATGCCAGCCGGGCTCAGGGCGTCCATTTCACCGAGAAGCCGGAGCGCCTCTACCAGCGGATCAAGGAGATCGAAGAGGGCCGGTACAAGACCGAATGGGACCGGCTCCTCAAGATGAATGAGCAGCAGTTGAAGGAAGCCTGCGCGGAATTGAAATGAATATCGGGCGAGCGGCGGGCGGCGAGCGGCGAGCGGCTATGGGCAGAAGAATCAACCGCTGCGGCTCGTCTTGCCACTTGCCACTTGCCGCTTGCCACGCAGCCAGAGAGTATTAATGGAAATCCACCAGCTCCAGCAGATCGTCCACAAGACCCGCGACTTCCGCCGCACCCAGACGCTGCCCAAGTATCAGCCGGCCGAGCGCGATACGCTGATCAAGAAATATCACCCAGACTTCCGCGAAAGCGCCTACCGTCCGATCAAATTCGGGTTGAACGAGGGAGAATCCACGGTGCGGGAGCTGGCCGCCCTGCTGGAAGGCGACAGCCCGATCCCGGCTGACCTGGACTTGACGCCGGCCTATCAGACGGACGTGCTGGTGGTGGGGGGCGGCGGCGCCGGCTGCGCGGCCGCGTTGCACGCCCATGCCCAGGGGGCCACGGTCCTGCTGGCCACCAAGCTCCGGCTGGCCGATTCCAACACGGTGATGGCCCAGGGGGGCATCCAGGTCGCGATCACCAACGAGGATTCCCCGATTCAGCATTTCCTGGACACCCTCAAGGGCGGGCACATGAAGAACGACCATCGGCTTCTGAAGGTGATGGTGGAGGAGGGGCCGTCCGTCGCCAAGTGGCTGCTGGACCTGGGCGTGTTGTTCGACCGGGATGCGGACGGCAACCTGCACGTGAAGAAGGGAGGCGGCAGCAGCAAGCCCCGGCTCCTGACCTGCTCCGACTACACGGGTCTCGAGATCATGCGGGTGCTGAAGGACGAAGTGCTGAACCAGAAGGTCCAATTGCTGGAGTTCTGCGCGGCGGTCGAGCTGCTGAGCGACGGACATGGAGCCTGTAGCGGCGCGGTGCTCCGCGATCTCGATAACAAGCGGTTCGTCGTCGTGGCGGCCAAGACGGTGATCCTGGCCACGGGCGGCATCGGGCGGCTGCATATTCAGGGTTTCCCGACCAGCAACCACTACGGGGCCACGGGCGACGGGCTGGCCATGGCCTACCGGATGGGAGCCAAGCTGCTGCAAGTCGATACGTTCCAGTATCATCCTTCCGGCGCGGTCTATCCGGAGCAGTTGATCGGGGCATTGGTCACCGAGGGCATCCGCTCCGAGGGCGGGCACCTGGTCAACGCCAAGGGCGAGCGGTTCGTCAACGAGCTGGATACGCGCGATGTGGTCTCCTCCTCGATCATCCGGGAATGCGAAGAAGGCCGAGGGATCAGGACCATGTCCGGGCGGATCGGAGTCTGGCTGGATACGCCGCTGCTGGAGGTCGAGCAGGGGCCGGGCACCCTGGAGAGGCATTTCCCCGCGATGGTCCGCCAGTACAAGCGGTATGCGATCGACATCGCCAAGGACCCGGTGCTCATCTATCCGACCCTCCATTACCAGAACGGCGGCGTGCAGATTGATGTGAACAGCGAGTCCAACGTCAAGAACCTCTTCGTGGCCGGGGAGGCCTCGGGCGGGCTCCACGGCCGGAATCGTTTGATGGGCAACTCCCTCCTAGATCTGATGGTCTACGGCAAACGAGCCGGCCTCACGGCGGCCGTCCGCTCCAAGACGATGTCGCACGGCGCGCTGACTCTGGAGCACCTGACTCGATTCAGGACCGAGGCGCGCAAGCATGGGGCTTCATCCGACATGACCTCGCCGATGCTGTTTCCCGCCTACGCGAAAAAAGAGTAAGAGCGTATGGCCTATGGCGTATGGCTAATGGTAGGACGAAGCGGAAGGAGTCCGACTGTCCGCATCGTCCGCTATAGGCCATAAGCTATAAGTTCTTGTGAGGTACGAATGAACATCCATGAATTTCAGGCCAAGCAGTTGTTTGCCCAGTTCGGCGTGCCCGTGCCCAGGGGCAAGGAGATCAAGACGCCCAAGGCGGCAGCCAAGTGGGCGGCGGCGCTGAACAGCCCGGTCTATGTCGTCAAAGCCCAGATCCACGCGGGCGGGCGCGGCAAGGCCGGCGGGGTCAAGATCACCAGGGATCAGGCCGAGGTGCCGGGGTTGGCCAAGGAGCTGCTCGGCAAGACGCTGGTCACCCATCAGACCGGGCCGAAGGGTAGAAAAGTACGCCGGCTGCTCATCGAAGAAGGGGCCGGGATCGCCAAAGAGCTCTACCTCAGCCTGCTGGTCGATCGGGATTCCGGCTGGCCGGTCTTCATCGCCAGCACGGAAGGCGGGATGGAGATCGAAGAAGTGGCGGCCAAGACGCCGGAAAAAGTGCTCAGGGAGCCGATCGATCCGGCCGCGGGGTTTCAAGGCTACAACGGCCGCAAGCTGGCCTTCGGTCTCGGCCTGCCCGCGATCGAGCCGACGGTGCTGAATCCCTTCGTTGCCATGCTCGGCAACCTCTACCGGCTCTTCATGGAAAAGAACGCCTCGCTGGTGGAGATCAACCCGCTGGTCATCACGACGGACAAGAAGCTCATCGCGCTGGATGGCAAAGTCTCCTTCGATGACAGCGGCCTCTTCAAGCATCCGGATGTGCAGGCCTTCCGCGATCTGCACGAGGAAGAGCCGTTGGAGATCGAGGCCAGCAAGAACAACCTGAACTACGTGAAGCTGGACGGGAACATCGGCTGCATGGTGAACGGGGCCGGACTCGCCATGGCCACGATGGATGTGATCAAGCTGGCGGGCAGTTGGCCGGCGAATTTCTTGGACGTGGGCGGTGGGGCCACGAAGGAAACGGTCGCGGCCGGATTTCGCATCCTGCTCAAGGACAAGCACGTCAAAGGCATCTTCATCAACATCTTCGGCGGGATTGTCCGCTGCGAGCGGATCGCCCACGGCGTGATCGATGCAGCGAAGGAAGTGGGGCTGAAGCTGCCGGTGGTGGTGCGGCTGCAAGGGACGAACGCGGAAGAAGGACGGAAGCTGCTGCTGGAGTCGGGCCTCAAGGTGGATGTGGCGACGGATCTGTGGGAGGCGGCGCAGAAAATAGTGGCGATGACGGGCAAGAAAAGGAAGAAGGCGGAGGCACCTGGCGAGGCGGCGCACGCGTGAGACGGTGCCTCGGGTGACGAAGGGCGGGCAGCTTCGGCGTCGGCACGATGCGTTGATTGTCCGTAGCTACTCCGAGCGTTACCGTTGGCCGCTCGCCTCATCGGAATAACAGAACGGCGAGCGGCACCCTCTTTGCTGTCTGGAAACCTTATGCCCGCTATGCCGCCCGCCTCCGTGCCCATCCCTTCCACCCGGGGCAATGTGAAGGATGGAGACAGGGAGGGTCATGGTCGACGCCACCCACAGAGGGAAGAGTAACCCTTTGCCCGTCAGGGATGGGGAGGGGGAGTTTAAGAAAAAGGGGATACCGTGAGCATTCTGGTGAATAAGAATACGCGGGTGGTGGTGCAGGGGATCACGGGCAAGGAAGGGTCGTTTCATGCGACCCAGTGCAAGGCCTACGGCACGCAGGTCGTGGCCGGCGTCACGCCCGGCAAGGCGGGCCAGGAAGTCGAGGGCATTCCGGTCTTCAATACGGTGCGGGATGCGGTCGCCAGGACCCAGTGCGATACGTCCCTGATCTTTGTCCCTCCGCCCTTTGCCGCCGATGCGATCCTCGAGGCGGCCGACGCGGGCATCAAGCTCATCATCTGCATCACGGAGGGCATTCCGGTCAACGACATGGTGAAGGTGAAGCGGGCCCTGCGGAACCGGGATGTTCGCCTGATCGGTCCCAACTG
The DNA here is from genome assembly GCA_016873395.1 of Nitrospira sp. Lineage (GTDB taxonomy): Bacteria > Nitrospirota > Nitrospiria > Nitrospirales > Nitrospiraceae > VGXG01. Next base: position 8,807 of record VGXG01000048.1, on the reverse strand, counting down.
CCCTGGCGTCATCACGGCGGATGAGTGCAAGATCGGCATCATGCCTGGCTTCATCCATAAGAAGGGCCGGGTGGGGGTCATGTCCCGCAGCGGCACCTTGACCTACGAAGCGGTCAACCAGCTCACCAATTTGGGCCTGGGCGAGACGACCTGCGTGGGCATCGGGGGCGATCCGGTTAACGGGACGGGCTTCATCGATCTTCTGCCTCTGTTCGAGAAGGACCAAGAAACCGAAGCCATCGTCATGATCGGCGAGATCGGCGGTGATGCGGAGGAGCGGGCCGCGGCCTACATCAAGCAGCACGTCCGCAAGCCGGTGATCGGCTTCATCGCCGGCATCACGGCCCCGCCGGGTCGCCGCATGGGCCATGCCGGCGCCATTATCACGGGCGGCAAGGGCACCGCCGCCGAAAAGATGGCGGCTCTGGAAGCGGCCGGTGTCCGCGTGGTGAGCAATCCCGCCGAGATCGGCGCCACGGTCAAGGCCACCCTGGGCGGGTGATCATCCTCCGCGACGGTATTTCCTTTCCCTTCATGCCTAGTCGTGCTATCCTATCACTAAGTAGGTAGTATCGCACCCTCACCGATCTGCGCCGAACCCACGCGGCAGATTAGAAAGCAGGAAGCCTTCTCTCCTTGGAACGGACGGTAGCCACACCGTTTCGGTTTCACTGAAAGAAACCCGAACAGGACGCGTAAGGCGCGATCTGGTATTGCGACAGGGAAGTATCAAGGCTGGCTTGCAATGAACAAGCGTATGAACCATTCCACGCTCGGAGGTCAGCATGCTCGTGTTCCTGATCCACGTCCGTGACCCTCAGTTTTATGCCCTTCCGGCCAAGACACGCGCCAAGAACGGTCACATTCGGGTCATGGGATTTCCCCCCATCGGCATCATGTCGCTCTCGGCTGTCCTCAAACGCGCCGGACACGAATGCGTCATGTTCGACCAGGCGAATCCGGACACGCCCAACGACGTCATCATCGAAGCGATCAAACGACAGCAACCGGCTCTCGTCGGCCTGAGTTTCCTCAGCACGACCAGCTACCCCTATGCCAAGATCCTCGCTCGGCAGATCCGTGCCGGCAGTCCCAAGGTCAAACTGGCCTTCGGCGGGGTATTCGCCAGCCTCAATGCGCCGCTCGTCAAGCTGCAATGCCCTGAGGTGGACTTCGTGTGCCGCGGGGATGGCGAACAGCTCATTCTCGACCTCATCGAGCGCCTGGCCGACCCGCAGGACGTCGGCGGGCTGACCTGGGCCAAGGACGGCCAGGTCGTCAACAACCCCAATCGGATCATGGAGCGCCACCTCGATCAGTGGCCGTTCCCCGACCGGGAGAGCCTGCCGCTGGATTTCGTCGAATCCATGCCGCTCGATGTGCCGGCTGTGCTCTCCATGGAGCGGTTCACGACCATGCAGACCTCGCGCGGCTGCCCCTGGCCCTGCGTGTTTTGCGATATTCCGATCTTCAACGAAGGAAAGTGGCGCTCCCGCAGCCCACAACACGTCGTGGACGAATTCAAATATCTCCAGGGGCTCGGCTACGGCTCCGTCTACTTCGTGGACGACCACTTCCTGCTGCAACCCAAGCGCATCGAAGCGATCTGCAAAGGGATCAACGACAACGATATCACCATCCAGTGGGGCTGTGAGGGCCGGGTGGACTCAGTCGCCCAGCATCTGTTCCCGGCGATGGCGAAGGCCCACTGCCGCACGATCATGTTCGGCGTCGAGAGCGGGAGCCAGAAGATTCTCGACCGGTTGAAAAAAGAACAGACGCTGGCGGACATCGATATGGCGGTGACGAACGCCAAGCGGGCCGGCATTGAGATCGTGCACGGGTTCTTCACGGTCGGCAACCCGGACGAGACCGTGGAGGACATGCACGCCACCTTTGACCTGGCGGCCAAGCTTCCGCTGGATACCTTCGGGTTCAACCGGCTCTGTGTCTATCGGGGGACGCCGCTGTGGCAGGAGTATATGAAGCGGGGTTTGGTGAGCGAACGGGAAGACTGGTACAAGTATTTCAAGTGCTCCGCGATTGATCCGACCTGCCTCCCCGGCGAGGTGATCAACGACGAGCGCCGCGCAGGGCTCCGGCGCTTGTTTGTCTACAAGCTGTTGCATTACCCGGTCCAGACGTTTCGGCTGCTGCGCCGCTTCCTCCGCTACATGCCGGTGCGCGACGTGGTTTACCTCATCGTCAAGCCGTTCCTCGGACAGAAGAAGGGCGCGACGAAGGCCGAAGTGCTGTCCCGCGCTGTCGAGCACGGCGCGATGAAAGATGCGGCGGCGCATCTGACGCAGCTCACCGATGAGGTGCTCGAGCATGTGCTGCAGGAGTCGAAAGCCGAGCGCCTCCGCATTCAACAGGAAGCGAAAGACAGGCGGGAACTGCCGATGGTGGCCCGGTAGAAGCCCAATCCCTCAGACCGAGATTCCCCACAGATTCTTGGCGACTATCCCGATGAGGTAGGTGACCGTGACGGCTACGGTGATGATCACGAGGTTGAGCAGAATACGTCGCTTGATGTCCATGCCTGATAGAAAGGCCAGCAGCGTGGAGACCAGGATGACCATGCTCCCGGCAGTGAAGAGCGAGAACAGCGCGGTCTTCGCGCCGAACAGGACCGGCAATACAGGAACCATCGCCCCCACAATATAGGCGCCGCCCACGACCACGGCGGAGCTGAGCGGCTGCTCTTCCATCTCCACCGTGGCGCCGCCCTCTCCCAGGAACCGCTTCTTGTCGGCCTCCGTTTGCTGCACTTCCTTCTCCGAGCTCAGAGCCACATAGGCGCCGGCCGCCATGGAGAGCGCGCCGGCCACGGCCGTGGTCAACGCGGCGATCAGGACGGTCGCCGCGTCGCCGAAGGCGCCGAAGAACCCGCTGACCGCGCCGAGAATTTCCACCAGCCCGTCGTTGAGCCCCAGGAAGATGTTGCGGATCTTCTCCGGGTTGATCTTCCGCTCGGTCAGCTTGGTGACCAGCACATCTTCGTGCTTGAACTCGTCGAGCAGGATATCCTTGAGCGCCTCCCCCAGCGGCTGGCCTTTGTAACTCTTCCACAGAGACAGGTATTTCCGGACTCCATGGACCTCGATTGCTTCCAGCGACAGATGCACCGCCGTGGACCCGAGGAGACGGCAGACCAGAATGATGAACTGGAGCTTGAGCCGGCGTCCGAAATCGAGTGCGGTGAGCTTGCTCTCGAAGAACTGCTGCCAGAAGGCCAAATGCTCGGTCTCGACGACGATCAACTCATCGAGCGTTTTCCGCGACTCGCTGTCCGTGATCCCTCGCAGGGCCTTATACAGCGACAGGTCGAACAGCTCGTCCAGGATCAGCGTCCGCGCAAGCGCGGGATCGTAGGGCTGTGTCGTGGCCGGCATCATGCGGCTATTGTAACAAATGGCCCGCGGTGCGTCTTGCCCGGTCCCTCTGGTGCCCCCGACCCTGTCTGGTCCGTCAGACGGGGACGGCCGGCGTCCGAACATGCTCGGGGCGGACCCCGACGCCGATCAGCCTGGCTGGGATGCGACGCAGGAAAGGAAAACGGGCGAACAGTTTGAGCAGCAGCGGCGGCTTCATCTGGCCTGCCCCGCTCAGAACTCGATAGACGACCCGTTGCTGGATCAGCACCTGCATGCCCTGGATGACCCGGACGGGAAGCAGCCGCCGCTGCTGGACCAAGCGCAAGTGCTCCGTGGTAAGCCGGCCCTCGCGCAAGGGCTGGGCGAGCAGGTTGGCTGCGGCGACCCCGTCCTGGACTGCCAGGTTGACCCCGACGCCGCCGATCGGGGACATGGCGTGGGCCGCGTCGCCGATGCAGAGCAGACCGGGCCGGTACCAATGGAGTAGCCGATCCACGCGGACGGTGAGCAACTTCAGATCGTCCCAATGACGGATCTCACCCTTGCGGTCGGCGGCGAAGGGCGCGAGTGTTGCCACTGCCTCGCGGAAGGCCTCGAGCCCCTGCTTGCGGTTCTCCTCGGCCGAGCCCTTCATGATGATGTACCCGAACTGCCAGTGCATCCCCCGGTTGATCATGATCAGGATCCGCCCTGCGTCAAAGCGGCCCATGGTTTCTTCGGGATCTCCGGGCTGCCGGGAGATGCGGAACCAGAGGACATCCATGGGCGCACCGAGTTCCTGGACGTGAAAGCCAGCCCTCTCCCGCACGACTGAATGTCGCCCGTCGGCGCCGACCACGAGGTCGGCCCTGATCTCCATCTCACCCTCCGGCGTCGTTGCGCGGACGCCGACCACCAGACCGTCGTCTTCGACCAACCCGGTCGCCTCGGTCTTCTGCCGCAGGTGGAAGGTGGAATAGCGGGCGCCCTGCTCCGCGAGGAAGTTCAGGAAGTCCCACTGGGGCATCAGGGCGATGAACTTGCAGCAGGTCGGCAGGTGGCTGAAGTCCGCCAGGGGGATCGACTGGTCGCCGACCTGAACCTTGAGCAGGCGCGCCTTCTCGTGCGGCAGCTTGAGGAACTCCTCCAGCACGCCGATCTCGTGCATCAGCTCGAGCGTGGAGGGGTGGATCGTGTCGCCCCGGAAATCCCGGAGAAAGTCCGCGTGTTTTTCCAGCACCACGACGTCGACGCCGGCGCGGGCCAACAGCAGCCCCAGCATCATCCCGGCCGGGCCTCCACCCACGATGCAGCAACGTGTCGTTGTCGTGTCCATAGTCAGTTCCCTCAGTTTGCCGTGGGCGTCGTCTCTATAGCAGTGCAGGGAACCTATGAGCGGCCGGGAGTCGAGGGACTATGGCGCAACCGTGCCCCCTGCGAGGGGAGCACGGGCACCCTCGACCGTAGGAAACGAGCGAGCTCGTTATTCCGCGGAGAACAAGGAGCCCAGGATGTGATAGCCGCCGTCCACGTAGATGACTTCGCCGGTGATGCCCCGTCCCAGCGGACTGAGGAGGAAGAGGGCCGTGTCGCCGACTTCCGCCTGCTCGGTTGCGTGCCGCAAGGGGGCGAATTCCCGGTGGTGATCCACCATCTTGCTGATGCCGGAGACGCCGCGCGCGGCCAGGGTCTTGATGGGGCCGGCCGAGATGGCGTTCACGCGGATGTTCTTGGGCCCGAGGTCGTGCGCGAGATAGCGCACGGTTGATTCGAGCGCCGCCTTGGCGACCCCCATGACGTTGTAGTGCGGGACCACGCGCTCGCTGCCGAGGTAGGTCAGCGTGACGACGGAACCGCCGTCGGTCATGAGCGGGACCGCCGCCCGCGTGACGGCCACGAGTGAGTAGGCGCTCACGTCGAGGGCGGTCGCGAAGCCCTGGCGCGTGGTCGCGAGAAATTGACCGGTTAATTCTTCGCGCGGGGCGAAGGCCACCGAGTGGACGAGGAAATCCAACCGGCCGAACTCCTGCCCGACCTGCTTCATCAACGCGTCGATTTGGGCGTCGTCGCCCACGTCGCAGGGGAAGGCTTTCGCTCCCGGCATCGTCCGGACGAGCTCCTCGACGTTCTCCCGCAGCCGCTCGTTCTGGTAGTTGAAGAAGAGCTGCGCCCCCTCGCGGGCCGCGGCTTGCGCGATCGCCCAGGCGATGCTGTGCTTGTTGGCGACGCCGACGATGAGTCCCTTCTTGCCGTCCATCAGCATAAGGCTCGGTTCTCCTTCTTTTCAGACCGGTCCCGACCGGGCGTCAAGATACCACGATTCGGCGTCCATGTGGAGCCCCCACGGCTTGACAGCCGTGGCTTCCGGCGTAGGCGGGTGAACCGGCTTCCTGCCGGCGGTTGTCGCAGCATGGCGGGGTTGCTATCATGCCTCTCCATGGGCGCCCAGTACGACGCGATCGGGGGGCGGTACGCCGGGTGGAAGGAGACGCCGGTCCCAACCTATGCGGAAGTGCCGACGGTGCGGCGGCTCCTGGCCGGGCAAGTCGAGGGACGGGAGGTCCTCGATCTGGCCTGCGGGACGGGCTACTACTCCCGCAAGCTCAAACAGTGGGGGGCGGCCCGCGTCGTCGGGGTGGACGTGTCGCAGGCCATGATCGCCGAGGCCCGCGAGGCGGAAGCCAGAGAAAAGGCCGGCATCGAGTACGTGTTGGCGGATGCCGCGGCCCTGCCCGTGCTGGGCGCCTTCGACCTGGCCACGGCGATGTATCTCCTGCACTATGCGGAGACGCCGGAGGCCATGCGTGACATGTGCCGGAACATCGCGGCGAATCTCAAATCCAGCGGGAAGCTGGTGGCCCTCCTCCCCGAGCCCGACTATGTGCTGGGCAAGGGCGAGACGGAGCGGTACGGCTTCACCTACCGCCTGGTGGCCGGGGATCAGGATTGGATGCTGGTCCATGCGGACGTGCACACGGATCCGCCCTTCTCGATCGAATACCGGCACTGGGCGCGCCGGGTCTTCGAAGATGTGCTGCACGCCGCCAGCTTCACCGACCTCCGGTGGCATCCCTTTGCAGTCTCTCCCGAAGGCTTGGCAAAGTTCGGCGAGGCCTATTGGCAGGACTTCCTGGCGAACCCAGTCAGCACCATCCTCACCGCGCGCCTGCCGGGATCATCCGGCCGTTGATCTTGGACGGGCCGAGGCAGCACAATCTAGCCCAGCGAGAAACAGTTCCCGACGCCGGCTTTACCGCACGGCGGGGATCAGGATGCCGCGCTTCCCGCCGAGCATGTTTCCCCGACCCAACAGGTGCCGCCGGCCTACCAGCGCGGCCGTCGCGGCGTCCAACTCATCGCTGGTGGCCGTCTTTCTCAAGCCTCGCACCCCCAGTTTCCTGAGTCCGGCGAGGAGCCCTTGCCGGTCCCGGTGTTGGCGGGGAAGCCCCCACACATCTTGCGCTGCGCCGGGGTAGCACTCGACGGCGTGATAGCCCAGGGCGCGGAGCTTCTTTTTCAGCGCGAGCCCGCGCTCCGTCAGCATCCGCATCGGGCCGAGCGTGATGGGGAAAAACCGGATGCCGCGCCGCAGCAATTCCCGGTCGCAGTCGCGCAAGTGCTCGCCGGAGCGGTCATGAATGGTCCGCCGGCCTTTGGGTAAGCTCAGCGGCGCGTCAATGGGCACGAGGTCGGGCCGTGCGTGCCGGACCGCGTCGAGGATGTCGTCGTCGCTGAACGCCACGTGCGTTTCGGCTCTCAAGCCGTGCAGGAGGCACAGGCCGGTCGGACGGCGCGGCGAACCGGCGAGATCGATGCCGACAATCACCAGCGGTCTGCGGGGCGACATAACGGTTCTCGTGACCGGCGACATTGTAGCAGAACCGGCAAACCAGCTTCCTTGCGGGTAGGGCTTAAGGGGCTCTTGCATCCTCGGAGAGACCGAGCAGGAATCCCGCTCAGCGCGAAGAGACTGACGCCGTTCCACCCTTTTGCGCCGCTTCATATTGCTCGGGCTTTTCGCAGCCAGCGAACCTGTGTATAATCCTCTCCATGAATTGCCATCCCTCAACCCCGACCCTCAATCTTCACAGGCGGCCCAGCCGGTTGAGTGAGTGGCTTGCCGCCAAGAAGATCAAGGAAGCTCGGCGCATGAAGCCTCAGGAGCGGCTACGGCTCGCCCTCGAACTGTCTGACTTCTGCCTAGAGTTGAAGCTCGCGTGTTCAGCCAAGCGCTGATCGAGACCCTGGGCCGTCTTGACCGGGCCCGAGCGCAGGGGCTGGTCCAGTCCTATGTTCTGGTCGGGGGATTTGCGGTCTCGGCTTGGGGAGTGACGCGTGCCACGCGCGACATTGACCTGGCTGTGGCTCTCGGCGGTTCCGACCCAGCCGGCCTTGCCACCCACCTTGGAGCCGACTATCGTCCGGGCAATCCGGACGACCCCTTGCGCGGCGTCTTCCGCATGGAGGTGCATGTCGGCGGACAGGTGGTTCCCGTACAACTGATCGTGCTTCCTCAGAAGTGGACGGAACTGGTGTTTCGAGGCGTGGAGACGTTATCGGTTTTGGACTGCCTGGTTCCGGTCGTGAATTGGCAGGCGCTGGTGCTCTTGAAGCTCTATGCAGGGGGACCCACGGATCTCCAAGATGCCCGGAACATCGTCGCGGTCCGCCAGCCGAGTCCAGCCGAGCGAAAGGCTCTGGTCGCCCAGGCTGAAGCCTTGGGCGTGGCAGAGGAAATCAAGACTTTGTTCGACCCTCTCTCCTAATCACTGCCCGCAATAAAGACCCGCCGCGGTGAGCTCCTCCGGCGGCAATTGCCCCAATTGAAAGGCGCGTCAGCGACGGTATTGATTTCTTCGGGGGGAGACGTAGATTGGGTAAGCTCTGACATTTGGGATTCCTCCTTGGTTGTGGCGGAGCATTATGCTCAGCCGGAGTGGAGCGGCGTTTGCCGTCTCTAAACTCACGGGTGGGTAAGCAGGTCAAATGGTTGCATTCACGTTGGGAGGCGCAATAGCTCAAGCCAGTTTCAAGGTGTTTGAAAATCGCAATGGAAACAAGAGAATAGTCATAAAAATAGCGCAGTTCGATAAGTCCAATATGTCTACCCGCGTGGAGCGAAGCGGTTGAGGCGTTCCGTTCGTGCCGTGCACCGGAGGGAACGCCGCACTCTCCTCCATTTCCTGAAGCTGGAAGAGGTTTCCCCTCACCCTTGCCCTCTCCCTCAAGGGGCGAGGGGCGAAAGGGATTGCTGAAGCTGGGGGTAAAGGCGGGTGGTGCCGAGCGGGCGCCCAGCCGCCTGCGAGCAATAAAAAAGGCCACCCAACTTGGGTGGCCTTCCATGCTCTTTCCCTGGCAGGGGCGGCGCGGGTGCTCCTGACTGCGCGCGTTGCTCTTTTTCCTGGCGGGGTGGCTGGCTGTCCCCTGAACTGCGGCCGTCGAACGAGCACC
>VGXG01000047.1 GCA_016873395.1 Nitrospira sp. | reverse complement strand
CTATATGCCATTGGCTATATGCTCTTGAACGATAGCTGATGGCTAAGAAACAGTAAAAAAGGGGACGGCAAGAACTCCGTCCCCCCGTGCTCGTTCGCTCGCCGCTTCTGTTACAGGTCTGCTTCCCGCTTTAAGACCTTGGCCTTGTCGGTCTTTTCCCAGGTGAAGGTTGGCTCGTTCCGCCCGAAGTGGCCGTAGGCCGCCGTCTTCTTGTAGATGGGGCGCCGCAGCTTGAGGTGCTCGATGATGCCGTGCGGGGTCATGGGGAAGTGCTTGCGCACCAGCTTGTCGAGGATCTCGATGTCCACCCGCTCCGTGTCCTTGGTGTGGATCAGGATGGAGACCGGGTCGGCGACGCCGATCGCGTAGGCCAATTGGATCTCGCACTTGTCGGCCAACCCCGCCGCCACGATGTTCTTGGCGATGTAGCGGGCCATGTAGGAGGCCGACCGGTCCACCTTGCTGGGGTCCTTGCCGGAAAACGCGCCGCCGCCGTGGCTGCCTACGCCTCCGTACGTGTCCACGATGATCTTGCGCCCGGTGAGCCCCGTGTCGCCCATCGGCCCGCCGGTGACGAACCGGCCGGTCGGGTTGATGTAGTACTTCACGCTGACCGGGTCGAAGATGTCCTTCGGCATGACCGGCTTGACAACGTGCTCGATCACGTCGCGCTCGATCTTCTTGCTGGTGACGTCCGGGCTGTGCTGGGTGGAGACGACGATCGTGTCGATCCGGACCGGCTTGCCGTCCCGGTACTCGATCGTCACTTGAGATTTGCCGTCCGGCCGGACCCAGGGGAGGATGCCCTTTTTCCGCACTTCCGCCAGCCGTTTGGTGAGCCGGTGGGCCAGCACGATGGGCATGGGCATGAGCTCCGCCGTCTCGTTGGAGGCGTAGCCGAACATCAGGCCCTGGTCGCCCGCGCCGCCCGTGTCCACCCCCATCGCGATGTCGCCGGACTGCTGGTGGATCGACGTAATCACCGAGCAGGTATGGTAGTCGAACCCCCAGGTCGCGTCCGTGTAGCCGACCTCCTTGATCGTCTCGCGGATGATGTCGGGGATCTCCACATAAGCCTTGGTCGTAATCTCTCCGGCCACGAAGGCGATGCCGGTGGTCAGGATGGTTTCGCAGGCGACCCGGCAGTGCTTGTCTTTGGCGATGATCGCATCCAGGATACCGTCCGAAATCTGGTCGGCGATCTTATCCGGGTGGCCTTCAGTGACGGACTCGGACGTAAACAGGTAGTTGTTTCGGCTCATTGGTTCCTCTCGAAGTAGGGTAATGGAACTGGCTTGTGTCCTGGTAGCAGGGGCTGCCGCCACGCCTGACTCTCAAATGGACGGCGTGACACCCGTGCAAGCCGCTCTCTGAAGCCCTCTCTTGTAACCCAGAAGCCGCTGATTTGTCAACGGGAAGGTGCCGTCATGGCAATGGGCTAGAGGCAAGGGGCTAGTGGTGGAGGTGGCCCAGACCGTCCTTCCACTGCGTGCATCGAGCGACCCCAGCTTTCTCCAACCCCCCTCCCTTTCACGCGGGACGACGGGGGATTCCAACTGCGGCCGTCCAGCGAGGGCCTTCCGAGGCCGCGCGCTGCGGGAGCAAAGGAATTCCCCTGTCGTTCACGCGACCCCCCTTACCGAAGCGAGCATCGTCCGCTCCACCCATATCTCCCCCCTTTCGAGTTGCGGTTTGGTCTGCCTTCAACTGCGCGCATCGAGCGAGCACTTTCTGAAGTGCGGGCTCTGCGAGCACAGAAGGGAGACCAACCGCCAGCTCCTTCCCCTTTGCCTTGACAGTGATGAGAAGCGACTTGTAAGATAGCCTGCCTTTCGCGGGCTTGGTTGGTCCTGTTTCCCGAGTCTTCGGGAGGCGAACCCCCCGCGTCAGTTGCCTCCGGTCGGTGCCGAATCTCGCGTTATTGCGGTGAATTTCTCGCACACGCCGCCCGAAATAAGGTAGAATTGAACTCACTCGAAGCAACGCCGTTCCCATTGCAGAACCAGGAATCGCTATGAACGGGGAGCGCCCGGTCGTCGTTGAAGAAGGGGCGGCGCCCAAGTCCGCGCCAAGCCTCGGCTGGCAGGAGATCTCGGCCGAGCTGGCCGAGTTGTTCGCCTCGATCAAGCTGGCTATGTTCCTGTTCATCGTGCTCGCGATGACGGCCACGATCGGGACCGTGATCCAGCAGGGGGAGCGTCCCGACGTCTACATCAAGGAGTATGGGGAAGAGGCCTACCGCTGGTTTCTCCGCTTGGGTTTTACCGATGTCTACCACACTTGGTGGTTCACCAGCCTCCTGACGCTGCTCTGCATCAACTCGCTGACCTGCTTCTATAAACGCTTTCCCGCCATCTGGCGGTCGATGCAACAGGACAAGGTGAACATCGGCCTGCCCTTCATCAAGGGGATGAAGCACCGGGCGGAGGTTCCGGTCGCCGGCTCCAAGGAGCGGGTGGCGGAGGGGATCGTGCAATGGCTGGCTGAACGGGGGTACCGCGTGCTGGCCAAGAACGAGGCCGGCGAGGCGACGCTCTACGCCACGAAGGGCATCATGGGCCGCGTGGGCGCGCACATGGCGCACCTGAGCGCCACCGTCATCGTGCTGGGGGGGCTCATCGGCAGCTACTACGGGTTTCAGGAATTCGGCGTGTGTCTGGAAGGCCAGACCTACCACATCCCGAAAGGCAAATTCGATCTTCGGATCGACAAGTTCTGGATCGACTATCACGAGAACGGCGCCGTGAAGTCCTACAACAGCACCTTGACCGTGATCGATCAGGGGGCCCCGGTGACGACCAAGACGATCACGGTGAACGATCCCCTGGTCTACAAGGGCATTTGGTTCTACCAATCCAGCTACGGAGATGCCTGGGACCGGGTCGAGATCGCCCGCCTGAATATCAAAGAGAAGGGCACGGATAAGGTGGTCGGGACGGTGGATCTGGAATGGCAGAAGGAGGTCAGCCTGGACAAGCTCGGCCTCAAGCTGGCCGTGACCGATTTCGTCGCGGACTTCGGCTTTAATTCTACGGATAAGAAGGTCTACTCCAAAACCGTCGAGCATGCGAACCCCGCCGTCCGTCTGACGATCACCGAACAGCCGAGGGTCAAGGCGACTCCGGTGCAGGCCGCTCCCTGGATTTTCTACCATTACCCGGACCTCTTCGAGATCCAGGGGTCCCGGTACCGGTTTGAGCTGGTCGGCTACCAGCCGAAAAAGTTCACCGGCCTGCAGATCACCAAGGACCCGGGCGTGAACATCGTCTGGATTGGCTCCACCATGATCGTGGTGGGCATCACGCTCTCCTCCTTCATCTACCACCGGCGGCTCTGGGCCAAGGTGATCCCCACCGGCGCGGGCGTGACGGTGCACATCGGCGGCAACACCCACAAGAGCCAGATTGATTTTCAGAAGGAGTTCCGCAAGCTGACGGAGCGGATTAAGACGATAAACACACAGATCGGGCAAGAGGCGAGTGGCTAGTGGCGAGCGGCACCGGATGAACCCGCTAGCCCCTCGCCGCTCACCGCTCGCCCAAGTTGTGGAGGATATATGCTTCGGTCTTTATTTCTATTCGACATGACCTTCTGGCTCTACCTGGCAGCCCTGGGGCTTTACGTGGGCTACGTGCTGGCGCGACGGCCGAACATGCAGCTCGCGCCGGCCGGCCATCCCTCCGGTCCGATGGAGGGCGAGAGCGGATGGGCGACTCAGATCGGCCAGGTGGCTACGATCGTGACCATCTTCGGATGGGTGGTCAACACGATGGCCCTGCTGACCCGCGCCTACGAGCGGATGCAGATCTCCGGCACCTTCGCGCCCTGGTCCAACCAGTTCGAGGCCATGGCCTACGTCTCCTGGGCGATCATTCTCGGCTACGTGCTGCTTGAGCTCCGCTACCGGATCAAGGCGATCGGCGCCTTTGTCGTGGGGATCGGCTTCATCGCGATGGGGGCCGCCTCGCTGTTGCCCTACCGGTACCAGACGGCCGAGCCGCTCGTGCCGGCGCTGAACAGCTATTGGATCTACATTCACGTGTCCGTGACCCTGACCAGCTACGCGGCTTTTGCCATGGCCGGGGGGCTGGGCCTCATGTACCTGCTCAAGGAACGGGCCGAGCGGCGCGGCAGCACGTCCAGCGTCCTGGCGGCTTTCCCCGATCTGGAAACCATCGACGAGCTCGGCTACAAGGCCATCATGGTGGGGTTTCCACTCCTGGCCTTCGGCATCATCCTGGGAGCCATGTGGGCCAACTATGCCTGGGGCGGCTATTGGAGCTGGGACCCGAAAGAAACCTGGTCCCTGATCGTGTGGCTCATCTACGGCGCCTATATCCATGCGCGGATGACCAGGGGGTGGGAGGGCCGGCGGGCGGCGATCTATGCCGTGTTCGGGTTCCTGATGGTGGTCTTCTGCTTCTGGGGTGTGAATTTCTTGCTCTCCGGCTTGCACGCCTACGCGTAACGAAGGGAAGAGCTGATAGCGTATGGCTTATGGCCAGAGAGATTTCGGATGCACGGGTTCGAGCTATAAGCCATCAGCCATCGGCTATATGCTCTTGAGTGGCATCAATGGCTGAAGAATCACTGACAAGCCCTGCGGCACAGGCACCGCCGAGAGCCGCGTCGAAACTCGTCATCGGCCTGGCGGCGGTCGCCATCCTGGCCTTGGCGTTTGGCGTCGTCTGGATGCAGAGCGCCAAGTACGAGCCGCTCACGGTGGGCAAGGTCGCGCCGGACTTCGAGCTTCCCGGCCTGGATGAACAATCCGTTCGGTTGTCGGACTTCCGTGGGAAGGTGGTCTTTCTCAACTTCTGGGCGACCTGGTGCAAGCCCTGCCGGGAAGAGATGCCGTCCATGGAAGTCCTCTACAAGAACTTCGAGCGGGACGGTCTGGTGGTCCTGGCGGTCAGCATCGACCGGGTCACGACGAAGAAGGACATCCCGCCCTTTGTGAAAAGCATGAGCCTGACCTTCCCCGTTCTCGTGGATTCGTGGGGGCAAACCGACAAGCGCTATAAGCTCATGGGGGTTCCCGAGACCTATATCATCGATCAGCAGGGGGTGTTGCGGGAGAAGGTGATCGGTCCCAAGGACTGGACCGTGCTCGACAATCTCAACACCATTACCGGCTTGCTGAAGACCGGGGCTCGATCGGTGCAGGGGGCTCCTCCGGCCACGTAACAGGGCGTTGTGAGAGAGTGAGTTTGCGGCGATGCGGGGCGAGCAAGAAGACGCAAGATGTCGATGGGCCGGATGCCGGTGGGCAAGACACCGAGGGAAAGAGTTGCTGCGGGCAGGTTTGCTGGGCCTCTGGGTGCTGGCCCCGCTGGGAGGGGCCGGCTGCGATCTGGGGCCGAGCGAATCCGCCTCCGAGCCTCCGGCGGAACCGTCGCCCGCCCAAATCCGGCCCGGCGTCAAGATCGGAGCCGCCGCACCGGACTTTCAGCTCTGGGACCTGAGCGGCAACCCCGTCACCTTGTCGAGCCAGAGGGGGAAGGTCGTGTTCATCAACTTCTGGGCGACCTGGTGCGGGCCCTGCCGGGTCGAGATGCCGGCCATGGAGACGCTCTACCGGGAGTTCGGGCGGAGGGAGTTTGAGATTCTGGCGGTCTCCACCGACCAGCAGGGTGCGGCGGTCACTAGGCCCTTTCGTGATGAAATGGGCTTGACCTTTCCGATCCTGCACGATTCCGATTTCCGCGTGGGGGTCGCGTACGGAGCCAGAACCCTGCCGATGACCTTCCTGGTGGATCGGCGGGGAATCGTGAGGCACCGGATCTTCGGGGCGAGAGATTGGCAGAGTCCGGAAGGGCTGCAGCTCATCAGGTTCCTGGTGAATGCGCCGTAGGCGGGCGATATGACCGAGTCCATCCAGCAGATTTCCCTGGCGGCTGCGTTCACGGCGGGCCTGCTGTCGTTCGTGTCCCCCTGCGTGCTGCCGCTGGTCCCGTCCTACATTTCCTACATCACCGGGCTGTCTCTCGATCAACTGGCCGACGCGGCCGAGCGGGAACGGTTCCGGGCCGCCATCATCCTCAACTCCTTGCTGTTCATCGCCGGCTTTTCCTGCGTGTTCATCGCGTTCGGCGCGTCGGCCAGCCTGATCGGGCAGGTACTGATTACCTACCAGGACCATCTGCGCAAGATCGGCGGCCTCCTGGTCATCGTCTTCGGGCTCTACCTGCTCGGTGTCTTGAAGCTGAATTTTCTGCAAACCGAGAAGCGCCTGCACTTCAAGAGCCGGCCGGCCGGCTACCTCGGCTCATTCCTGATCGGCGTGGCCTTTGCCGCCGGCTGGACTCCCTGCGTGGGGCCTGTGCTGGGAACCATCCTGCTCTATGCGAGCACGACCGATGCCTTGACGGACGGCGTCACACTCCTCACCTCCTATTCGCTGGGACTGGGGGTTCCGCTCTTCGTGACCGCGCTCGGCGTAGATCGCTTTCTCGGCTACTTCAAGCAGATCAAGGCCTACCTCTGGGGCGTGACGGCCGTGAGCGGGGCCTTTCTGGTGGTGGTCGGCGTCATGATCTATGCGAACTCGCTGACCTTGCTCACGAGCTTTTTGGAACGGTATGGGATCGGCTGGTATGTGGGACAATAGTGCTCAGTGGTCAGTTAGCAGTTCTCAGTTTTCAGAAACTGACAACTGATAACTGAAGACCGAAAGCTTATCTGTTACATGCAGACGTCACCTGACATCCAATCGTACGACGTGTTGATCGTAGGGATGGGACCGGCGGGGGCGACCGCCGCCTACGAACTCAGCCGGGCCGGCATCGCGGTCCTGGGCCTCGACAAGCAATCGCACCCGCGGTACAAGGTCTGCGGCGGGGGCCTCTCCGTCCGGATCGACAAGATCCTGGATGAGGATTTCAAGAGGGTCGTCGAGCATACGGTCTACGGGATCCAGTTCACCTACGGCGGCGAGGAGCCGTTTCTGATCCAATCGGCTGCCCCGATCGCCTACATGGTGATGCGGGACCGGTTCGACCACCTGCTGGTCGAAAAGGCCCGCTTGGCCGGCACCGAGGTGCACGAAGGCGAACAGGCGATGGGCTTCCTCCAGTCGCCGGACGGGGTGGAAGTGATCACTGATCGTGGCCGGTACCGGACCAAGGTGCTGATCGGAGCGGACGGGGCGAACAGCATTGTGGCCCAACGGCTCTTTCCGGGCCGGAAGCTGCACCGGATGCCGACGCTCGAGAGCGAGTTGGGAATCGGGCAGGCGCCGCTCTACCCGGGTGAGGGCAAGGTGCTGATCGATCTGGGAGCGACGGAGCGGGGGTACGCCTGGATCTTTCCCAAGAAAGAACGGCTTTCGATCGGCGTGGCCGAGTTCCGCGGACGCCCCGCCAGTCCCAAGGGGATTTTTGACCGGTTCGTGCGCGATGAAAAGGGGCTGGCGGACATGTCGGTGCCGAAACCCTGCGGGCATCCGCTCCCTCTGTACAGCAACGTCGGGTTCGCCCAGCAGGGGTTGGTTTGCCATCGCGCCCTGCTGGTCGGGGATGCGGGGCATCTCGTGGACCCGCTGTTCGGTGAGGGCATTTACTATGCCGTGCGGTCGGGCCAGATCGCGGCCGCCAGCGTGCTGGGCATGTTTCACGACCGGCGGCGCAGCTTGCTGGACTACGAGCTGGCGGTGGCGCGTGAGATCTGTGAGGAGTTTCGCGTGGCGTCCCGGGTTGCGAGGATTGTCTACACCTTTCCGCGCCTCTGCCACCGATTGATGCACCGGTACCAGGAGGTGATCAACCTCTACTACGAAGTGCTCCGGGGCCGAGAGACCTACCAGACTTTCTTCAGAAAAGCGAAGGGGGTGGTCAAAGCCTCCTTCCGCGAGCTGCTCCGCGAAACCCTCTCCTTTTAGCGAAGAAGTTCTCAGTCGTCAGTTGTCGGTTTTCAGCCGGGAAGTGGGAACTGCGGGAGGAGTACGCGAACCTTCGTTGCCGGGCACGCTTCCGAGAACTGAAAACTAAAAACTGAGAACTAACTCAGCACCAGCTCCCCAGGCGGCAGAGGGTCACTTGTTGAGCAAGGCCGTTGCCGTTGGATGCCGCACCGCCGAAGGCGGAGGCGGGCGCGACGGCGGCGGTGGAAACCGGCGAGGGAGTCGACGCGAGGGCTGGCTGGCCGTTTGACGGAATGTCGGCCGCGACCACCGGCGGCAAAGAAGCGGCGAGCGGCTCGTTGGCGGTCCGTTCAGCCTTGGCCATCACGGGTCTGGCAGGTCGTTTGCCGTTCAGCTTGGCCAGCAACTTGTCGCCGTCTCCGGCGTATTTGTTGATGGGGTATTTTTCCGCAAGCCGAGTCAGTTGCTCCCGCGCCCAGTCGTCCGCCCCCAGTTCCTTGTAGGAGAGCGCGAGGTAGTACATGGCGTCGGGGGCCACTTCCATGTCCGGGTACTTTTTGAGAATCCCCTCGAAGCGATACGCGGCGGCCAGGTAGGACTCCCTCCGATAATAGAACTCCCCCACGAAAAATGCGTGTTTGGCGAGGTATTCGTGGCAGTCGCGAATCCTCTCCGCAGCCTCCCGTTCATAGCGGCTCCCCGGAAACTCTTTGAGCAGCTTCTCGAAGGCTTCCTGGGCCTTGCGCACGGGCTCCAAGTCACGGTCCACCGTTTTGGCCAGCCTGTAGTGGCTTTCGCCGAGCTTGAACTGGGCGTAGGGAGCCAAGGTGTGGACGCGGTGGAGATCCAGGAAGTGCTGGTATTCGATGATGGCTTCGGGATAGTCCTCTTTGTCAAAGAAGGCTTCGGCCCGTTTCATGATGACGTTGGGATCGTAGTTCTTTTCGATCGTGTCGCCGATGAAGATCTGCTCATCCGTCCCGCTCACAGACTTGCCCTGAGCGGCTTGAGCGGGGTCCTGCTTCTTCATGCTGGAACAGCCGAACATCAGGCTCACGGCCGCCAGCGCGATGAGAGGGAGTAGCCACAACGAGAAAGCACGCGCCGCCATTGTCGGGAAGCTGGTCATACGCGCGTTACGGTAACAAATGATCCGCCAAAATGCAACCGGAAAGCGTTCGTGGAGTGAGAGAGGATGATTGACGCTCGGCAAAGGGCGCCCTATAATCGCCGCGGGGTCCGACTGTGTCGGGGCGGCAGGATGGGTTAAAGCTCGTCGGGTCTCACAACGAAGGAGCCTTGTGCTTCGGAGCAGAATCGTCGGTACCGGTTCATACCTCCCGCCCCGGACGGTGAGCAATCGCGAGGTGAGCCCCGGGTCCAGGCTTGACCCGGACGCGGTGCACCGGCGGACCGGGATTCGAGTCCGTTGCTGGGCGAGCGAGGGGCAGGCGACGTCCCACCTGGCGGAAGAAGCCGCGCGCCGGGCCTGCGAGGCGGCGGGCCTGAGCCCTGCGTCGGTCGATACGATCATACTATCCACCACCTCTCCGGACGCCGCGTTCCCTTCAACGGCCTGCCATCTTCAGCGCAGCCTGGGCGCGAAGGGCGCCGCGGCGTTCGATGTGGCGGCGTCCTGTTCGGGGTTTCTCTACGGCCTGTCGATGGCGGACTGTTTCATCCGGAGCGGCCGGTCCCGCCGCTGCCTGCTGGTGGCGGCGGAGATCAAGTCCCGGTTTCTGGATCTGACGGACGAGGCGACGGCAATTCTCTTCGGGGACGGAGCTGGCGCGGCGCTGCTGGTTGGAGAGGATGGCGGAGACAATCCTCCGCGGGGAATCCTGGGCGTGCGTCTGTACGCGGACGGCGCCGGTCACGCACTCATCCGCGTGCCGGCCGGCGGCTCCCGGCTGCCGGCGAGCCGGCAGACGGTCCAGGATCGGCTGCACACGATCAGGATGCAGGGCCAACCGCTCTTTCGTGTGGCGGTGAAGCGGTTGGCCGGCGCCGTGACCGATCTTCTCAAGGAATTCGGTGTGGGCGTCGATGACCTAGGGCAGGCCGTTTTCCATCAGGCCAACGGCCGGATCCTGGCTGCCATCGGGAGGAAGCTGGGCATTCCGCCCGAGAAGACCTGCTCCGTCATCGAGCAGGCCGGCAACACCTCGTCGGCGTCGCTGCCGATCGCGCTCGACCGGGCCTTGGGAGAGGGGCGCATCCGTGCCGACGATCTGGTTCTGCTCGGCACGTTCGGAGGCGGGCTCACGTGGGCGGTCGCGCTTGTGCGATGGTGAAGCTCCACGGCTTGACAGCCGTGGCATCTTGAAATTCTTCGGCGGATACCCGCTCCGCATTCATCCACGGGCTTACACCCGTGGCTTTCTGCGAAGGCGGGTAAATAAGTCGAGTGTTGAGTTGAGAGTTGTGAGTGTTGAGGTGAATCCCCCCACTCATGACTGAAAACGCATAACTCAGAACCGGAGTAAACATGTTCGGCTTGATCCCGCGAGAAGTCGCGTTCTTCGACCTGTTTCGGAAGGCGGCTCACAACATGATCGAAGGCAGCCGCCTGCTCAAGGACATGATGGAGCAGTTCCGGGACCCGGTGGCGCAGGCACGCCGCATCAAGGACATCGAGCACATCGGCGACGGGATCACCCACGACATCGTGCGGAAGCTCAACCAGACGTTCATTACCCCGATCGATCGCGAGGACATCCACGATCTGGCCAGCGCGATGGACGACATCCTGGATCTGGTCGAGGCGGTGGCCGACCGGTTCGTGGTCTTCAAGGTGGCCCGGCCGACGGAAGCGGCCATCAAGCTGGCCAATATCCTGCACCAGTCGGCGGTCGCGGTGGGGACCGGGATTGATCGTTTGGGACAACCCCACGTTGATCTGAGCGAATGCAACGTGAAGGTCAACAGCCTCGAGAACGAGGCGGATCGGGTCATGCGGGACGCCATTTCCAAGCTGTTCGAAGAGGAAAAGGATCCCATCGCGGTGATTAAATGGAAGGAAATCTACGAAAACTTTGAAGAGGGAACGGATCGCTGCGAGGACGTGGCCAACATCCTCGAACGGATCGCGCTGAAACATATCTAGCACGACAGTGATGAATGATGAGTGATGAACGATGAACGAGAAGCTAGCGCAAAAGGTTGCCTCCTGCAGCCAACCATTCATCACTCATCATTCCGCATTCATCATTTCGTTCCACCCCTCACCCCTCACCTCTCGCCCCTCGCCCCTCGCCCGGACCCTGTCCAATGTTTGATCTGAGCGGCATGCTGCTGGTCGTCGTCGTGCTCGCCCTTCTTTTCGATTTCTCGAACGGGTGGCACGACAGCGCCAACGCCATCGCAACCGTGGTCTCGACGCGGGTCCTGAGCCCGGTGGTGGCGGTCCTGCTGGCCGGCCTGTTGAATGTGGTCGGGGCGTTCATGTCCACGGCAGTGGCCAAGATGATCGGCGCCGGCATCGTGGACCCGTCCGCCGTGACGCAGGGCATGGTGGCCTCCGCCTTGAGCGGCGCGATTGCCTGGAATCTGTTCACGCTCATGCTGGGGCTTCCGACCAGCTCGTCCCATGCCTTGATCGGCGGGCTGGTCGGGGCCGCGCTGGTGCATGGCGGCTGGTCCGTGGTCAAGCTGACGGGTTTGTGGGCCATCCTCCAGGCGATGGTGCTGTCGCCGCTGTTCGGCTTTGCGATCGGCCTGGCGATCATGGTGCTGATCAGCCACCTGTTTTTCCGGACGCCGCGGAGCGTGGCGACCAGGCTCTTCAGCCGGATGCAGATGGTCTCGGCCGGTTTCATGGCGTTCAGTCACGGCGCGAACGACGCGCAAAAGGCCATGGGCATCATCACGCTGGCGCTGCTGTCGGCCGGGCAGATCTCAAGCGCCGAGGTGCCCATGTGGGTCATTGTGGCCTGTGCGCTCGCGATGGGGCTTGGGACGGCGATCGGCGGCTGGCGGATCGTCCGCACCTTGGGGATGCGAATCTTGAAGCTCGATCCGGTCCACGGCTTTGCCGCGGAGACGAGCGCGGCGGCGGTGCTGCTCGCGACGGCCCACATCGGCCTGCCGGTCAGCACCACGCACACGATCACCTCGTCGGTGATGGGGGTGGGCGTTGTGAAGCGGTTCTCGGCGGTCCGGTGGGGGGTGACCGCCCGCATCCTCTACGCCTGGGTCTTCACGTTCCCCGGCGCGGCTTTTGTGGCGGCGCTGATCTATGCCGGGTTCTCCCGCTTCGGCTAAAAGAAGTCGAAAGTCTAAAAGTCCGAAAGCCGAAGGACTTTATGACTTTCAGACTTTACGACTTCGAGATGACGACTTTCAGACTTGATGACTTGTGGACTGGTTGGGCACAGCCTCATTGTGCCCGATCGAGGACGCGGTCGGGAGCCGCACCACGAACCGGCTGCCGACCGGTGTGTTCCCTTCCACCCATACCTGCCCGCCATGTCTCTCGACGATGTGCTTGACGATGGCGAGCCCCAGGCCCGTTCCGCCCAGTTCGCGTGACCGGGCCTTGTCCACCCGGTAGAACCGCTCAAACACGCGCGGACGGTCCGCGTTGGGAATGCCGATCCCCGTGTCGGTCACGCTCAGCTCCAGCCAGGCTTCGTCCACGGCGCGCGCGGCGATCTGAATGGTGCCGCGCTCCGGCGTGTACTTCACGGCGTTGTCGAGGAGGTTGGTCAGCACCTGCACCAGCCGCTCCTCGTCGCCGGTGACGAGCGGGAGTCCCGCTGGAATTGCGACCGTGACGGCGTGGCCCTTTTTCTCCGCCAGCGGCTTAAGCGACGCCAACGTCCGTTCGGCGATCGTGCTCAACAGAACCGGTTCCTGCCTGAACTGCACCTGGCCTGATTCGATCTGCGAGAGTTGCAACAAGTCCTCCAGAATCAAATTGAGCCGGTCGCTCTGCTTCAAAATGATCCGCAAGAATTGTTCGGCCTCCGCCGGGTTGTCCTTGGCGCCGTCCAGCAGCGCCTCCA
The DNA here is from genome assembly GCA_016873395.1 of Nitrospira sp. GTDB lineage: Bacteria > Nitrospirota > Nitrospiria > Nitrospirales > Nitrospiraceae > VGXG01. The sequence continues at coordinate 832 of VGXG01000047.1, read as the reverse complement.
CGTAACCCTTGATGGACGTGAGCGGCGTCCGCAGTTCGTGGGACACGTTGGCGACGAAGTCTTTCCGGACTTTCTCCAGGCGCCGACGGGCGTTGAAATCCCGATCGAGCTGATCCGCCATTTGATTGAACGTCTTAGCCAACATGCCGACCTCGTCATGCGAGACGGTCTGGATCCGCTGGCCGAACGCCCCCTTCGTCAGTTGGCGGGCGACGGTCGCCATGTCCTGCAAGGGGCGGGTGAGTCCCCCGGCGATCAGGAAGCTCACCATCACGGAGACGACAAACGCGACACTCAACGCGATCGCCAGCGCACGTTGGAGATCGTAGACCCGTTGCTCCAGGATCGTCAGCGGCATGCCCACCCGGACTACGCTGGGGTTCTTGGCTCCGGCTGGCGCGACCCGTAGCGCCAGGTACACCGTACGCTGGCCGGTTGTGTCGCTGCGACGCACGTCCGTGCCGCGGCCTGCGGCAAAAGCCAGTTTGACCTCGGGGCGCGAGCCGTGATTCTCGATCTGCGCGACGGCCTCGTCCGGCACAGCGCTGTCGGCAAGGACGCGGCCGACCTGGTCGATGACGGTCACGCGGGCGCTCGCCTGACGCGCAAGTTCGTGCGCCACGGCTTGCAAGCGGAGCGGGTCAGCGGGATGAGCCAGGAAAGGCTCCAGGGTCAGCGCGGCGAGCCCCGTGCGGGCCGTCAGGGCTTCTTCCACGCGGGCCAATTCCAGTTGCTCGATCGAACGGAAGGCCAGCACGCCGGCGACAGCGAGCCCCAGCGCGATGGCCAGAAGCGTGCCGAGGGCGACTTTCCACCGGATCGAAAGCGTCAT
>VGXG01000046.1 GCA_016873395.1 Nitrospira sp. | reverse complement strand
GGCCATTCCTGGACTTGGTCGTCTGGGGCTTCATCACGGTCTACCTGATGCGATTCCAGGGGCAACTGCCGGGCGTCGTGACCTTCTTTCTCGGCGCGTTGATCCTCTGGGATGTGCTCTTCCGCGCGCAGCAGGGTATTACGATCTCATTCCTGGAGGAAATCTGGGCCAGGAACTTGTTGAACCTCTTTGCGAGCCCCTTGAAACCCAGCGAGTTTCTGGCGGCCACCATGGCGATGAGCGTGTTCAAGGTCACGATGGTCTCGATCGTCATGGTGCTGGCCGCCTGGGCCTTTTATTCCTATAACGTGTTCATAATCGGGCTGTCGTTGATCCCCTTTGTGCTCAACCTGATTGTGGCCGGCTGGACGATCGGAGTCTTGACCACCTCGCTGATCATGCGGTTTGGGCAGGAAGCGGAGGTGTTGGCCTGGGGCATGGTGTTTCTGTTCCAGCCTATCTCCTGTGTCTTCTATCCGATCGAGGTGCTGCCGCGCTGGCTCCAGGCCGTCGCCTGGGCCAATCCGGCGGCGCACGTCTTCGAGGGGATGCGGGGGGTGTTGCAGGGCGGCGGGTTGCCCCTCATGCACCTGGCCTGGGCGGGTGGCTTGAACCTGCTCTACCTCGCCCTCATGATCGGCTTGTTCCACTGGACGTTCAACATCTGCAAAGAACGGGGGTTGTTGGTGCGGGTGGGGGAGTAGGGGGGGGCGGGCGGAGGCCGGGCTGACGCCTTCGCCGCCAAAGACACCTCCGGGCGCACCCAACTAAGCCTTGCCCGCTCGAAGCCTGTAAACTCGGCCGAAACGGCCTCAAACAGTACCGGCTTCGCCCTTGCGTTTAAGGAGCAAGGGCGCGGGCTGCGGCAAGTTGTGTCCCGCGCCCTCCGGCAATGGGCGGCTCAAGCGTCCACCCGGCCCCGCACCAAATTGGAAGGGTGAACGAGGGGAAAGTAAGGAACTGCTCTTTCACGCTCCAGCAGCCCAGCCCTTCGCCCGCACCAAGTGAGAGGGGGGGGAGAAGTGCGAAGCCATTTCATCCGGCGAAGTCCGCTCTGAGCCTTGGCACACCTACCCACACCAGAAAATAGAGGAGAACGACCTCCGCTCCTTGTGTCTTGAGGTACAGGCCAGTATAATGGCCACTAATAGAGCTACAGGAGGTGAGTATGCCGCAGGTTGACCAATTCGTCTCAGTCACGGAGGCGAAGAATAAGCTGTTGGATTTGATCCGTCGGTTGAAGACGAAGCACGAGATCGTCGCGATCACGCGGGACGGGGTACCCACCGCCGTGCTGCTCAGCATGGATCAGTTCGAGGGGCTCATGGAGACGATCGAGATCCTTGCCGATCCCCGGGCGATGCGGTCGCTCAGGCGCTCACTCAAACAGGCCGAGGCTGGGCAATGGGTGGGGCATGAGACGGTCTTCGGGCGCGAGGGAGCGTGAAGCCCTATCGAGCACGCTACACCCAGGAGGCGGCCGGGAGGATTCGCAAGCTCCATCCGCAGATCAAGCGGGAAGTCAGGGATGGCATCCGGGCGCTCCTGGACGCTCCACTAGCCGGTCATGCGCTTCAGTTCGACCTGGAAGGGCTGTGGTCCTACCGGGTCCGTTTGCATCGGATCATCTACCGGATTAACGACGACGATGCGTCGCTCGATATCGTGTACGTCGGTCCCCGACGGACCGTCTACGAGGAATTGAGAGCCCTGCTCCTGGAGCAGTGCCGTCAGGGCTAGGAACCCAAAAAAGACACAGCCGCTCCGGTTTGGCAACGGCTGAGCACAAAACGGCTCTGCTGCACGCTCCAGCAGGTCAATCCGCCACTCGTACGGAACTTGGAAGGGGAGTGAAGCAAGAAGCGGGTCCTGCTGCTGGAAGGAACTATACGAGGTGCATAGGAAAAGTCGTTATTAGCAGTTCCTTGAACTTGGATCGACGAGAAGCATCTGCAGCAATAACACTCGCTCTCAGAATTTCGGCTTTGAAAAATGGGCCGTCATACTGTTGTCGGATAAGAGGGTGCGCCGCGCGAGAAGGGCTAGACAGAGGGCATGAATCAGCGGGGCTCTTTGATGAACCGGTTGTAAATGACGGCGCCGATGAGGCCGAAGCCCCAGGCGCCGCCGACGAAGGCGAGGAATTCACCGGCCATTTTGAGGAGGTTGATCTCGGTGGGGAGCAGGGAGGCGACATCGGCGCCGAAGAATTGCGCGTTGAAGACGAAGATAAATGCCGAGGGGGCCAGAAACCGCAGCAGGATCAGGAACAGCCCCAGCGCGGCCGTGGTGAGGGCGAGGGTGTTGGCAAAAGCGAGCGGTCGGATCGTCATGGATCGCACCTGGCTGGTGAGCCTACCGTCATCTCCGGGCAAAAGCAAACCGGTTGTGGTGAGGAATGAGGGATTCGGGCTGGAGAGGCTTCCCAAGCAGGTCAGTTTCAGGTACAGTGATCCATCAACGAGGGCAGTCTTCGGAGGCAAGATGAAGAAGATGAAGAATCGGCTGATCTTGTGCCTGGGCTTGGTTTTCCTCACCGGATGCATCTCGATCGGCAATGAGCGCTTAGCTGATGACGCTATTGTAGCGAAGATCAAGGCGGGGGAGACCACCAAGGACCAGGTGACCTCGCTGTTGGGTGAGCCCTCGATCAAGAGAAGTTCTGTCTTGATGGGTGCTACCTATGAGTGGTGGAGCTATCGGTACTCCTCTTCGGTGGTCAATCCGTTGAAGTATGTCTTGCTGTACGGGCTGTTCATCAACGGAATCGGCACGCCGGACGTCTACCGAGAGCTGAACGTCTTCTATGGGCCGGACGGCACGGTCGCAACCCGCTCTCTTGTGACGACGTCGTATGAGCTGAGCGGACCATACAGTTGGAGCAAGGTCGCAAGTACCGCGAAGGTCGAGACCCTTCCGAGCGGCTTTGGCAATCCGGTTCGGTTCGAGGATCAGGTGGGCTACCAGGACCGCTAGTGTGAGGATTCCTTGAGACGGTCGAGACGGGCGCGGTCGAGCTGGACAAAGATGGCTTTTTCTTGTGTGACGGTCACGGTGCCCGGCGGCTGGCCCTTGGCCTTCCGGACCCATTTCTTCCTGCTATAGATCACCTCCCCTTTCCCGCTCTTCTTCAAGTCGCTGTACAGCAGAGCCAGCGTGGCTGCGTCCCGGATTGTCTCAGGAGGCGGATCGGCGCCCTTGTCCAGCCGAACGACCACGTGAGAACCGGGGGTACCGTGGGCGTGGAGCCAGAGGTCGTCGCTGTGGGCGAACTTGAAGGTCAGCTCTTCATTCTCGCGGGCGTTCTTGCCGACGTAGATCGGCAGGCCGTCGGTTGAGGTGAAGCGGCGGAAGGGGCCTGATCGGGAAGGGCGATGAGTGATGGGTGATGGGTGATGGGTGACGGGCCGAGGACGACCTTCTCGCACGGAGCCTGGCTTCGGTGAGGGCGGTGTCCATTCGCCCCGTTGGATCGCACTCTGTTCCACGCGCAACCGTGCCAACTCTTGCTCCGTCTCTTCGATCCTGGGCTGGATCTCTTGCACGGCGGTCAGATACTTGCGGTGTTTTTTAAAATAGTCGTCCATATTGCCTTGGGGGCTCTTCGAAGGATTGAGGGGAATGGTCAACTCCGGCATGGCCTGGTCGAAATAGTCGACCACAGTCACCTGTTCCAGTCCCTTTGCCATGCGGCCGAGGTTGGCCTTGAGCAATTCGCCATAGCGGGCATAGTCCTGATAGCGGGTCGCCTTTTCCAAATCGGCCCGGAGGGCTTCGATGCGCCTCCCGGCTTTCTTGATACCCTTCCGAACTACCGCCAGCCTCGCCTGTCTCTGACGCTCGTGCGCCAGCTCCTCTTCGCGCTCCTGATAGCGACGTTCGAGGGTGAACGAGACCGGGAAGGGGTGGCCTGTATCAATTGGTTTCCGTTCTTGCTCGTTGCTGGTTCGGAGCCTGGTCGTCGGGGGGTGATAGGGCTGTCCCGCTCGTTCGCGGCCGCTCTCGATGGTGATCACGATGTGGTCCTGGGCATCCAGCAGGAGGAGGTCGGCGTTTCGGCCGGTCAGTTCCGCAACCAGCGAACAAGGCCCCCCTCGCGCCGTCATCCGCAAGCGGACGATGCGGTCATTGTGGACTTGTTCCAGCCCGTCGATGTGCGCCCCTTGGATGTGGGCGCGCAGAAACTGGCAAAAGGGGGGCGGGGTCGCAGGGTTGGGATAGCGCTGCTCCAGCAGGTGCACTCTGGCCGTTTCCGGGTCTGCCGACAGCAGCAGGGTCAGTGTTTGTCCCGGCGCACGGATTTCCAACGTGATCGCGCGCGGCGTCGGCTGAAAGACCTTTTGGATCCATCCCCCGTTCAAAGCCGGGGCCACCTCCCCGACCACCGCTGCAAGCTCGAGAACTGACAGGGCCATTGTCACTCCTGCGTTCGTCCCTCTTAGGCGCGCAAAGTCTGACCGCAACGCCGGCGGATTTCAAGAGTTCACTGCGCGCCACCCCGACGGCACGAGGGCATCCGTGCCTACCGGCGGCAAGACCGTCATGTCCCTGGCGGCCTGTCTGTCAGTTCCATGCCGGGGACGAATATGGGAATCGAAGGAAAACCGCCGGTTCGGTGTTGGCATCCCCCTTGCTTCAGCAAAGACCAACAAACACTCAAGCCGGTGGAATAGGAGCCGATAGAGATGAGGCAGGTACAAGCCAGGGCCAAGAGGCAGGCCGCGTGCCGGTCCTTAGCTGAAAGGGAGGCCACCATGTCCACGATGAATTGTCGGCGGTGCAATGGCTTGATGGTGGTGGATCATTTCATCGACATGGAGGATGACAGCGGGCACCTCTGGATGCGAGGGTGGCGGTGCGTGATCTGCGGGGAGGTCGTGGATCCCAAGATTTATCGGCACCGTCTCATCCAGAGCTCGTTGCGGGATCGGCTGGCGCGGGCGGTGGCGGAGAAGAAAGCCAAGAAATCCAGGGAAGTGGTCCGCTTGAGCGCCTGACACGAGCACACAACGTCTTGCGTTTTGGGTCGCGTTCGCACGTTATGGTAAAAAAACTGCGGTCGTTCTTAACGGCTCGATGTCCCATCTGCAGTTTCCGCTACGGGATTCGGGCGCGTCGACGGAGCGAAGATCGTCTCTTCAGCATGATCGGGATTCTGCCCCACGAGTGCCGCTCGTGCAATCAGCGTTTCCGCGCCTTTCCACAGTCACGCTGATCCACACTCCATTCGTTTCGGTTCCCAACGCCTCCCGGATCTGCCCGTCGCCGCCGGAAGTGAGCCGGCTCGGCCTATTTCATCACGTCGGCCTTGCAATGCCAGCCGTCCCCCTTGACGGCGTTGACCGCCGCCGTCAATTGGTCCGGCTTCACCTTCCCGGCTTCGCTGGTGACGATCGCATGGCCCTTCATGCTTTTGAGGTCCACCGCCGTCACCCCCGGGACCTTTTTTAAGGCTGTCTGGATCGCGTCAGGATAGAACTCACAGAACTTCCCGCCCAACATCAGCGTCGTCTTCTGATCCGCCGCCCAGGCCGGCGCCACACAGAGCATAAGGCCGAACAATGAGGTCACAGCCAGCGTTTGAATCTGAGGCATGACGTCTCTCCTTTCCCTTCTGTCCCGATTGCCATCCCGTGGTACCCTGCCGTTGCCGGCCATCTTAACGTCAGCGCGAGCCGTTGCGCCAGGAGAATCTGATCGACTCCCAGCGCGCGTGACTGTTACGGATCGAGGCCTGCTTGCCAGGAAATCCATGCTCCTGTAGAGTCCCTCAAGGGCTGTTCCCATCTGATGACGGGAGAGTCTACTGAATGACCGTGAACGAATCATCCCTCCTGCGACAGGCCGCAGATGTCCTGGAATGGGACCGCCTCCTGGAGGTGTTGGCCAAGCAGGCCCGCTCGGCCATGGGAGCGGAGCGCTGTCGATCGCTCCCGCTGGAAACTGCCTTGGAGGCGGCTCGCGCTCGCCTGCAGGAGACGACTGAAATGGTCTTCTTGCGGGAGGGCCAAGGGGATGACCCCTTTCCGTCCCTCTCGTTTCCCGATCTCCGGGAAGTCCTGGGACGTGCGGCCAAGGGTGCGTCCTTGGAGGCGCATGAGCTTCGGGATCTATCCCTGACGCTCGGGGTGGCCATCGACGCGATGCGCTACCTGGCTCGGCGACGGGACCAGGCGCCGGCCCTCTGGTCAGCGGCGTCGCCGCTGGAGGAAGTCCATCGGATCCATCACCTGAAGGTGGCGATTGACCGATGCGTTGACCCTGAAGGCAACATCCGCGAGTCGGCTACCCCTGAGTTACGCCGGCTCACCCACCAGGCACAGGACCTCAAGCAGCAAATGCGCCACCGGCTGGAGGCGATCCTGGCCTCCACCCGCTACGCAGAGGTGCTCCAGGAACATTACTTTGCACAGCGCGAGGGCCGGTACGTGGTGCCGGTCAAGTCTGAGATGCGGTCCAAGATTCCCGGCATCGTCCACGATATCTCGTCCAGCGGCGCAACGGTGTTTTTGGAGCCGCGCGAGCTGGTGGACTTGAATAACTCAGTCAAGGTGGCTGAGTTGGAAGTGGAGCGGGAGGTGAGGCGGATCCTCAAGGAATTGTCCGCGGATGTGGCTGGGCACGTCCCGGCGCTTTTGAGCGGGATTGAAGCCCTGGCGGAGCTGGACTGCATCGCAGCCAAGGCTGGCTTCAGCCATCTGGTGAAAGGGCAGGCCGTGACGCTGAACGACACGGGCCGCATCGCGCTCAAACAGGCCCGGCATCCTTTGCTGGTGCTGGCCAGAGAGCAGGTGGTGGCGAACGATATTGTGTTGGACGAAGCGGTGCTGGTGCTGGTGATCTCCGGGCCGAACACCGGCGGCAAGACCGTGACCTTGAAGATCATTGGACTGTTCGCCCTGATGGCCCGGGCCGGGCTACAGCTGCCCTGCGGGGCTGATTCCGAGATGGCCTTGTTTCCAAAAGTGTATGCCGATATCGGAGATGCTCAGGATCTGGCCAAGGATCTCTCCAGCTTCTCGGCCCACATGACCCAAATGGTCCGGCTGCTTGCGGAGGCGGTGCCGAGCCGGGCCGATGGTCAGGAGGGGAGTCAGGATGACAGGCCGAGACCGGTGCCGGCCTTAGTGCTGCTGGATGAGCCGGTGACCTCGACCGATCCAACGGAAGGGGCGGCTCTGGCCGAGGCGCTGCTGATCCGGTTGGCGCAGTTGGGCATGAAGGTGGTGGCGACCACCCATTACAACCAGCTCAAGGCCCTGGCCCAGACGACGCCTGGTTTCCAAAACGCCAGCGTGGAGTTCGACGTGAGCCGGCTGGCGCCCACCTACCGCTTGATCATGGACCTGCCGGGCGGGTCCTCCGCGATCGATATTGCCGGTCGGCTCGGCATGGATGAGCAGATCCTGGAGCATGCGCTCCGGCTGTTGCGTCGAGAAGATCTGGTCCTGGAACAGATGTTGGGCGACCTGCAAGACAAACAGCGTCGCCTGGACGAGGACCTGGCCCGTATCGCCGTGCTGAAGGCTGAGACAGAGCAGGCGGCCAAGCAGGCGGCCGAGGTCGAGGAGCGGTTGCGCCTCTCGGAGCGGGAAGAGCGCAAGAGCGCCAGAAAAAAACTGACCGAGGACATGCTGACAGCCAGGGCCGAGGTTCAAGCCGTTGTCGACAGCCTCAAACGTGACCGGACCGCGCTCAAAGCCAAGGAGGCGAAGCAGCGGCTGGCCGAGATCGACGCGCAGGCCCGCGAGCGCCTGGTCAAGCCGGCCGAGACGAAGCCGGTCGATCAGCTCACGGTCGGGGATCGGGTCGAGATCGTCGGCCTGGGCTCGATCGGGACCCTGCTGGAAGCGCCCAGGGACAAGAAGCGGGTCAAGGTCCGCGTAGGGGAGACGGAGTTGTCCGTTTCCGTGTCGGGACTCGTCGGGCTGGTGGGGGCTGGTGGCGAGGAAAAACCGTCGGGCTCCCGCCTGGCTCAGCCGGACCGGGTGCGGCTTCCGGCAGGAGCCGATCCGTTAGGAGCCTCGCTGGTCTTGGATGTCAGAGGCAAGACCGCCGAAGAAGCGCTGGAGGAGACGGTTGCCTCGCTGGACCGAGCCGCGCTGACCGGGGCTCCCTTTTTGCGGATCATCCACGGGCATGGCACCGGCAGGCTGAAAGCCGCTCTCCGGGACTATCTGAAAGGTTCACCCTACGTGGCGACCTTCAGGGCCGGCGACCGGGTGGAAGGGGGCGACGGCGTCACGATTGTGGCGCTCAAATAGGTCTCCCCCTCTTGTCGGCCTCTGCGGACAAGCTCGACGCCTGTCAGAGTGACCATCCCGCCGATGATCATCTGAAGCGTCACCGTCTCATCCAGGAAGAGATAGGCCAGGAGGATGCCGAAGACCGGCGTGAGATTATGGAACGCGCCGACCGTGGTCGGCGGTAAGAACCGCAGGGACAGGTTCCGCAAGAAGAAGACGGCCGCCGTGGCGATGCCGATGTACGTGACCAGGAGACCGCTCGAGAACGTGAGATGGAGCCGGTACGAGATCGACCAAACCATGGCCCTGAGCAATAGAAAGAAGAGGCCGCTCCCGAACATGACCGTGGTCGCGGACGGTCGGCAAGTCCTGCTCGCCCCGGATCAACTCTGCCAAGGCCAGAATGAGGTGCAGCGGACTGTTGATGTCGTGGGCGATCCCCGCAGCGAAGGTGCCGATCTCCGCCAGTCTTTCAGCCTGGAAGAGTTGGGCTTGCAACGACGATTCGTGTTGGACCAGGTCCCAGAACAGCTTTGCGGCCGCCCCTCCCACGATCTCCGCGCCCGGGCGCCGGTGATCGAGCAGAAATTTTTCCATGCCGGGGTCGCCCGTCACGTCCACGATGAGGGTGGCGCCGTGGTTCATGACGAGATCGGTGGCATGATCCACGACCGGAATTTTTAGCTCCCTGGCCCGCGCGAGCGCGGGGGCCATAGGATTTTTGTCGGCGATGCCGACAATATCGATACCGGAGATCCGGCTCAGCAGGTCGAGCAGCGCGACGCCGCCCTTGCCGGCGCCGAGAATAGCTACTTTTGCGGGAGGGTGATCCATGCTCGCCCCATGTGCCTCCTTCATCGATGTGGAGGAAGTGGAAAAGCCTGGTTTCATAGGGATCGTGGATCGTGCGGCACGGAGGAGAGGCTTTCCCGCCCCTCCACGTGCGCGGATAGCGATAATGGAGCCGGACGGTTAGCCCGCATTATTCATGAGGGCTTCTACTCCAACCGCCGCCACGCCGCTGCGACAAGCCTGGCCGCTGGGTATGCGCGGCCAGGCGGGCGGGCTCGCCGCTCGGTCGGTCGACATCCTGTTCAAGGATGCCTCCCTTCCGCGCGGCTCCACGCGCCCGTCTCGCCTGGCGTCTCAGCGGTTTCGTCACGAACCCTCATGAATAATGCGGGCTAGAGCCGCGCAATCTCGCGCTGCTCCATCGCCTTTGCTACGGCGGCTTTGAGCTTTTCGCCCTCGACCGGCTTGACCAGATAATCCACCACGCCCTGCCGCATGAACGACGTGGCCATCTCGATGTCGGGAAATCCGGTCAGGACGATCAACGGGACGCGGGGCCACTCCTTGCAGGAATAGGCGATCGCCTCGACACCGTTGATCTTGGGCATGCGAATGTCGCAGATGATCACGTCCAGCACCAAGGGATTTTCACCCGTTTTGATGAGTTCGATGGCTTTTTCGCCGTTCTCCGCCTCGATGACATCGTAGCCCGCTTTCTGGAGCGTCAGCCGCACGACCTTCCGGATGTCCGGCTCGTCATCGACGATCAAGACAAGACCGTTACTCGACTTTGAATTGGAGAACAAGTTGGATTTGGACTCAGTCATCACGACCCTCCTGGATAACGAACGTGCACTGCGATAGTTGCCAGGGTAGAAGAGCAGCAAGTCACAGGCCTGGTTGCGAGAAAGAGAGACTCCGCTTATTTTCTTATGAGTTATAAGTGGCGCAGGCTGATGGCAACCAGTGGAGGCGATAGAAAAATGGTGGAATTGCAGCAGGTCAGTGGTGTATTTCAGCCAGCGAGGTGGTTGGAGGGTTCCGTTTCAGGTTCAAAAGCGCAATCCGGATGTTGCGCAAGAATCCTGCATGCTTGGCCCGGCGGATCGCGCTTCGGCGGAAGGTCGTCGCGAACTCCTGCTCGCTCATCATGGACAGCGCGGCCAGGTCGGGGGCCAGGGTCAGGGATGAGGGTTGAAACGCGCGCTCACCGGTCGGTGAAGCTTGCGAGTTGTACGGACAGACGTCTAGACAATCGTCGCAGCCGAAGATCCGGTTGCCCAGCTTGGGAGCCAGTTCATCGGGGATCGCGTCACCGGGCCGGTGCAACTCAATGGTCACATACGAAATGCAGCGGCGCGCATCCACCACATAAGGCTCGGCGATGGCTCCCGTCGGGCAGGCCCGGATGCAGAGTGAGCAAGAGCCGCAGAGGTCTGTCCCTGGCTCGTCAGCCTCAAGCTCCAAGGTGGTCAGGATCTCACCCAGAAGCAGCCAGGACCCGAACTGCGGCGAGACGAGATGGGAATGCTTGCCGATCCAGCCGAGGCCTGCCTGCTGGGCCCAGGCTTTTTCCATGATGGGGCCCGTGTCCACGTAGCCTTTTGTCTCGGCCCCTGGCGCGAGCTGCATGATGCGCGCTTCCAACTGCTCCAGCCGCTTCCGGATGACCCGGTGATAGTCCTCTCCCCAGGCATAGCGGGCGATGCGTCCATAGCCTGCCTGCTCGTTGGCCCGGTGCCTCGTGTCGTAGTTCATCCCGAGCGAGATGACGGATCGACAACCGGGCAGGACCAGCCTCGGGTCCGCCCGCTTGGCGGGATTGCTCCCCATCCAGGCCATCGCGCCATGGTAGCCATGTTGAAGCCATCTGATGAGGCGAGCGTAGAGAAGTCGGGAGAGGAGGTCTGGCTGGCCGCTGATCGCCGACGGCTGAGGGCTATGGTCCACCCGGCTGATGCCCACTGCGTCGAAGCCGAGCCGGCGCGCGTCTTGCTTGATTCGTGCAGCCAGCGTCATGGCCGACTCTTTGCCGGAGGGACCTGGGAGGTTGAGGGAGGAAGCATGGCGGAACAGTCAAACATGACGCCGAAGCGGGCGGAGCACTGCGCAGTCTTGCAGCGGTCGCAGGTCCCCGTGATCCGGGTCTTCCAGTCCGTTTCTTTCTCGCTGAACCGGCAAGTCGTGGCCCCGCCCTTGGAGATGTTGGACCAGGGACGGGTGGTGCCGGGGAAGTGGGCGACGACGCACCCTTGCAGGAAGGGCACCACGCAACTGCCCTTGGCTTGGCCCTTGGCCATGCCGAAGTTGCAGGAGGATTCGGTCGTGGCGGTCGAGTCGCCCAAGGGCGAGGCAGCGGCGAGGCCCAGAAGCACCAGGCTCGACGCGAGCAGGAGCGCCAAGCCGACTGTCCCTCGGTTCACGGGCCGGGGTGTGCTGACCGTTGCGCCGGCCATGAACGTCTCCTGGTATACCTGACCTCCAGTGCAGCCGGCCCATCGTAGCACAAGTCTTTCGCTTGCGGCGACGGGGAGGGCCGCGTAGAATCAGACGCGAAGCGCCAGGCGAGCGGTGAGAGGCGAGAGGCTAGTGGGGGAGAGTTGAGTCCCACCGCTTGCCTCTAGCCCCTTGCCTCTAGTCAGAGGAAGATGGACAAACGCGAGATCGCACGTCTCTTTGAAGAGATCGGACTCTTGCTGGAGCTCAAGGGCGAAAGTCCGTTCAAGAGCAAGGCCTACTACAACGCAGCCCGAACCATTGAAACGTTGACCGAGGATGTGGCTGGGCTGGTGACGATGGGGAAGATCCGCGAGGTGAAGGGGAGCGGCCAGGCTTTGGCCGAGAAACTGGCAGAGCTGGTCGGCACCAAGAAGATCACGGCGGTCTGGCATCACCTGGGGATCACGACGGTGGACGAGCTGGAATATGCCTGCATCGTTGGTCTACCGCTATCGGCGTGCCGGGCAGGAGCCTGACCGTGTCCATCGCTGGGATTCCTTCTACCTGATCGGGGCGGCGCTGGCCGGTGTCGGCTGGGGCGCGGCCGGCCTGCTGTTGTTTCCGCCCGATTCAATGGCGCACCAGGTGTTTCTTGCGTTCGTGTTAGCCGGCATGGCGGCCGGGGGAGTCGCCGCCTTGTCGGCACGGAAGGGGACGTTCCTGGCATTCTTTCTCCCTACGTTGCTGCCCGTCAGCCTGCGTCTGCTGGCGTTCGGGGACGAAATGCATGTCGTGATGGGTTTGATGATACTGTTCTTTGCGGGTGCGCTGCTGGTGGTCGCGTGGCGGGTGCATGCGATGATCATCTCGTCGCTGAACCTCCGCTTTGCCAATCGGGACTTGATCGCGTTCCTGACCGTAGCCAAGGAACGGGCCGAGCGGCTCAACGAGGAACTGGTCGGTGAAATCGCCAGGCGGAAGCAGACTGAAGCCACCCTGCGGCAGAGTCAAGAGCAGCTTCTCCAGTCCAGGAAAATGGACGCAATCGGACGGCTGGCCGGCGGGATCGCGCATGAGTTCAACAACCTTTTGCAGGTCATCAATGGATACTGCCAGATCCTTGTCCGCCGCTTGGCCCCCCATGACCCCGGCCGCGACGAGTTGGAGGAGATTCAGAAAGCGGGGGTCCGCGCGACCGCTCTGACGAGCCAACTGTTGAGCTTCAGCCGCCGGAGCGCCGTTCAGCCGAAGATCCTGGACCTTAACGAAGTCGTGACCAATCTGAGCGGGATGCTGCCGCGCTTGATCCGCGAAGATATCGAAGTGGTGACGACGCTCGATCCGGCCGCAGGACGGATAAAAGCCGATGCGGGTCAATTGGATCAGATCCTCATCAATCTGGTATTGAACGCGCGGGAGGCCATGCCCCGCGGAGGGCGCATCACTCTGGAAACCGTGAAGCTCGAGTTGGATGAGGAGGGTGCGCGTCGGCATGGCTTGGTGCGTCCCGGCCGGTACGCGATGCTGGCCATCAGCGACACGGGGCTTGGCATGGATGAAGCCACCAAGGCCCACATCTTTGAGCCGTTCTTTACCACGAAGAAGCCCGGCGATGGCCTAGGGCTGGGCCTCGCCGCGGTTTACGGGATGGTGCAGCATAACGGTGGCTCCATCGTCGCGGACAGTGTGAAGGGAAGAGGCACGATCTTCAGAGTCTACCTGCCGCAGACCGACGATCTCCCTCAGCCCGTCGTCATGGACGACGCCGCGGCAGTGCGAAAGGTTCCGAGACGGTTCTGCTGGTTGAAGACGATCAGTCTGTCCGGACCTTGGTCCAGCGAGTCCTTGCCCTGCAGGGTTACCAGGTGTTGCCGGCGCAGGACGGCCAAGAGGCGTTACAGGTGTGCGGGCGCCACCAGGGGCCGATCCACCTGCTGCTCACGGATGTGGGCTTGCCCGGCTTGAGCGGCCCGCAATTGGCGGATCGGTTGGGTCCCCAACGGCCCCGCATGAAAGTGCTCTACATATCCGGCTATGCCGACGAGACGATAGTCCCAAGCAGTCTCCCGGCAAACAGCCAATCATTCTTATTGAAGCCGTTCGCACCGGATATCTTGGTGCGGAGGGTGCGTGAGCTCTTGGATGAAGGCCGGTGAACCACCGTCGATCTGGAAGCTCCTGCCGGCCGTAAGCCTCCTGCTCGCCGTCGGGTCCGCTGCGTCA
>VGXG01000045.1 GCA_016873395.1 Nitrospira sp. | reverse complement strand
CGAGGACCTTTGCTTCGATGTAGGCGTCACGCAAGGCCGCGATCTCTTCAGCTGCCTCGACAATTTCCACCGACTCCGGATCAAGGCAAGTCAGAATCTCACGGATTTCTGCAGGAGCTTCCGTTAACTCAAAGAGCGTGATCTCGGAAACCACAAGCAGAAACTTGCCGTCTCGCACCTCCTGGAAAAACTTCCGACTGTCGACAGAGAATGTCTCGTCAAAACAGCCACCGAAGACGGACGTATCGGCATAGATTCGCAGGCGCTTCGACGGACGTGCCACCTCGTGGCATCTCCTCTTGAGGCCTTACCACAAATGACAGCTTGTGGAATACCGGAATTCCCGACAGAAGGCAAGTGGAGAACGATCTCCTGCCGAGTGAAGACGTCGTAAAGAGTTTAGGCTTTCTTTTTATAGTTCCCTTGCTTACGATATCTACCGTGGCTGAGAAGAAACCCACGAAGGAGAAAGCGGCGGGAGCTGTGCGGCGCAGGCGAAAGCCGGCTGGGGTCTCGACCGGGCTGGCTGCGACGGAGCTGCAATCCGCCGCGCCGCCGGGCGAGGTGGCGGAGTTGCGCCGCGCGGTCGAGGAAGACGGCGGAAAGGTCCTGACTGTCTATCGCGAGCCCTTTGGCGGCCGCTGGCTGGTCCTGGCGGCGCTACCCATCGAGAAAGTCGAGCCGACCCCCTACCAGCGCAATCTGTCGGACGCGCACGTCCGTAGGTTAGAAGGGGTGATCGGGAAGCTGGGCCGTTTCCTCGATCCGATCATCGCGGTGCGGGCCCAGAAGCCGGAAGGGGACGTCCGGTACTGGACGCCGAACGGGCACCATCGGCTCTCGGCGATGAAGACCTTAGGCGCCAAGAGCATCACGGCGATCGTGGTCCCGGAGGCGGCCGCGGCCTATCAAATCCTGGCCCTGAACACGGAGAAAGCGCACAACCTCCGGGAAAAGTCGCTGGAAGTCATCCGCATGTACAAGGAGCTGGCCAGGCTGGATGAGACTACGGAAGAAACTTACGCGCTGGAGTTCGAGGAGCCGGCCCTGATTACCCTGGGCCTCTGCTACGAGGAGCGGCCTCGGTTCAGCGGCGGGGCCTACCATCCGGTGCTGAAGCGCGTCGAAGAGTTTGTGAACAAGCCGCTCTCCGCCGCAATGGCTGTGCGGCGGCAACGGGCCAAGGCTGTGTTGGACCTGGATGATCTGGTGGTGAAGCAGGTTGAGGCACTCAAGGCGAAAGGCCTGACCAGCCCTTACCTGAAGAGTTTCGTGGTGGCACGCATCAACCCGCTGCGGTTCCGGCCGAAGGAGGCGGAGCCGCTGTCGTTTGACGAAGCCCTGGACCGTATGACAAAGGCTGCCGCCAAGTTCAATCCGGACAAGGTGAAGATGGATGATCTGGCTCGGTCGGGCGGCGCTCCCGATGAGAGCGGGTAGACTTTTCGAGTGCTGAATGATGAATGCTGAGTGATGAATGGAAGAGGTTAAAGAGCTGTTCCCGATTCATCATTTCGCATTCCTCATTCATCATTGAGATTGTCTATGCCTTTCTCGCCGCAGCGCATCAGCCAGGAGTGGGAGATCGACGCCCCGGCGTCGCTCGTCTGGGACACGCTGGCCCACACGGACAAGCTCAATCGCGCCGTGGGGCTTCCGCCGGTTCAGCCGGGCGAGTTGGACGGAGACGACATCGGACGACCGGTGGAGGCGAAGCTCTACGGGCTCCTGCCGCTGAGCTGGATCGAATATCCGTTCGAATGGATCAAAGATCGTCAGTACAGCGTCCAGCGGGACTATACGAAAGGGCCGCTGGTCCGGTTTCGAGGCGGCGTGGACGTGACGCCGTCCGGGAGCGGCAGCCTGGTGCGCATCTCCGCGGAATTGACGCCGCGCAATCTCCTCGGCGCGCTGGCCATTCCCTTCCTCGGCCGGGATACGCTCCGAAAGACCTGGGACTATTGCCGGAAGGTCATCGAGCAACGCGGCGCCCAGCCGCAATCGCCAACCGTCCCTGTCTCCCGCGCTCCTTCCAAGAGCCGGACGGATCGAGCGCTCCTCACGCAGCGAGCCGCGCGGCTGGAACAGGTCTCCTCCGTGGACTCCGGCCTGGCTGGTCGGCTCGTCCGGCACCTTGCGGACGGCGGCGATGAAGACGTGGTCCGGATGCAGCCCTATGCCCTGGCGCTCCGCTGGGGGACGGATCGCCACGAGACGCTGCGCGCCTTTCTGTACGCCACGCGCGCCGGTCTGCTGAATCTGGTCTGGGACTTAATGTGTCCCAACTGCCGGGTTCCCAAGGGCGAGGCCGAACACCTCGCGCTCGTGACCAAGACGTTTCACTGCGATACGTGCGGGATCGATTACAAGGCCAACTTAGACCGGTACGTGGAGCTGCGCTTCCGCGTCCATCCGGGCATCAGGGCGGCTCAGGATCACGTCTATTGCTTCGGCGGGCCCTACAGCGCGCCTCATATCCTGGTCCAACACCTGCTGCGATCGGGCGAGACGCTGGACCTCTCCGCCACGCTCCGGCAGGAGGCCTATCGCATCCGCACGCTGCGCCTGAACCAGACGTCGCTGTTGGTCCCTGTTTCCGGCGCGGCGGCTCCCGGCGATCAAGGCACCGATCGATTCACTTTTACCTATGGAGACAAGGGGTGGGCAACGGGGGAATCCCGCTTCTGCCCCGGCCCCGTTCAGGTGACGTGGTCCAATCGGTCTGCGAAGACCATCGGGGTCGTCCTGGAGCGGGTCCGGTGGGATGAGTTGGCGGTGACGGCGGCGGAGGTCACGGCCTTGCAGGAGTTTCGAGACTTGTTCGGCTCCGAGGTGCTGGCGCCGGGGCAGGACATCGGGATCGAATCGGTGACGATCCTCTTCAGCGACCTGAAGGAATCCACCCGCTTCTATGAAGAGGCCGGGGACGCGCCGGCCTACGGTCGCGTGCGCCGGCACTTTGATTTTCTCAAGGAGCGGATCGCTCGCTGCCGCGGGGCGGTGGTCAAGACCATCGGTGATGCCGTGATGGCGGTGTTCTTTTCGCCGGCGGATGCCGTGCGCTGTTGCCTGGCCATCCAGGGGGATATCGAGTCATTCAATCAGGCCTCGTCCGGCCAGCCGCCTCTGACGATCAAGCTGGGCGCTCACCATGGCCCGGCCATCGCCATCAACGCCAACGGCACGCTGGACTACTTCGGCCGGACCGTCAACATCGCCTCTCGAATTCTGCGGGAAAGCCGGGGGGGCGACGTGGTGCTGGCGAAGGAGACGGTCGAGGACCCACGGGTGCGCGAGGTCCTCAAGAGCGAAAAAGCCTCCATCGTAGAGGAATGGACCCCCACCCTGCGGGGGCTGGCGGAGCCGTTGACTTTGTGCCGGATCAAGCGGTCATAATACAACGTGCTGAAAGAGGCCTACAGCTTTAGGTGCTGACAAGTAACAAGCGAGCAAGCTGACAAGAAGAACTTGTTAGCCTGTCAACTTTCATGCTTGTCAGCTCATCTTTGCCGGGGGGCGAGGGGGGGACATCATGGGATTGGCCGATAATAAATGCGTGCCCTGTAAAGGTGGCGTGCCGCCCTTGGAGGCATCCCGGGCCCAGGAGCTGCTGAAGCAACTGGAGCGGGGATGGCAATTGAACAAGGACGGGCACCTAGAACGGCTCTACACGTTCAAAGATTTCGCGCAGGCCCTGGATTTTGTGAACAAGGTTGGAGCCGTCGCTGAGACGGAGGGACATCACCCGGATCTCTACCTGGCCTGGGGGAAGTGTAAGGTCGAGATCTGGACCCACAAGATCAACGGCCTGACGGAGAGCGATTTTTACATGGCCGCCAAGGCCGACCGGGCATTCGAGACCTTCAGAGGCTGAGTGCAGGGTGATGGAAGGGAGTGTTAGAGAAATCCCAGAGAAAAGCGAGGGCCTTGCTGCTCGAACCAAAGCCTTCGCGCTTTTGGTCGTTCGCCAGTTTTACCTGATCCCTAAAACGATCGAAGGCCAAATTATCGGCAAACAACTTCTTCGGAGTGGTACTTCCGTGGGGGCACATTATCGAGAAGCATGTCGGGCTAGGTCCAGGGCAGAGTTTATCAGCAAGCTCGAAGCAGGCATGCAAGAATTGGAGGAGTCCATGTATTGGATTGAACTCCTTTCCGAAAGCGCAGTCGTTCCGGCGAACAAATTAGAACCCCTACAAGTTGAAGCCAACAAGTTAATGGGGCAGATGGTCACATCGGTGAAAACTGCCAAGAAGAAAAACGTGGGTTCCTAATCATGGAAGTTATCCAACCCATCACCCAACACCCTGCACCCATTACTTCTCTATGAAAGTGCTGGTCATCGGAGCGACCGGACAGCTTGGGTCAAACCTGGTCCGCGCGTTGCTGGCCAGGGGCGATCACGTCCGTGCCCTCCTCCGGCCCATCCTGGCACATCAGCAGGCCCTCCACCATCTGACGATCAAGGGGCTGGACATCGAGCGGGTGACAGGCGACCTCAACGATCCGAGCTCGCTGACCGAGGCCTGTCAAGGAGCTCAAGTCGTCTATCAGGCCGCCAGTTACTATCCGGCGCAGACGATTCCCGCCGCAACCGCGGTCGCGCAGGCCCTGGCCGAAACCAAGAATCTCCTCAACGCGGTTCGCAGCACCTCAGTCGAGCGACTGGTCTTCACCAGCACCCTGACGACGATCGGCTTCCCCAAGGACCCAACCAGGCTGGCTGACGAGGACTGCCCCTTTGTCTCGTGCTACCCGAACAACCCCTACCTCATGTCCAAGGCCGCCATGGAGCAGGCAGTGCTGGAGGCGGCGAGAGGTGGGCTCCCGGCCGTGGTCGTGAACCCCACGGGCTTCTACGGACCCTATGACAGCAAGCCGACGAGCGGCACGCAGATCCTGATGATCGCGCGGAGACTGATGCCTGCTTACATCCAGGGGCCGGTGAACGTGATCGATGTGCGGGACGTGGCGGTCGGGATGATCCGGGCGGCGGAGCGGGGGCGGGTGGGGGAACGCTATATTTTGGGGAACTGGAACACGACGCAGAAGGAGCTGAACGAGCTGATCGCCAAGGTGGCGGGGGTCATGGCGCCGCTCGCGCCGATGCCCTACGAGGTGGCCCGGTTGGGTTCAAAGTTCGGAGACTGGGCCTTCAGGACGGTCCTGCGTAAGCCGGCGCCGGTTCCGGGCTTCTTCGTCGAGATGCTCCGGCACATGCAGCAGTACGACTGTTCCAAAGCGATCGGGGAGTTGGACTACCCCAGGAACCCGGTCGCAAACGCCATCCGCGACGCGCTCACGTGGTTCCGCGCCAACGGCTATCTTTGACCAAGAGCTGCTGGCTGCTAGCTAATAGCTAATGGCTTTCAGCGAAAAGCGTCACATCGACAGTTTCTCCGCGACGTTCCGCATCTGGACGCCATGGACCAGCGAGGCGCCGCCGCGAATCGCGCAGGCGACGTGGACCGCCTCGGTCATTTCCTCGATGTTGGAGCCCTTCTCCAGGCAGGCCTGTGTATAGGCGTCGATGCAGTAGGGACACTGGACGCCGTGCGCGACGCCGAGCGCAATCAAGGCTTTTTCCCTCTCGGTCAAGGCCCCTTCCGCGAACACGGAACTGTAGTAGCTCATGAACTTGTCCCACAGTTCCTTGTTGCCCTTGCCCATGTCCGCGAACTTGCCCAGGTCTTTGGGGTGATAGTAGGTCTCCATCTTTATCTCCCGAGTTGTGAGTTTTTAGTTTTGAGTTCTCAGTTGTCGGGCCGCGAACTCAAAATTCGAAACTCTAAACTGAAAACTTCTTCGCTTACGCTGTGCCTGGTTTGTCCGGCTCCGCCTCGGTGAGCACTTGGGAGAAACGGCTGCTCACAATTCCGGTCACCTTGACCATCAGTTCGGACACCTCCTTCCATTCCTCCGGTGACAGGTCGTGCTTGAGCTGAGGATGGATCGCCCACTGGGCACTCACCTTCTGCCCCTCGCGGGTCACCTCGACCTTGAGCAGCTCGACCTCCCGGGGCTCGCCGTCAGCCGGCTTTCCCGCATCGCCGGGCGGTCCTGAAGCAGAATTTTGCTGGGCCACGTGACGCTCCTCGTCTCATGACATGAAAGAATAGTCGGACTTCATCATACCGCATCCTCATCGCAGCCGCATCTACGGAATGTGGGGATTAGGGTGGGCCCTGTTGACAAGAGGCTGGTTCAGGCCCGGCGCAGAACGGCCAGCATCTCGTCGTGGATCAGACCGTTGCTGGCCACAATCGCCGGCTGATCGATCGAAAAGGGCTCGCCTTTGAATCCCGTCACGCGCCCGCCCGCCTCCAGGACGATGACCAGCCCGGCCGCCGTATCCCAGGGGTGGAGCTTCAGCTCCCAGAAGCCGTCGAAGCGTCCGGCCGCCACGTAGGAGAGGTCCAGCGCAGCGGTGCCGGTCCGGCGCACGCCTTGGGCCTTGAGGGCAAAGTGAGAAAAGTGATCGAGGTTGTTCTGCGGACTTTCCCTGATGTCGTAGGCAAAGCCGGTGACCAGCAGGGAACGGTCGAGCGAGCCGGTACGTGACACGTGCAGCGGTGTCCCGTTCAGGAAGGCGCCCTGACCGGCTTCAGCCGTAAAGAGTTCTTGGCGGGTCGGGTCCAGGACCACCCCCAGGATCGGAGCGCCCCGGTATGCTACCCCGATGGACACGCAGTAGGCCGGGTAGCCGTGCGCGAAGTTGGTGGTGCCGTCCAGCGGGTCGATCACCCACTGGTACTCGTGGTCGCTGCCCGCCTGCTGGCCCCGCTCCTCCGCCAGAATCCGGTGCTCGGGAAACGACTTGCGGATCACGTCAATCACGGCCTGCTCCGAGCGCCGGTCCGCGTCCGTGACCAGGTTCACCTGGTCCTTGTATTCCACGCGAAACCCGGTGCGGGCATATTCGCTGAGGATTGCGGCGGCGGTCCTGGCCGCCTCGAGGGCAGTCTCCTTCAGGCGCTCGCGCGTTGATGAGGGGGGCAGATGTTGGGTTGGCATCGGCGGATCATACCATAAGCCAGCCGCTGGCTCCGTTCCAACTTCTTTCTATCTTGTACCCTTTTCTTCAGAGAGTGCTCCAGGCCGCCCTTGACTGCGCGCGTCATCACCCATTGCATTTGAAGAGCAACGGGTACCCGGGCCTTCTGAGGCCGCGCGTGGCGCGAGCACGAAGGGTGCGTCTGGAGCACTCTCCCACGCCTGCTCCTTGCTCCGGTCCGTGCGATGCGGTATCTTGCCGACGATGGCCGATGATCCGCAGATTCAGGCGCTCGGGAGTGAGTTCCGCCGTCACCTGGGCATCTTCTATGCGAAGCTGAAGCTCGCGCCGCCCTACCACAGCGTCGAGAAAGCGCTCGCGCACCTGACCGCCACCCTCAAAGCCATGACGCCGGAGGAACGGGCGAAGATTGTTGCGGACCCTTCCCTCCGGTGGGCTCAGTACCGGGCGGCTTTCATCGAGTCAGGATTGAGCCAAAAGCATCGGGGCATCATCGCCGGCCTGGTTCGCTCCGGCCAGGTGGATCTCCCCGGCGAGTACAAGCCCTTCCTCGATGCCTTCCTCTCCTGATCCGCTCCCGTCATTTCTTTCTTGACTTGGTCGACGGCTGACTCTAATCCAGCGTGAGTTCTCCACCTGAGAGGGTGGGGTGAGAGAAGGGAACCGCGAGATGGCTCATGCGAAGCGTGAAACAAGAGAAACCACGGCCGTAAGGCCATGAAGCTTCATGTGAGCGTTGCGGACTCCACCACGCCCATCTTCGCCTGATTATGAAAAGCCGGCTGCCACGAAACGTCTGGATCACGGGCTGGGTCAGCTTTTTCATGGACGTCAGCTCTGAAATGGTGTACCCCCTCGTCCCTTTGTTCCTCTCGTCCACGCTCGGCGCCAGCAAGTCGGTGGTGGGCGTGATCGAGGGGATCGCCGAAGCCAGTGCGAGCATACTCAAATTGTTCTCCGGCGTGCTGGCTGACCGCTTTGGCAAAAACAAGCTGCTGATGGGGATCGGCTACGCCACCTCCGTGGCTTCCCGTCCTGTGCTGGCGCTGGCGACAGGATGGGGCATGGTGCTGGCGGCCCGTTTCACCGACCGGATCGGCAAGGGAATCAGGACGGCTCCCCGAGATGCCATCATCGCAGGCTCCGCCCCGCCGGAGCGGTGGGGGTTGGCCTTCGGCTTCCATCGGGCGCTGGATACGGCAGGTGCCATCGTCGGACCGGCCGTGGCTCTCCTGATTCTGGCTGCCTGGTCAGCCGACTATCGCCTGGTCTTCTGGTTGTCCATTCTCCCGGGCATGCTCGCTGTTGCGCTGATTGTCTTGTTCATCTCAGCCGATGGGCCGTCGTCCATGACACGGTCGAGCTTCTCGTGGTCCCTCCGGGGTTTCGATCCGAGCTTTCAGGGATTCCTTCTGGTCATCGGTCTGTTCTCTTTGGGCAATTTCAGTCATGCGTTCCTGATTCTCAAAGCCGAACAGGTGGGGATGAGCTCAGCCCAGATATCCGGGATCTACCTGGTCTTCAATGCCGTCTATGCGCTGGTGTCAATTCCGGGCGGCATGCTGGCAGATCGGGTCGGCAAGCGGCGTGTGATCGTGGGCGGGTTCGGCCTGTTCGCGGGCGTGTATGCCGGGTTTGCGTTGGCCACAATCCCCTGGCAGGTCGCCGCCTTGTTCGCGCTCCATGGGAGCTATATGGGGCTGACGGACGGAGTGCAGCGAGCCTACCTGGCCACGCTTGTCCCTGAGGAACGGAAGGCCACGGGGTTCGGCCTTTTTCACCTGGTCGTGGGCGCGGCGATTCTGCCGGCGAGCCTGATCGCCGGGCTTCTGTGGGACCACATCGGACCGGCCGCACCATTCTGGTTCGGTGCGGGAGTGGCCATGCTGTCCGCCCTCACGTTTGTCAGTCTTTCCCGCCGGCGTCAGGCCTCGTCGTGATGTCCTCGCTTGGCGAAGGCCCTCGCATCCGCTCGATGGCGGCCCGCAGGTCCTGGTAGGCCTGCATGAGCCGGTGGTTCTCCAGCCGATAAGCCAAGGCGATGGTGACGAGGCCGAACGCCACCACCAACAGCCCGATACCGAGGATGCCCAGCCCCATCAGCATGCCAGTGAACGAGGAGAGGCCTCCATCGGCCAGGTACAGGATCGCGAAGGTCAGCGTGCCGATCCCGACCGTGAGGAACCAGAGGAGGGTCAGGATGGCCGACGACCAGGGAATCAACTTGCTGCAGACCAGTGTCGTCGTCTTCCCATCCTGTCTCAACTCAATCGAGCCTTTCATGGGCCAGGCGGTCCGGAATCGACGCTGGGGGCGCAAGAGCAGCTGCCGCTCGTCCGGGAACAGGCGCGCGGCGCCGTTGGGCAGTTGGAGCAGACCGTTGCCACCGAATTGCGCCATCACCTTCTCCAGGGACGCGAGGGGCAAGCGGTCCTCCACCCGCGCAATGCGGCACCCGTATCGAGCGGCCTGGACTGTCAGGCTGGTGAACTGCAGCCAGTCACCCAACACCAGCGCGATAAAGAGGACTCCCGCGAACAATCCGGCCAGCAGCATAGAGCCGGTACGATACCATGCCGATCCGAAGATCGGAAGGGATGGGGAGAGGTGGTCCAGACCGCCCTTCGTGCTCGCGCAACGCGCGGCCTCGGAAGGACGGCGAGGGAGCAGCCGGACCATCCTTCTTGCTCGCAGAGGCCGCACGATCAGAATGTGCTCCCTCGATGCGCGCACTAAAGGATGGCCCAGCTGCCCCCTGTTAGGAAAAGTATGAAGGCAAGGTAAAAGGGTCGGGAGGCCCCGGGTACCTGTTGCTCATCCAAGTGCAACGGGTGGTGACGCGCGCAGTCAAAGACGGTCTGGCCACCTCTCTGAAATAGAGGGAAAATTGAAACCGCGTCCGGGCACGAAGCGATGGTGAAACCTCTGGCCACGCGGCACTGGCCGCCCCTCTGCGCAAGTCGATTGACTCTTTGAAAGAACTTCGTTAGAGTAACCCCGTTTTTTGCTCAGGCGGGCCTTTCTTCATAGTCCTTTGTTCAGGGATTCCCGCCTCAGGTCAGCCTCCCCGCTCACGTCGTTGGCAAGCCCCTCGAGTCGGCCTCTGGCCGCCGAGGACGGAATAGTACGGTGGAGGGACAGAGGGCCTATGGATTTACAGAAAGTCGAGCGGGTCTACTCGAACTACGCGGCCGTCTACGACCAGATTTTCGGCAGGATCTTCCACGAGTCACGCGAGTCGGCGGTCCGTCGGTTGAATGTCCGACAGGGCGAGCAGATCCTGGAAGTCGGCGTCGGCACGGGACTCTCGCTACCCCTCTACCCCCGGCACTGCAAGGTGGTCGGCATCGATCTGTCCTCCGGGATGCTGGAGAAGGCGCGCGCGCGGGTGCGAGCCCATGACCTGGAACACGTCGAGTTGGCCCGCATGGACGCAGGCCAGATGGAGTTTTCTGACGACACGTTCGACACCATCATGGCCGCCTATGTCGTGACAGCGGTGCCGGATTATCGCCGGGTGGTCACGGAGATGATTCGCGTCTGCCGACCGGGAGGGCGGATCATCATGCTGAACCATTTTAGCAACGGGAACAAGGTGATCGCCGCGGTCGAAAAGGTGATCTCCCCGCTGTGCAAGCACATCGGGTTCCGAACCGATCTGGCCCTGCATCACGTGCTGGAAGGGACGTCGCTGCTGGTCGCGCGGGAGGAAAAGGTCAACCCTCTGCGGTTCTGGCACCTCGTCGAGTGTGTGAACAGGAAGAACGGCTCCGGTCCTCCGCTTCACCAAGCTTGATCCAACCTGACCGCTAGGCCTGGTTGTTCAGGCGCCCCATGGCCCTCTCCAGGCCGTGATCCCCAAGCCATTCTTGTCCGCCCATGATCTGGTTGCCGGCCAGGCACGTCCCTTCGAATCTGCGGGCGATGAGGTCGGCAAGGATTAACAGCAGCCGGCAGGCCGGACCTTCATGAGGAGTTGACGCCCGGATGGAGATCACGAAGTCGCAACCGTCCAGCGGACCGAAGGCTTGGACGTGCACGCCGCCGCTGAGGGGCTTGTCGCGGCCTCCCCGTGAGAGACGCTGCCCAGAGGCTGGAACCAGGTGTCCTTCCCAACGCAGCGCCGGATGTGAGGTAGCCGACCGCTTGACCGTCCGCCAGGCACAGGGGAGCCCTGCCCGGTCGAGGCAGTCCAGAAACCAGGCCGCCGCCGGCAGTTCCCCGACCGGCGCCTGAAACGTCCACTCCGTCATGCCGCTTCGGATCAGCCCGGCCTGTCCCGGCGCCGACACTTCCTCGAGCTCCGCTTCGTCGCAGATCACGTAGAGCTCTCCGTGGGGGTCGAACCAGAACCGCAGCCGTCCTCCCGACGCCTCGGCGTGGATCACCCCGAGCCCCGAAAAATCCGCGCCCTCCTGCTCGAAAATCGAGAAGTCGGTCGCGCCGACCATGCTGAGCCTGGCCACGCGGGTGACGGCCTGGAACCCGCCCGCCACCCGGATCGCCGGCTCGTAGCGGATCACGGCGGTGATGACGGTCCCCACCGTGACCTCCCGGCCCGACAGGTCGTCGAACAGCCGTTGCTTACGGATGTGTAGGTCGGTCACCTGGCCGCCCTGGAAGGCCTGCGTGTGCTCCAGCAGCCAGGCGAGATCCTCCGCAGTTTTGATCCGGTGTCTCATGGCGCCATTGTAGCGCAGCCGGCCCGGCAATGGCCACAAAGTAATGATCCGCTGCAAGCCGATTGTCGCCGCCCGGCTTGACTTTGGTTCTAACTAGAACTATTATAGCTCCGCAGGAAGGTGAGAGAGCGCGGCCCGTACCGGCCGGAAGGACCAAGATGATGTCCGGACCCATCGTTGAGATCCGTCGCGCAAACGAGCGATTCCACACGAAGATCGGCTGGCTCGACTCCTGGCACAGCTTCAGCTTTGCGCATCACTATGCCCCGAACAATACCCATCACGGGCTGCTGCTGGTGAGCAACGACGACATCATCAAGGCCGGCACGGGATTTCGCACTCATCCGCACCAAGACATGGAGATCATGACATGGGTGTTGGAAGGGGAAGTGGAGCATAAGGACTCAGAAGGAAATCGCGGTATCATCCATCCAGGCTTGGCTCAGCGGATGAGCGCGGGCACCGGGATCTGGCATTCCGAGATGAACCCCCGGCATGATACAGACCTGCATCTGATCCAGATGTGGGTGCTTCCCGATACCGAGCGTATCACTCCCGGCTATGAGCAGCGTGACGTCACGGCTGAGCTGAACCGTGGAGGGCTGGTCCCCATTGCCTCAGGACGGGGAAACGATGCCGCGATTTCGATTCGGCAAAAAGGCGCCGTGCTCTGGGCTGGGCGGCTGAAGCCGGGGGAAACCGTGTCGGTACCTGATGCGCAACATGTGCACCTATACATAGCCAAAGGCGGCGCCGACCTTGAGGGCGTGGGACCGTTGAATGTCGGAGACGCCGCGCGTCTTCGCGCGGCGGGAGCCAGACAGTTGAAGGTCGATGCCGCGGCGGGAGCCGAAGTCCTGATTTGGGAAACTCACTAAACGAGGAGCGCGAGCCATGGCGGTCCAAGTCTATGGATGCAATCACGTGGTCATTGAGGTGGATGACGCCAGGAAGGCCGTGAAGTTCTACTCGGACGTGTTCGGCCTGAAAATGCTCCGGGGCGGAGAAGGAGCGGCCTGGTGTAAGCTGGGCGAGCACCAGTTCATGGCGATCTTCGAAGTGGACAAGCTCCAGCCGGACAGAGTGAAGCATTTCGGCCTGATCGTGCGGGATGCCGCGCAGGTCAAGGAGGTCCGGAAAAAGATCACCAGGAAGTATGGGCTCAAGCCGATCCCCGGCTTTCGCTGCGACTTCCGGGACCCCTGGGGCAACCGCATCCAGGTGGGAGACCTCCATGACGAGTCGCTCGTCTGGCTGCTCCCGTATCAGGAAGTCCAGAAGGCCGGCGTCATGTTGAAGGGGTGAACCAGTGAAAGCCCACTATCTCGGCCACGTCGTCTTTTACGTCAGGAGTCTTGAGCGTTCGCTGGCTTTCTACCGGGACCTGCTGGGATTCCGGGAGGTCAGACGAATCTTCGGCGGGAAAGCCTCCGCGCTGACTTCTGGTCGGACCCATCACGAGCTGTTGTTGATTGAAGTAGGAGACGCACCCAGACCACCGACAGGCCACCGCCTTGGGCTCTACCACATCGGGATCAAGATCGGAGAGAGTCTGGAAGAGCTTCGGGCGGCCAAGAGGGAATTGGAAGAGGCCGGGATCGGCATCAGCGGCATGAGCGACCATACGGTGAGCCAAAGCCTGTACCTCCAGGATCCGGACGGCAACAAAGTAGAACTCTATGTTGATGCTGATGAGGCGATCTGGAAGAATGATCCGTCGGCGGTACTCTCGCCGATCAAGCCGCTGCGCCTTTAACCAGGGACCGGGAAGCTTGGCGGAGAACAATCCGCAGGAGGTGTTGTGATGGCAACCCAGGCCAAGACGATTCTCGTAACAGGAGCTACCGGGCAGCAGGGCGGCGCCGTCGCCATGAGTCTGTTGCGGCAAGGACAGAAAGTCCGGGTTCTGACCAGGAACCCGGACAAGGCTGCCAAATTAACTAAGGCCGGAGCGGCCGTCTTCAAGGGCGACCTCACCGACAAGGACAGCCTGTGGGACGCCTTGCAGGGGGTCCAGGGAGTCTTCGCCATGTCCACGCCGTTCGAAGCGGGTATGGATGCGGAAGTGCGCCAAGGCACCATGATGGCCAACATGGCCAAGGAGGCCG
>VGXG01000044.1 GCA_016873395.1 Nitrospira sp. | reverse complement strand
CTGCATGATCTGCACCGAGTCCAGATCGTACACGGGCTTGGCGTCCTTGTGGTCCCCCACAGTCGGATAGTCGCCGGTGAGGCAGAGGATGTTCCGGATGCCCAGGAGATGCGCCCCCAGCAGGTCCGACTGGATGCCCAGCCTGTTGCGGTCCCGACAGGTCATCTGCATGACCGGATCATGCCCCATCTCGTAGAGCAGCCGACAGATCGAGAGGGAGCTGGCCCGCATGATTGCCGCCGTATTGTCGGTGACGTTGACGCCGTGGACGCGCCCCACCAGGCTCTTGGCGCTGGCCAACAGCGCCGTCACGTTCGTGCCCTTGGGCGGGTTGTACTCCACCGTGACGGCGAAGGTCCCCCGATCCAGCGTCTCTCGCAGCCGTCGTGGCCCTTGCATCACTCCCCCTCCCACGTCTTACGCCTCACCCCTCACGCCTTACCCTGCCCCCGCGGTCCGCTTGGCCGACTCCAGGGTATTGTCCAGGAGCATCGCAATCGTCATGGGTCCGACCCCGCCCGGCACCGGCGAGATCCAGCCGGCCTTCTGGCTGACCGGTCCGAAGTCCACATCGCCGACGAAGGTGCCGTCTTCCAAGCGGTTGGAGCCCACGTCGATGACCATCGCACCCTCCCGCACCATGTCGGCAGTCACGAACTTGGCTTTGCCGATCGCCACCACCAGGATCTCCGCCTCCCGGCAGACAGCGGGGAGGTCTTTGGTCTTGCTGTGGCAGACCGTGACCGTGGCATGCCGGTGCAGCAGCAGGAGCGAAGCCGGCTTGCCCACGATGTTGCTGCGCCCCACCACCACCGCCCGCTTGCCCTCGATGGCCACGCCGGTGGATTCGATCATTTTGATGATGCCCTTGGGGGTGCAGGGTGTAAACAGTGGATTCCCTTCCACCAACCGTCCGACGTTATAGGGGTGGAATCCGTCCGCATCCTTGGCCGGCGACACCGCATCCAGGACAACTTTGCTGTCGATCTGCTTGGGAAGAGGGAGCTGGACGAGGATGCCGTGAATCTTTGGGTCCGCATTCATCTTCTCGATCAGCGCCAGCAGGTCGGCCTGGGTCGTCGAAGCGGGGAGCTTGTGATCGGCCACATAGATGCCCGCTGCGTCACAAGCCTTCTGTTTGCTCCGGACGTACAGAGCGGAGGCCGGATCGTCCCCCACCAGGATGGCCGCAAGGCCTGGCCGGATGCCCGTTTGTGCATGTAAGTCCGCCGACTCCTTCGCAATTCGCTCCCGGATCGTCTGCGCCAGGGCTTTGCCGTCAATCAATCGTGCCGCCACCTCACCCTCCTTCAAAGAAGCGCTCAGCGATCAGCCGTCAGCATTCAGCCAACCCGCACAGAGAAAACGCTGATAGCTGAAGGCTGAAAGCTGACAGCTTTACGCTTGGAAAGCGCTGAACAATAGCAGGGCGTTTCAATGCTCGTCAAGCGGACCGCTCGACTTGCAGCCGCAGACGCCTAGTCGAACTTTGAGCGATTCGTCGCGTAAACACGTGCACTGAAAACGAGCCGGTCCACGGCATCCGGCTATCGGGCCTGAGGCTGCTCAATCCCTCCCAGCACACACCAGACGCGGCGCATTCCGGATTTCTGATCGGTCACAGGCTCCCCTGAGAAGAAACTCACCTGCCAGGCGACGATGTCGTCCGTCGGGGACGGAGTCGCCGTCCAGTAGATAGCCGACTTGATATTGGAAAACGGGTGGCCTTCCGGCAGGGCCGGGTCATGCCGGGACCGGTCGATCAGGCCGGAGAGTTCTTGCACCGTGGGAACCCGCCAGCCCTGCTTCCCGCCGACTGTCTTGGCGCGGCAATGGCCCGGCGCCTCGCTCCAGACGCCGTGAAATGAATCGGGCGCCTGCTCCCAAAGAAGGCCGGTCTTCTGGTCTTTGACTGCTTCGCCCCCCAACGCCAGCACGAACCGCCCCGACTCAGTTGCCGGCTGGCTTTGGCTTTCTGCCTGAGCCGGGAGCACCACGGCCAAGGAGAGCACTATCAGTCCCCAGAACCAGGGTGCTATGCTCCAGGATCCGAATGACCTCAGCGTCTGTTCTGTATGATCTCTCTTCACATCTTTGTCTCTGGTTTCCATTGCTTGCTCCTCCGCTTAACCCTCACGCTGTTCAGGCTTCCTTGACAGACCCCGATCCGTCCATTACGATGCCATCCATCAGCCCTCGTGACATTCAACTATTGCAACGGCGCTAAACCGTATCATAATCAACTGCGCACCCAACAAGCCACCCACGCGGTTTCTGCGCGGGAACCGCGCACCCTGATGCACCAGCACACGGTTTTTCACCGACCATCGACGTTCTTGCGGCAATCCCTTCTGATCGCCGCGCTCTGGAGCCTCGGTTCGCTCGGAGCGCCTCCTTCCGCTGACGCCCTTCAGGTCACCGGCCTCCAGGCTCCTGAGAGCTTCTTGGCCGATCCCTCGGGCAAGCAATACTTCATCTCCAACGCCAACGGCGACCCGGACATCAAGGACAACAACGGCTTCATCACCAAGCTGGACCAGACCGGCACCGTGACCAACCTCCAATTCATCCACGGCGGCCAGGGGGACATCATCCTCCACGCCCCCAAAGGCATGGCCATCGTCAACCGGACCCTCTACGTGGTTGACTTGGATGCCCTGCGGGGGTTCGATAAGGAGACCGGCCGGGCCCTCGTCACGGTCTCCTTCGCCAGCCAGCCGTCCCCAAACGGCCGGAGCGTGGCGCTGGCCGACCTGGTCGCCGACAGCCAAGGGCTGCTCTATGCCTCGGACACGGACGCCGACACGATTTATCGGATCGACACGACCAAGCAGCATGCGGTCTCGGTGCTCGTGCGAGACCAGGCGCTGGCCGGGCCGCGCGGCCTAGCACTCCATCCCAAAACCGGACACCTCATCGTCGCAAGCTGGAACAAGGGCAAGATCCTGGAGGTAAGCCTGGACGGGAAGGTCACCGAGCTCGTGTCCAATGGATTCTTTTCCTCCCGCTTCCACAACCTCAATGGGGTGGATTTCGACAGTTGGGGGAACCTCTACGTCGCGGACTTCACCGCCGGCAAGGTCTGGCGCATGAGGCCCGACCGTCATTTCGACGTGATCGCCGAATACCTCCCCTCTCCCGCCGACATCGGCGTGGACCGGGAGAATCACCTGATCCTCGTGCCGTACCATTACGGGAATGCGGCCGAGATGAACGGGCTGGAGTCGCCCGTGAAGTCAGGCAAGAAGAAGCGCACGCTGGCCGACTACGGGTTCACCGGCCCGCGCGAAAGCAAGCCCAACGACGGCTCAAAATAGCACCGCTAGCGCTGCTCTAACTTGATGCGCCAAGTCCGCTCGTTTCCCCCTCACCCTCCCCTCTCCCCCTTCAAGGGAGAGAGGACAAAGGTGAGGGGGTGAACGCTGTGGCAAAATAATCTGAACGGCACTAGCAGGAAGGATTCGAAAGGATCACCATGAGCAAATGCGTCTATTGTCATGAGCGGAAGGGCAAGCGACCCTGCCCCGCGTTCGGGAGCCAGAGCGGCGGTCTGATCTGCAGCCAGTGCTGCGGCGAGCATCGGGTGGTCCGGATCGCCTGTCCGCCCGACTGCGTGTACCTCGACCCGAACAGCGACTACCAGCAGAAGCGGGCCGGCGAGCGGTTTGCGCTGGTGCGCCGGGACTTCTACAAGGACGTGTTCGAGCTGGGAGGGGAGAAGGCAGCCGCGCTCTTCAACTTGATCGAGGTCGTCACGTTCAGCTATTTTCAGGGTCGGCGAGACGGGCAGGACGGCGAGGTGATCGCGGCAGTCCAGGCGCTCCGGCGAACCCTCAGCCCGCTCCACATCCCGGCCGCTCCCCTGCCGGTCTTCGCGGAGCATCTCAAGAAGGAATACGAGACCTTCGCCAAACAGCAGCCGCAACAGGCCCTTAACTCATCGACCGCAACCGACGTGCTCGATCGGGCGTTGAAGCTTATCACCGAGTTGTCAGGCGGAGGGCTCCAATCGCAGCGCTTTCTGACCGGCCTGATCGGCTACATCAAAACGTACCACCCGGACGTGGCCGAACAGCTTGCCAAGCGGGGGGAAGGCGGCCGGATCGTCCTGCCAGGCCAGTTCACGCCGAGCCCCAGCCCAGTTGAACCGCCGGGGCGCCTGCACGCCGGCCACCATCACACCCACGACCACACCTGCCGGCACTGACCCACCGCTAAGAGCCGCAAGAGCCGATAGCGAATAGCTGAGGCGGATAACAGGCTTACTTCCACGGGGACGCGCCCCTTCACGAAGCAAGCACAGCCCGCTCCACCCCATTTCCCCCCTTCGAGCGGCGGTTTGGTCTGCCTTCAACTGCGCGCATCGAGCGAGCACTCTTCCGAGGTGTGCGCGCTCTGCGAGCACAGAAGGGAGACCAACCGCCAGCTCATTTCCACTCCAGCCTACCGTTCGAACTCGCAGAAGCCTAAATAGCGGCAACGGAATTTGCTGTTTTCGCTGCTATCCACGATACGCTGTGTCTGTTTATCAACAGTGACCCAGTTCTTATCCGGTCCCGTCCCCCAGGTGGCCGTGATGGTCTTCTCGTTCTGGGTCAGCTCGGTGGGACGGCCATTCCGCGCCACGATTTTGTCATAGGCTTCCTGGTGCACGCATCCGCTTACAAGCCCCGCTAGACACAGACCAAGCATCAACGTTCTCCACATGAGCCGTTCCTTCTCCATGGTTATTCAACGATCGTAACGGTCATCTCGACTCGTTCCTTGGGGTTGTCCTTCTCATCGCGCGGCAAGTTCACGATCTTGTCCGCCACGCCCATCCCCCGCACCACTTCACCGAAGGCCGTGTATTTACGATCCAGAAAAAAAGAATTCTCGACCACGATGAAAAATTGCGAGCCGGCGGTATCCGGATCCGACGCCCGGGCCATCGACACGATCCCTCTCTTGTGAGGGGTCTCGTTGAACTCGGCCTTGACGCCGTAGCCGGGGCCGCCCTGACCGTAGCTGTCCTTTTTGGCGAAATCCTTGGTGTTGGGATCGCCGCCCTGGATCATGAAGTTCGGAATCACGCGATGAAAGATCGTCCCGTTGTAAAAGCCCGACTTGGCCAGCTTGAGAAAGTTCTCGACGTGCTTGGGCGCCAGATCCGGATAGAACTTGATCTCCATCTCGCCGAACTTGGTCTTGATGATCGCTCTGGACTCTTTTTTCGGCCCGGCCTGCGGCGCCGGCGGGGGCGCCCCTTTCTCCGCAGCCAACGCGAAACTCGGCCAGCCACCCAGCACAGTCGCCAGCGCCGCATAGACAACGACCATAAACATCGTTCCTTGTGGCTCGTTTCTTCCCAACATCACCAGCCTCCTTCTCTACGTTTCACGCCTCACGATTCACTCTTCACGCCTTACCTGTTCAAGCGTTTGCCGCGCGGCCATTTGCTCCGCTTCTTTTTTCGTCCGCCCGGCTCCCGTCCCGAAGGCCTCTCCCTTGATGACAACCTGAATCTCGAAAGTCTTCCGGTGATCCGGTCCTGATTCCCGCGTCACGACATACTGAGGCAAGGTCTCGAATCGCTTCTGGCACCACTCCTGAAGCTGGGTCTTGTGGTCGCCGCCCCCCGCCCCGTTGACCTCCTGGACCTTCTCGAGATCCTCGCCGAATACCCGAAGGGTGAACGCTCGCGCCTCCTCCAACCCCCCATCCACATAGACGGCCGCGATGAGAGCTTCCAGCGCGTTGGCCAACAGTGAGCTCTTCTCGCGCCCCTGCGTCAGCTCTTCGCCGCGTCCCAACCGGAGCAGACCGCCGAGCTCCAGGGCGCGGGCCGCGGTCGCCAGCGAGGCTTCGCTGACAAGTCGGGCTTTCAGCTTGGAGAGTTCGCCCTCGGTCGACCCAGGACAAGTCGTGGCCAGGTGCTCGCTGATGATGAGCGATAGGACCGCATCACCCAGGAACTCCAGCCGCTCGTTGTCTTGGCTGCTCTGTTCCCTGCCTGCGCTCTTGCTTTCGTTGACGTAGGACTTATGGGTGAGGGCTTCTTCGAGGAGCTTGGGCTGGTGGAACCGGTAGCCGATCACCTGCTGTGTCACGTCGGTCAAGGAACGAGCCATCGTGTTCGGTATCGGCCCTCTAGTCAGGTCGGCGTTCAGGAATCCAGCAGGATGTTGAAAAAGTCCGCCAGCCGGGTACCCGCTTGGCGGGTGATCGCGGTGCTCAGAGGCTCAACGTACCGCAAAGAGTACGCCTTCGCCTCCTCGCTTGCTGCGGCCGCGCTGGACGGCCTTTTTGACCATCCTGAGAGCAATTCTGTTCCCGTCCGTGATCTCCTGCGTTCGGTCTTTCCAGGTAACAAAATGGTTTTCAACAGTCTGCCAGTCGCTTGAACAGGATGCAGGCGTTGACGCCGCCGAAACCGAAGGAGTTGGAAAGCACCACCTTCACGGACGCCTCGCGCGCCTTGCCCGGAATATAGTCGAGGTCGCACTCCGGATCCGGCTGTTCCAGATTCATGGTCGGGGGCAGCACGCCGCGATGGATCGCCAGGACGCTGAAGACCGCTTCGATCCCGCCGGCGGCTCCCAACAGGTGGCCGGTCATGGACTTGGTCGAGCTGACGGGGATTCGATAAGCGCGCTCGCCGAACACCTGTTTGATCGCATGGGTCTCGATCTTATCGGCGAAGGTGGAGGTGCCGTGGGCGTTGATGTACCCGACGTCTTCTTTTGAAATGCCCGCGTCCTTGATCGCCAGCTCCATGCAACGGACTGCGCCTTCCCCGTCATCCGGCGGTGCGGTGATGTGGTAGGCGTCGCTGTTCATGGCATAGCCCACGATTTCCGCATACACCCGCGCCCCGCGACGCCTGGCCGTTTCCAGTTCTTCCAGCACCAGCACGCCCGCGCCCTCCCCGAGCACGAAACCATCCCGGTCTTTGTCGAAGGGCCGGCTGGCACGGGCAGGCTCGTTGTTGCGGCGGGACAGGGCCCTGGCCGACGCAAAGCCGGCCACCGTCAGCGGCGTGATCGCCGCTTCCGTGCCGCCCGCCAGCATCACATCCGCCTCGCCACGCTGAATGATGCGGAATGCATCCCCGATGCAGTGGTTGCCGGTCGCGCAGGCCGTGACGGCGCAGGAGTTGGGGCCCCGCGCCCCCAGCCGGATGGCCACCTGGCCGGGCGCCAAATTAATGATCACCATAGGAATGAAGAAGGGGGAAACCCGATCGGCCCCTTTCTCGAGCAATATTTTATGGTAGTGCTCGATGCCGGGAAGGCCGCCGATCCCGGCCCCGATGTAGACGCCGACACGCTCGGCGTTCTCGCCGGTGACTTTCAGCCCCGCATCATCCGCCGCCATCTGGCTGGCGCCGACGGCATAGTGGATGAACGTGTCCATTTTCTTGATTTCTTTTTTTTCGATGAAGGAAGCGGGGTCGAAATCCTTCACCTCGCCGGCGATTTGGACGGGAAGCTCGGCCGGATCGAACCGGGTGATGCGGGTGATGCCAGAGGTCGCGGCGCAGAGCGCGCTCCAGGTCTTCTCCAGGCCGGTCCCCAGGGGCGTGATCACCCCCAGCCCGGTCACCACCACTCGTCTTGTCGAACGCTCGCTCATCGTGACGCCGCCTGCGCGTTACATTTTCTCCTTGATGTACTCCATGGCCCGTCCCACCGTGAGGATCTTCTCGGCATCCTCATCGGGAATTTCGATATCGAACTCCTCTTCAAAAGCCATCACGAGCTCGACGGTATCGAGCGAGTCCGCCCCGAGGTCATCGACAAAGGACGCCTCCGGGACGACCTCGTCCTCCTCGACCCCCAGCTGCTCGGCGATGATCTTCTTGATCCGATCCTCCACCGCCATCGGTTTCTTCACCTCCTCCCCCATCGCACCCTCCTTTCCAAAGAGCTTATGACAGATAGCCGACGGTCAACCGACTCATCATGATCAGCTATCAGCTCTTCTTGATCACACCATCAACATGCCGCCATTGACGTGCAGCACCTGCCCCGTGATGTAGCCGGCCGCATCGGACACCAGGAAACACACCGCCTCTGCGACATCAGCCGGCTGGCCCAACCGGCCCAGGGGAATCTGCTTCTGGAGTGTCTCCTTCACCTCCGCCGGAAGCCCCTGGGTCATCGCCGTGTCGATGAAGCCCGGCGCGACCGCGTTCACCGTCACGTTGCGGCTTGCATATTCCCTGGCCACGGTCTTCGTCAATCCGATCACCGCCGCTTTGGAGGCCGCATAGTTGGCCTGCCCCGCGTTCCCCATCGCGCCGACGATCGAAGCGATGTTCACGATCCGCCCGTAGCGTTGCTTGGTCATGGGCTGGAGCACGGCCTTCGTGCAGTGGAAGGTCCCGTTCAGGTTCACCTGCAGGACCAGGTTCCAGTCTTCTTCTTTCATCCTGACCAGCAAGCCGTCCCGCGTAATGCCGGCGTTGTTGACCAGAATGTCCACCGTTCCCCACTCCTTGAGAACCTGATCGACCATCGCCTTGGCGTCGTTCCAATCCGCCACGTTGACCTTGACGTTCAACGCTTTCCGGCCCAACTGGGTGATCGCCGCAACCGTCTCCTGCGACCGCCCCGGGTCCAGGTCGGCCACCACGATGTCGGCCCCGTGCCGCGCCAAGGTCTCGGCAATGGCCCGTCCGATCCCCTGGGCTGCGCCGGTGACGATCGCGATCTTGCCTGCCAACGACATATCCGCTCCGTCATTCGTTATTCGTCATCCGTCATTCGTTTTTTACGAATTACGAGTGACGAGTAACGGATAACGCCTTCAGGGTGGCGTCCAGCGACTTCGGGTCCTGCACATTCAAGGTTGCCGCCTCGGGCACGATACGCTTGATCAAGCCCGTCAAGACCGTCCCTGGTCCGACTTCAAGAAAGGTCGTCACGCCCAGGCTGCTCATCACCTTGACCGATTGTTCCCACCGCACGGGAGAAGGCAGTTGCCTGATCAACGAGGCCTGCACATCCGCCGCCGACCTCAAGGGTTTGGCGTCGGCATTATTGACCATCGGCACCGTCAAATCCGACCAATGGACAGCCGCCACGTCGGCAGCCAGCCGATCCGCCGCCCTCTGCATGAGCGGCGTGTGGACCGGCACGCTGACCGGCAAGAGGATCGCTTTTCGACATCCCTTGGCCTTGGCCAGCTCGATCGCTTTCTCGACGGCCGCCTTCTCGCCCGCGATCACAACCTGACCTGGGCAATTGAAGTTGGCCGGAGCCACGATCCCAAACGCCGCGGCTTCGCGGCAGGCTTCCTCTACACCGCCTTCGTCCAGTCCAAGAATCGCGGCCACCAGCCCGCTGCCCGGCGTCACGGCCTCCGCCATGTAGCGCGCCCGTTTTTGCACCAGCGACACGGCTGAGCCGAACGTCAGCCCCTTGGCCGCCGCCAGAGCCGAGTACTCGCCGAGACTGTGTCCGGCCACAACAAGGGGCCGGAGATCGAGCGGTTCGAGGAGACGAAGAGCCGCAATGCTGGCCGTGAGCAGGGCAGGCTGCGTGTATTCGGTCAGATTCAGACGGTCGGCCGGTCCCTCGAAGCAGAGCGCGGCCACGTCGTACCCAAGGACTGCCCCCGCTTCCTCATACACCGTCCGGACAACCGGGTAGGCGTCGTACAGCGCCCGCCCCATCCCGACCGATTGCGACCCCTGGCCGGGAAAGACCAACCCCACCCCGGAAGTCTGCGGCGCCTGTTGGAGCATCACCATGGCGACTGCGTCGCGTAAACGACGCTCTCTGCGTCCTTTCGCGTCGCCACGAAGGGACCTTCCGACAGGCGCACCGCGGGGTATGATATGAGGAATTTGTTTTCCAATGTCAACGAGAAAAATCCTCGGAAGCTTTCAGCTATTAGCCATCCGCTTTCAGCCTTAAGCTGGCCTCACGAAATCCGTTCGCTGACGCCCGAGAGCTGACCGCTGATAGCTGACAGCTTCTTACCTTACCAACGAATCACCGCGGAGGCCCAGGTCAAGCCGGCCCCAAAGGCTTCCATCAAGAGCGCGTCGCCCGGCTTGACCCGGCCGGCCCGCACCGCCTCATCCAACGCCAGCGGGATCGAAGCCGCCGAGGTGTTGCCGTATCGATCCAGGTTGAGCACCACCTTCTCCATCGGCAGGCCCAGCCGATTGGCCACCGCCTTGATGATCCTGATATTGGCCTGGTGCGGGACGTACAAGGCCAGGTCCTCGACGGACAAGTTGTTGGCAGACAGCGCCTCGCGGGCTCCTTCCTCCAGGGTCTTGACGGCGACCTTGAAGGTCTCGTTGCCCTTCATCTTGAGATACTGCAACCCTTCGGCAAGCATCTTCTCGGAGGGGGGCATGCGGGAGCCGCCGCCCGGGACGCAGATCAAGTCCCAGAGGCTTCCATCCGAATGAAGATGGGCGGAGAGGATGCCTCGCCCGTCGTCAGCCGGACTCAACACCACCGCCCCGGCTCCATCGCCGAACAGCACGCAGGTGTTTCGGTCCGTCCAGTCGGTGAGGAGGGACATGACCTCGGCCCCGATGACCAGCACGTGTCGGGCCCCGGTCTTGACGTAGGCCTCCCCCACGGCCAGAGCGTAAATGAACCCGCAGCAGGCGGCCGACAGGTCGCAGGCGGCTGCTCGCGCGGCCCCCAGCCGGTGCTGAACGAGACAGGCCGTTGAGGGCAGCGGGTAGTCGCCGGTGCACGTGGCCACCAGCACCATGTCCACATCGGCCGCGGCGACGCCGGCCGCTTCCAGCGCCCGCTCGGCGGCCGCCGTGCCCAGGTCGGAGCAGGCCTCGCCCGGCGCCGCGATCCGACGCTCACGGATGCCGGTCCGCTCCACGATCCAGGCATCGGACGTGGCGACCATGCGCTCGAGGTCCGCGTTGCTCAGGACTCGCTTCGGGACGTAGGAACCGGTGCCGGCGATGCGGGCCCTCACTCCGTTCCCCCTCCCTTGATCATCTGTTCGTGCTGCGCCAGGCTTTCTTCGATGTCGCGTTGGATCAATTCGTTGAGCGAGCTTTCGGCCAGGCCCTTCGCCCCCCGGATCGCGTTCTTGATCGCCTTGGCCGACGAGCGCCCGTGACAAATGATCGTGATCCCGTTCACACCCAACAGCGCCGCGCCCCCGAACTCCGCATAGTCCATCCGGCGGCGAAGGCGGAGCAGCGGGCCGGCCAGAAACAGGTAGGACAGCCGCCCCAGGAAGGAGCCGGCGATTTCCTTCATCAAGAGCTTCTTGATCGTCTCCGCGATGCCTTCGGAGATCTTGAGCGCGACGTTGCCGATGAACCCATCGCACACGATCACGTCAGCCCCGCCGCTATAGACTTCCCGGCCCTCGACGTTGCCGACGAAATTGATCGGGCTGGCCTTGAGCAGCTTGAACGCTTCCCTGGTAACCTCGTTGCCCTTGGTGTCCTCTTCACCGATGCTCAGCAGGCCGATCCGTGGATTGGGTTTGCCGAACAGGTGCTTGCCGTACTCGTTCCCCATCAATCCAAACTGGTGCAGGTGCTCAGCGGTGCAGTCCACGTTCGCCCCCACATCCAGCATGACCGCCGTCCCGGTCAACGTCGGCAGCAGGGTCGCGATGGCCGGGCGCTCCACGCCCTTGATCACGCCCAGGATGAAGAACGCCGCCACCATGCTGGCGCCGGTGTTGCCGGCGCTGACGACCGCGCTCGCCTCCCCGCTCTTGACCAGCTCCGTTGCGACCCAGATGGAAGAATCCCGCTTCTTGCGGGCAACCTGCGAGGGGGACTCATGCATGTCGACCGTTTGAGGGGCGTGCCGCACGGTCACCCGCTGATCCGAAGACCCGAGGCGCTGCAGGTGCTCCTTGATCCGGGACTCATCCCCGACCAGGACCACCTCGATCTCCAGCTCAGCCGCCGCTTGGAGGGCGCCCTCGATGTTCGGAGCAGGACCGTAGTCCCCTCCCATGGCATCAACCGCGATTTTCATCAGAGGCGGTGCCGCACTGGGGCCACGATCAACCGTGAGTCGTCAGATAAAGCCATCACAACGGACTCTTCACGCAAGCCCGGTCAGGCTTCTTCGACTGCGATCACCGCGTGGCCCTTATAGGTGCCGCAATTGAGGCAGGTGTAGTGCGGAAGTTTAGGCTCATGGCACTGAGGGCACACCGACAGGCCTGGCGGCGTGATTCTTGATTTGCGCGTTCGTCGCTTGTCCCGCCGGGCTCGAGATAATTTGTGTTTTGGATTCGGCATCGTAATTCCTCACAGAACGGCTATGACCAATCTATCGCCTCTCACCTTTCGCTTCGATGATGTGCTTCAGCACCGCAAACGGGCTTTCCCGACGCTCCTGCGGGCAACCGCAGGGACCCTCGTTCCGATCCCTCCCACAGACTGGGCAAAGCCCCGGACAATCTTCTCGGCAGAGCGGCTGCATCGGCGTGGCCAGGATCACATGCTCCCGCAGCATCTCGGCCAGATCCAGCCGATCACCCGTCATCACGTAGGGCTCGTCGTCGCGCTCAGGCTCTGCGCCGAGCTCCCCGGAGACACCTCCTTCGGATCTCCCGGCCGCCCGGCCGGGGGCCAGGTGGCGGCTCGCCGCCTGGTCGCTTCGATAGTCTGCCTCGAAAGGCACCTCAGCATGATCGTCATACTCCTTCAAGCAGCGGACACATTGCCGCACGAAGGTTCCGCTCAGGACACCGACGACACCGACCGCCGCGCCGGCCTTGGCAATTTTGACAGTGAGCGACAGGGCCCCCCGCACCTGTGCATCCCCGGGGTCCAGAGCCAGTTCCTCCGGCTGCACCTCATGCGAGAGGCTGAGTCCTTCATCGGGAATCTCATTGAGGTGGAGGCTGGGCAAGGCCATCGCTTTTCCACCCTCCGGACAGACGCTTCCCGGCATGCATGCTCCGCCGGCAAGTCAACCAGCCGGACGACCCGGTGAAGCCACGCTCACCGCTCTTCGGAAAACCCGAGCATGGCGATCGTCCGAGCCCGCTTGATCGCGATCGTCAGCACTCGCTGGTGCCCCATGCAGTTGCCGGAGATCCGGCGGGGCACGATGCGGCCCCGTTCCGTGAGAAAGCCCCGCAAGAGGCCCACGTCCTTGAAGTCGATTGGGGCCTTGTCATGGCAAAACCGGCACACCCGCCGGCGCTGAAACAACCGTCCTCCCCCTCCCCCTCCTCGCTCCACGCTACGCCTCCTTCGTCGGCAAAGTACGACCTGGTGATTGAGTGATTCGGTGATCTGAGGATGTGACGACTGTGCAATTTTCCGAACTGCGCGATCGTCCAATCAACAAATCGCCGAATCACAAAATCTCAATTTGGGAATTCTTCCTCGACGCCTGTCTCTTCCGCCTGGCCCGGCTCCCCGGCCGCTTCCTGCCGCTTGGGCAGGAAGGTGACGGTTTGGGCGACCACCTCATGCTTACTGCGTTTCTGCCCGTCCTCGGTCTCCCACCGGCGCTGCTGTAGCC
Organism: Nitrospira sp.; assembly: GCA_016873395.1. Classification (GTDB taxonomy): domain Bacteria; phylum Nitrospirota; class Nitrospiria; order Nitrospirales; family Nitrospiraceae; genus VGXG01. The sequence continues at coordinate 1,821 of VGXG01000044.1, read as the reverse complement.
GCCCGTCCACAATCACGCCGTTCCCCTTGCTGAGATACTGGCCGCAATGCTCCGCCTGCTTGCCGAAGACCACGATGTCGACGTAACAGACCTCGTCCCTGAGCTCATCCGCCTGGCGGAATTTCCGATTGACGGCCAGCCCGAAGCTGGCGACCGGCGTGCCGCTCGGCGTATAACGCAACTCCGGGTTTTTCGTCAGGTTCCCGATCAGGATGACCTTATTGAACCCGGTCACGCTCCGGCTCCTTTGCCTCGCCCGCAGCCCGGGTACCCGCTACTCCTTGCTGCAACGGGTGTGCCTCCAACTCACGCCGGACGGTCAGGAACTTGATCACGGAGTCCTCAAGCCGGTAGGAGCGTTCCAGCTCGCCGACCGCGGCACCGGGCGACGTGAAGTGGAAATAGACGAAGGTGCCCTTTCGCTCCCGCTTGACCTCGTAGGCCAGTTTCTTCTTGCCCCAGTTCTCAAGCTTCAGGAGCGTGGCGCCTGACTTCTCCAGCACGCCCTTCATCTTGTCGATGATCCTGTTGGTGTCTTCGTCGGGCAGGGATGGACGAACGATAAAGATCGACTCGTACTGCTGCATGCAGAATCCTCCTCTCGGACGTTGGCCCCAGGACCAAGCCTGGAGCGAGGCGCGGGAATGATCCCGAACTATAACCTCGTAAATCGCGGACTTCCGCGAGGGCTGGACCCTACCACAGCCCCGGACGGACTGTCAATGAGGCAACGATGAATGCTGAATGATGAACGCTGTACCGTTAGAGAAACTGCAAGAATTCTTCTGCCGTCAGACCAGCCTGTTCGATGATGGACTCTTGAGTTCGACGTTTGAGGTCTTTGTTGTGGTAGGCGACGGAAACCCGGAGCGTCGGCTTATCAGGATGCTTGAGAATATAGTGGCTGCCGGACGTGTGGTGAACAAAGAACCCGGCTCTCTGAAGAGCCTTGATGACATCCTTCGGCTTGAGCGGTGGCAGCCGCTGGCTCATGCCGCTTCAACAGGCACCCGCACCTCTTCTTTGACAGGATTAAGCTTGATCTCTTTATTCGGAGGGATTGGCAGCCCATCCTTGCGAAGGCTCTCGATATAGGCGCAGATCGCGTCCTTAGCCATCTCGCGAGCCTCCTCCAAGGTGTCGCCTTCCGTGACAAGGCCGGGCAACGCGGGGCAGGTGACCAGATACCCCCCCTCCTCAGCCGGCTCGAACAGCACCGTGTAACTATATTCTTTTATCGCCATGATTGCCCTCTACTATCCCAATTTTATCCCTAATCTACTACCAGTCTAGGAGGGCCGAGTAAGGATGTCAAACGACCGGAGACATCTCCGGAGCGAAGCTTACGGCATGCCGGTCAACTGAAAGGCTCCCTGAAGCGGCATGTCTCCGCTCTCTCACCTTGCCTGGATGGAATATTTCTGGTCGGCAGGAGGCATGCGAGTCTGAGCAAACGTCCGGATCGGCAGAGATGATTGATCAAAAAGGGCCAAGCCCCTAAAGCGGCTTGGCCCTTTTCACTCCAAATCTAGGGTGGAACGGATGTGCGCTGAGGCTCGCGGTATGATTCTCTGGGTCTTCCTTGAGCGGGTGGCGCCGACCAGGGCCCCCAGCCGCCCGCAACGGAAGGGGTGAGCAGCGAAGAGGCACTCGCTCGTCGCCTGGCCTGATCAAGCCCACATGACACGGTAAACTAGTAGGACCCCACTGGGGGATGGGTGGAGTGAGGACGGCTGGGGGTGGTCGGTGACAGGACCCGCCAGCGCCTACACATTAAACCGGAAATACACCACGTCGCCTTCCTTGATGACATAATCCCTG
>VGXG01000043.1 GCA_016873395.1 Nitrospira sp. | reverse complement strand
GCCTGGCCAAGCGGCTGGAATTGGGCGACGCCAAGACCTTGCTCGATCTTGGCGGAGGGGCCGGCACCAACGCGATCGCCTTCTGTGCGGCGTATCCGCAACTGCACGCCGTGGTGTTCGATCTGCCCCAGACGCTGAATGTGACGGAACGGGCGGTCAAGGACGCGGGGCTGGAGGGGAGGATCAGGCTGCAGGCGGGTGATTTCAACGCCGACCCTCTGGGCGGTCCCTACGATGTCGCGCTCATGTCGGACATACTGCACTATCAAGGTCCCGAGGCCAACGCAGCGCTCGTGAAGAAGTGCTTTGCCCATTTGAAGACCGGCGGGCGCCTGATCATCAAGGACCGGTTTCTGGATGACTCGGGTACCGGGCCCGCTTGGGTGACGGCCTTTGCGGTCCACATTCTGGTCAATACGGAGAAGGGCCGCTGTTACAAGGTCGCCGAAGCGACCAACTGGATGGAGGCGGCCGGCTTCCAATCCGTGACAGAGCTGGAACGGACGGCGGTGGTGGAAGGCAGGAAATTTTGAGTTGTGAGTTTTGAGTGTTGAATTGCTCAGAAACTGAAAACTAAAAACTGATAACTCACAACTGGAGTCGAAGACGACATGCTCGAATGGCTGAAACAGCCGGGCTTCTTCGGGACGCACGCCACGCTCGGGGCTGATCTGAGCCAGCTCATGGCGACCCTTTTCACCGGCCTCTTTGTAATCGGCTGGGTACAGGCCAGGCGCCGGGCTGCCGACCGCCACCACTGGCTGATGCTGGGCGGGATGGTGGCGATGCTGGCCTTCTTCACGAGCTATTACCTGTTCCGGCAACTGGGCGTGCTGGCGGTGGAGGGGAAAGCAGGCTTCGGGGGTTCTCAAGAGTTGTATGATCACGTCTTCATCCCGCTCTTGACGATCCATATCATCCTGGTGGTGATCGGTCTGGTCATGGCGATCTACATGATCGTGCTGGGGTTCCGGGCACAGGCCTTCCTGAACGGGAAGCGGGTTTTGAAGGACGCGCTGCTGCAGACGTCCTGGGCTCGGATCGGGACCATTTTCGGCGGCGTCATCGCAGTGGTGCTGCTGCTCTTTTTTGCTCGGGTGGCCACCGCCGGCTTTTCCACGCGAAAACTCATGGTCTATCTGGGTCTGCTCTTGCTGGTCGGCATCGTGCTGGCCGTCGAAATTGCGATCCAACGGATCTGGCCCAATGGGGAGCGGCGGCACCGGGCCCTGGGGCGCTTCACGATGATCATCTACTGCATTTTGTTCGTCACAGGCAGCACAACGTACACGATGCTTTATATTCTGTTCCCTGGGAAAATCGGGTAGCGCCTAAAAGCTGAGAGCTGATGGCTGATAGCTTATGGCTATGCTGACTTGTGGCTGCGGCCGATGGATGCATACGCAAGGCGTGGATGAGCGGCTGGACGAAGCCGTTGTGGACAGCCGCGCGACCACATGGCTCGTGCGCAGCGAATGTCTGGGTTGCGGGCTGCTGGTGGGATTCGAAGCACCTCCGGAGGAAGCCCTCGCGTTGGTGGATCGTCTGGTCTGGACGGATGACGCCAAACACCTGTTGGAACGGATGCCTCCCTACGTGGCGGCGTTGGTCCAAGTCGAGGTTGAAGACTATGCAAGGGCGCAGGGTCAGAAGGTCGTCACCCTTACCCTGCTGGGCCAGGCGCGGCAGGGGGCAGCCGTCGTGTGGGACCAGGAGGCAGAACGTCGCCTGCACAACGTTCCGGCTCCCGTACGTGCCATGGCCCGCTTGGAGCTGGAGCGGACGGCGGCGGAACGGGGGCAGGCCCGCGTGACCGTCGCGCTGATGGAAGAAGTCAAAGCCCGGTACTTCGGACTCGCGGCCCAGAAACGTGAGGAGTAAGGTGTGAGGTGTGAGGGGGTGTCGGAAGGGAACCGACGGATTCTTCTCGTCTTACTCCTTACGCCTCACACCTAACGGGTTATTATGTTGCATCGGATGGCTCTTCGCGTGCTGCCCTCTTTGACCTTGGCGGTCACGGAGGGAGCGGTGCGGCAACGCAAGCGGCTCGTGATGTTGCTGCCCGGTCTGGTGGCCTTTTTCCTCTACCGGATCGTGAAGCCGGTCATGCCGGTGGACGAGATCGGAACGCTCCTGGCGATGAGCGGGGTGATTTGCCTGGTGACGGCCGCCTGGGCCTATCGCGTCGGGCGTGATGCGCCGGCCGCGGCGCTGTGGCAGGATGACGGGCTGCGTCGGCTCATCTGGGTGCTCGGTTGGGTGGGGTTTATCTATGGCGTGCAACTCTCGCTGATGGTGCTGGCTCTGTTGAAGCTTGCGCACTATGACTACCGGCTGCATCCGGAAGGACCGGCGATGATGGCGGTGATCATTGCCTGTACGTCGGTGGCTCGCGATGCGTTTGAGATCGGATACGTGCGACGTCTCCAACGACGGGGTGAGCCGGTCCTGACCTTTCCTGACGGGGCCGCGCTCCGCGCGCTGCTCCGGGAGCGCGCAGGGGCTGTCCTTCGCTGGATGCTGCCTGCGATGACGGTCGGCGCGCTGCTGGCCGGAGGCGCGGCATGGATCGGCGCGGGCGGACGCTCACCCCTGAGCCAACTGGCCGTCGTCAGCGTGGTGGCGGGCAGTCTCACGGTGCTGGCTTACCTGGCCGGCGATCAGCGGAGCGGCTCCTGGTCGGCGGTTATGACCACCGCCGGCTGGCCGGCGCTGTTCCGGTTCTGGTGGTGGCCCGGCCTCGCCTTTGCCGCCACGTACTATCTCACGCTTGACGGGCTGCTCTCGTATGTGTTCCGGTTGGAGGCCCTGTCGCTTGTCTACCTGATGGGAATGGCCGGCATCGTCGCCGGGCTGATGGCGATGTATGGCTATTACTTGGGATATCGTCGGCATGTGGAAGATCAGGTGAAGCAGGTGGTGCCGGATTCATTATTGCGGTGCCCCTTCGTGATGGGAATCCTGTCGAAGACCGGCAACCCTCAGCCTGCAGCAATCGGCCAACAGCTTCAGAAACTGGGCGCTGACGGTCTACAAGGACGAAGAGGGTAGAGAAAGTCCATGATGGTGCGCAGGGACGGTCGGCGGTTCAAGCGGTGGACGGTGACAGGCACCTGGCTCTGCCTGCTCGCGATGAGCATGCTTGTGATAGCCGGCGTGTTCTGCGCCATCAACCCGGCACAGATTCAGGCGCAGTCGGCTGCGCCAACCACCACGGACATTTACTACAAGACCGACGGGGTGCCGATGGGTCCGCCGGCCCCTTCGTCGGTTGAGGCGGTCTATCCACGCTACGGGTCCCTCGATAATCGCGTCCTGGTCTGGTTTGTGACCCAGCAACATACCTATTTCGGCGGCTTCGTGCTGGCCCTGCCGCTCTTTTGCGTGATCATCGAGTTCATCGGGCTCATGACGCGAGAGCCAGCGGCGGCGGCCAGGTATGACGGGCTGGCGAGGGATGTGCTCAAGGTGGCGCTCCTGGCCCTGTCTCTGACCGCCGTGGTGGGCAGCCTGATGCTCGGCATGTTCATCACGCTCTATCCCGGTTTCATGCGGTACATGGGCGGGACTTTCAAGCCGATGATGCCGATCTACGCGCTTGTCTTTCTCGGCGAGTCGCTCGTTCTCATTGCCTATTACTATAGTTGGGATCGCATGGCGGCACCGACGTTGAAGTGGCTGCACGCTTCCTTGGGCATGGCGGCGAACGGCCTGGGCGCGGTGTTGTTGCTGCTGGCCAACGCCTGGGCGGCCTTCATGATGGCCCCGGCTGGGGTGGATGCGCAGGGCCGATACTTGGGCAACGTGTGGCACTTGCTCCACTCGGCGCTCTGGAATCCGCTCAACGTTCACCGGTTCCTGGCGGACCTGATGTCCGGCGGTGCGGTGGTGATTGCCTACGCCGCCTATCGTTTCTTGACCAGCAAGTCAGACGAAGAACGGGCCTACTATGACTGGGTCGGGTATATCTTCCTGTTCGTAACTGTCTGCGCGCTCTTGCCGATGCCCTTTGCCGGGTACTGGCTCATGCGGTCGGTCTACGCCTTCCGGCAGAGCATGGGCGTGACGATGATGGGCGGCCTGCTCACCTGGCTGTTCGTGGTCCAGGCCCTCCTGGTCGGGGTGCTGTTTCTGGGCATCAACTACTACCTCTGGCAAAGCATGGGGCGGATCCGCGGTGGCGAACGGTACCAAGGCTACCTCAAGTGTCTGGTCATCGCACTGACGGCCTGCCTCTTCGTCTGGCTGACCCCCCACACGATCGCGATGGCGCCGAGCGAGGTCAAGGCCATGGGTGGGGCGCAACACCCGGTGATCGGGAATTATGGAGTCATGTCCGCCAAGAACGGCGCGATCAATGTCATGATCTGCCTCACGGCTCTCAGCTACATGTTCTACCGGCGGGCCAACCGGACCATCACCGTGCCCTGGGCTCGCACGGGCAATCTTATCCTGGCGGTGCTGTTCGGAGCAGGAATACTGAACATCATCTGGCTCGCCATCTACGGCTTCTACCTCCCGGCCAGCGTTCGCGTCGGTTTGTCATCTCCGCAAGCCGTCAGCACCTTTACTCTGCTCCTTGTCGGGGTGCTCATCAATCGGGCCATGCTGCGGGGGGCCAAAGTCCATGGGGCGGTTCAATGGGGCAAGATCTCGGCTCGAGGTATGGTGGCGCTGTTCGGGTTGGCGGCGACCTTCACCTGGGTGATGGGACTGATGGGCTACATCCGATCCTCAGGGCGCCTCTCCTGGCACATCAATGAGGTGATGCCGGACCTCTCGCCCTGGGCTTCTACTCCTTCCCTGACCTTCGCCGCCAAGATGGTGACGGTGAACATGGCGGTCTTTTGGTCGACCGCCCTATTGCTCTTCTGGATCAGTAGCCGGGGCAGTCGGTCTGTTCCATCGTCGTCGCTGGCAGCGGAGGACCGTTCAGCCCTGCTCTCCTCCTCTCGTGAGGTGCAGCCGTCATGAGTCCCGACGACTGGAGGCGGGCACTGGCCCGCGTGGTCTATGCGGTTTTCACAAGCCTTGTCCTGCTGGTTCTTCCTGGCACGTCGGTCACGGCCCCGGCCGGCCCGGTCGTGTTGGAAGATTTCAAGGCCAAGACGGTGGATGGGTTTCCGCAGGACTGGAAGGCGCAACGCAGCGCATCCGCTCAGCAGGCGTATCAAGTCCAATCGGAAGGCGACAGCACGTTCCTGGCAGCTCGCAAGGCAGACCAGCGGGTCTATAAGAGAATTGCGTGGGACCCTAAGGCCTTGCCGATCCTGACCTGGCGGTGGCGGCTGAAGTCAGCCCCGGCTGAGGCGGAACCCATCGCGGCCGTTTTCGTATCGTTGGATACGGATCTGATGGTCATTCCGGTGGCGAACAAATATGTGTGGAGCGGGACCAAGGCCAAAGGGACCGTGAAGGAGGGCGGGTTCTTTGACGCCTCCGAAATCGTCCAGCGGACCGGCCCGCAGCCGGTCGGGGAGTGGGTGGAAGAGCGCGTGAATGCCTACGAGGACTTCAAGCGGATTCACAAGCATGAGCCGGCCGAGAAGGCCTGGGGTATCTCCCTCCTCGGCGGGCCGGGCGTCGAGATTGACTTCGGGCCGATTGCCGTCTCCGCCCCGTAACTGGAGAAAAAGCGAGAGCTCCATGATGTCGAGCGCGACAGAAAAATCTCCCATGTCTGCTGGTACAATCGTCGACATGCTCCTGGGCGCAGCCGTCATGGGAACCGTTGGGACCCTGCTCGGCCTGTTGATGGGGGGACTGGTGCTCCCGGTTGCCGTCGGAGTCGGCGTCCTGCTGGGCACCGTGGTCGGAATCTTCGGTGGGCGCCGGTTCCTCATCAGCATCCTGATCGGTACGCTGCTGGGCGGCGCGCTGGCCTGGTTCCTGGCCGGCCTGGACAAGATCTCGATCGGCGCCGGGGCCGGGGCCGCGATGGGCGGGTTTCTGGGGGTCCAATTCTCCATGCTCTTGGACCTGCGGGCCGAGCGCAAACGGGCTTCGGTGCCGGACGAACCGAAACCGTAGGCACTGGATGGGTGCGATCCGGCCAGAAAGCCGGGCGTTTTTCAGTGGGGAACTTGGGGAACTATGGAAAATAGAGGAGTCTTGATCGGGGCCATCATTTTCGTGTTCGCCTCCTTCATTCTGATGATCGTCATGCTTGTCTATGAGTCCTACAAGGCGAAAAAACAGCGGGAACTGGTGGCCTCCATTGTGGTCGAAAGCAAACCCGCTGCGGCGGTCGCCACCCGGGACTATTCGATATACAAAACCATCGTGGGCGAAGAGGGGCGCGAGATGGTGCAGATTCCCGAGGGGCCGTTCATGATGGGAGGCAAGGACGGGGATCCGGATGAAGCGCCGGAGCATCAGATCTATCTGGCCACCTACTACATCGATAAGAAGGAGGTTACCCAGGCGGAATACGAACGCTATGTCAAAATGACCAAGCGAGGGAAACCGTTCATTCCGGTCTTCGAGGATGATCAGTCGAAGATTCTGAAACCGGAGATGCCGGCTATGGGCATGTCATGGGCGGATGCGGACGCCTATTGCAAATGGGCCGGCAAGCGGTTGCCGACCGAGGCCGAATGGGAAAAGGCCGGCCGGGGCGAGGGCAAGCGCCGGTATCCCTGGGGAGATGAGTTCGGGATGGGCCATGCGAACGTGGACGGGGATGAAGACGGGTTCAAGTATCTGGCTCCGCCCGGTTCGTTCGAGTCCGGGCGGAGTCCTTACGGGATATACGACATGACCGGAAACGTGGCTGAATGGGTGGCGGATACGTACGACGAGCGCTATTACGAGAAGGCGCCCTACCGAGACCCTCCCGGGCCGGAGGAGGGCCAGCACAAGGTCATTCGCGGCGGCTCGTGGCGGGAAACCCAACACAATGCCCGGCTCTCAAAGCGCTTTCAAGCGAAGATGTGGCGCACCGACACGACGATCGGGATTCGCTGCGCCAGGGACGCGGACGAGGAGCCCAAGGGTCGGACGGGAAAGTCCTGATCGCCTCGTTGGCTGTGGAAATACCTCCTATTGCCCGTACGCGTGGCCTGAGGTCCTGAGCCATGCTGGAAACCAAATTCAAAATCGCCCTCTTGCTTGTCGTGCTCTTCATGGCGAGCTTGCCTGTGATGGGGATTCTCCGAGGGACCAGTCTGCCGCCCGTTGATCCCACCCTTCCCCAATCTCCCGAGCCGACCGCGCCGCCGGCTGCAACGAACGAGGTGCCAATTGCTGAAGAGATGGTCGCTATTCCGGGCGGGCCGTTCATCCGCGGCACGAACGTCGGCGGGTATGATGAAAAGCCGGAGCGGCCCATCCACCTGGATGCTTTTTCCATCGACCGCTATGAAGTAACCAACCACCAGTATCAGGCCTTCGTGGCAGCGACGGGTCACCGCAAGGCTGCTCCGCCATCTCGGTATGCGAAGAACCTGTCCCGCATGCGGGGCGTGAACCAGCCGGTGACCTATGTGTCCTGGGAAGACGCCGGCGACTACTGTAAGTGGAAGGGCAAACGTCTTCCGACCGAGGCCGAATGGGAAAAGGCAATGCGCGGAGTGGACGGCCGGCTCTGGCCCTGGGGCAATGACCAGGACCTCTCTGCGTCAAACCTGGCGTCTGCCAAGGACGGCTATGACGCGACGGCCCCTGTCGGGACGTTCAAGCGCGACATCGGTCCCTTCGGAGTCGCTGATGGAGCTGGAAACGTCATGGAGTGGGTGGCGGACTGGTATGCGGAGGATGCCTACCGCAATCCGGATGACAGGGACCCCACAGGCCCCAACCACGGGGTGTTCCGTGTGTTGCGGGGAGGCGGCTATACCACCACCGGCAATGACATGCGGATTACGAGCAGAAGCAAGATGGTACCGGATTTTCGTGATGAAACGATTGGCTTCCGCTGCGCGGTGTCGGGACCAGCCGATGTAGGAAAGGGAGTGTCCTCAAAGAGCCAAAAGTCATAGAAAATCAAAATAATAGAGGATCAGGAACACGGCCAAAATTATATTGACAACCATACCAGCCAAAACTATAATGTCGAACACTCTTGAATTTTTACTCATCGTATGCCCTCTTCAATGCAAGCGACGAAGAGAGCATTAACATAGAGTTAGGAGCCTGTCAAGAATGAGCACGGACGAGTGAGCCTCGACTTTTTGCACATCAATTATTCAGGAACCTAAGGAGCCTACGGATATGGGAACAGAAGCAGCTATGGGTGCGCCAGCAAAACCGGATAGTGAATTAAAGATCAAGATCGGCAAGATGATTTTTTACATCACTTGTGCCTTGGGCCTCGGGTTTTTTTATTGGTTCGCCGGTATTCAGTGCCCATGCTGAACAGGTTCCTCTACCACCTCTGGGATAATTATTAGGGAGCTAAGCGATGATACTGACCAATCCGCTCTTTTGGTTTGCTCTACTCGGCCTCGGTGTGGTCGTGCTGGTCGTCGGGAAAAAGATGGGCCTCCTGAACAACACGGCGTTCGCGGTAGGTGTCTCGGTGGTGATCGCGGTGGCGTACTTCCACATCGTCGACCATTATTTGATGGACATGCAGGGGCTGGATTATTGGTATCTCTTCCGGAAATAACCCGTGTGTGAGACTGGTCGTGCTCGGTATTCGGTATTATGATCAATCCAGTTTGTAGTCCGTTCTTCAAACCTCTCGCGTCACAGTCTTTTTAAGGAGGGAGCCATGGGCAGTGTAACCAGAAAGAAGACGCTGTCGGTCATCGCGTTGAGCGCAATGATTGGCCTTCTTCTTCTGCCAATCATTGTTGCGATTCCCGCGCTTGCCAGCGGGGGAGGGGAACCGGCAGCCGGCGCACCTCCAGCCGAGGCGGCGCAAAAGGAAGGTGCCGCCAAAATCGAGAAAGCGCGCGACGTGTATTACAAGACGGAGGGCATCGTTTCGGGAGCGCCGGCCCCCAAGACGGCGGACAACGCCCAATTCTACCCCCGGTACAACTTTGAAAGCCGGGTGTTGCTCTGGTTCGCCAACCAGCAGCACCTCTACTACGGCAGTTTCGTCCTGGCGGTTCCAATTTTCTGCATGGTCATCGAGTTCATCGGGGTTGTGACCAAAGACAAGGCGATGGCCAAGAAGTATGACCAGCTCGCCTATGACTTTATCAAGATCAGTTTGACGGCCTATTCGTTGACCGCCATCCTGGGCGGAATCCTCATCTTCACCTTCTTGACCCTCTACCCGGCTTTCTTCGGGTACCTTTCCAGCATTTTCCGTCCCGTCATGCACATCTATGCCTTGATGTTCGTGGCGGAGAGCGGCACCCTCTACATCTACTATTATGCCTGGGACAAGATGAAAGAGGGGCTGATGAAATGGCTCCATTTGAGCATGTCGGTGGTCTTGAACGTGATCGGAACGCTGCTGATGTTCCTGGCTAATTCCTGGATCGGGTTCATGATGTCGCCGGCCGGGGTGGATGAGCAGGGCCGTTACCTGGGCAATATCTGGCACGTCATTCATACGGCGCTCTGGAACCCGCTGAACGTGCATCGCATCCTGGGCAACATGGCCTTCGGAGGCGGGGTGGTGGCTGCCTATGCCGCCTACCGGTTCCTGTCGGCAAAAAATGATGAGGAGCGGGCCCACTACGACTGGATGGGCTATATCGCGATGGCGCTCGGCGTCGCGTTCCTGATTCCCTTGCCGTTCGCCGGTTACTGGCTCATGCGCGAGGTCTATGCCTATCGGCAGCAGATGGGCATCACGCTGATGGGAGGACTGCTGGCCTGGCTCTTCATTATCCAGGCGACCATGATCGGCATCCTGTTCCTGAGCAGCAATTATTACCTCTGGCAAGCGCTGGGGCGGATGCGGGGCGCCGAGCGGTTCCAGAAGTGGATCAAGTACTTCGTGTTCATTCTGGTCGTCGGGTTCCTGATCTTTATCACGCCACATACCATCGTGATGACGCCGGCCGAGCTGAAGGCGATGGGTGGCCAGCAGCATCCGGTGCTGGGGAACTATGGCGTGATGTCGGCCAAGAACGGCGGCATCAACGTCATTATCACCACGACTGTGCTGACCTTCATTTGGTATATGCGCGGGAACAAGGTGCCGGCTGTGTCCTGGTCCAAGTTCGGGAATATCTTCATGGGCGTGTTCTTCTTCTTTGCCTATGTGAACATCATCTGGCTGGCCATCTACGGCTACTACATCCCGGCCAACGTGCGGGTGGGTTTATCCGTGCCGCAGGTGGCCACGACGCTCTCCTGCCTGTTCTTCATGACCGCTCTGAACACGGTCATGATGAAGGGAGCGAAGCAGCTCGGGCCGATCGAGTGGGGCAAGATCTCCGTGCGGTCGCAATACGCGCTGATCATGCTCGCGACGGCCTTCACCTGGATGATGGGGTTGATGGGCTACATCCGCTCCTCGGTGCGGCTGTTCTGGCATGTGAACGAAATCATGCGGGACAATTCGCCCTGGGCCTATACGCACACGGTGGGGTTTGGCGCGAACATGATTTCATTCAACGTGCTGTTCTTCTGGATCAGCATCATGTTCGTCTTCTGGCTCGGCACGCTGGGTGCGAAGAAGGCTCCGGTCGAGGCCAAGGTGCCGGTGCCGGGGCGTGCGCCTGAACCTGCGGTGGGGCACTAATCCAGAACAGGCATTTAGGGATAGATTTTAGAGGGGGTTACGCCCGGGTCAGCCGGGCGTAACTCTGGGGAGGGTCTAACAAGTGGTTGAGTTACTGACGGAAGCTCTGGCGCTTGGTATGTGGCCGCTGGCGATTCTAACCGGTTTTCTTGCGTATTTCTTTATCGTGAAGCGGGACAAGTCTGCGGCGTTCAAGACCTTGATCGGCATCCTGGCCACGGGCATGTTGTTCATGGCGATCGCCAATTACAAAATCAACTTCTTCGGCGAATCGCGTCTCCTGCCGGTCTCCCTGGCGATGATCACTGCACTGGCCTTCATGATGGGGATTTATTTCTCCAGCATCGGCGCCCTGTTTAAAATCGGCGGGTTCATGTTTCTGGTGGCTGCGGCCTTGTCCGGCTACGGCAACTGGCTGCCCCAGGTGGAGGGAGGATTTCCTCCGCCGGAGGTCAAGTTGCAGTTCGACGCCATGACGAAGGAACAGCTCGCGGATGAAGGAGAGAAAATTATCTTTGGAGGGATCGGGCAAAGTAAAGTGCAGGGGGCAATCGGAAAGGGACAATGCCCGCTCTGCCACGGATTTAACGAGGGATTCTTGAGCGAGCGGGCTCCGAATCTCTTCGGCATCCCGGACAGATCCAAGCAGCGCATTGATGATCCTCGGTACCACAAGGGAAAGCCGGCAGAACGTGACTCGGTTCAGAAGGAAGCGTTCCCCGGGGCCGGCACGGGGGAAAGCGGGCAGGAGTATATTTCAGAGTCGCATGCCTGTCCGAGTTGTTTTGTGGTCGCAGGATTCGGGGTCAAGGGCACGAATGACAAGGAAAGCCCGATGCCCGCGATCCATAAGCCGCCGATTTCACTCTCGCTGGGAGAGCTGGCGGCGGTTGATACCTGGATGTACGCTCGTGAGGGGAGGGACGCTCCGACCTACGAAGAGATCATCAAGGCCTATGAGAAGTTCATTCCGGAGGCCGATCGTCCCAAGCAGCAGGAGGATAAGCCTGCCGCGGGAGCTGGCAGCTTGCTGGCGGATGGGACAGAACCCGTTGATCAGATCTTCGCCAAGGCGCAGTGCGTAGTCTGCCATACCATTCCGGGGATTCCCGGCGCAACCGGCACCCAGGGCCCCAAGCTTGTAGAGGGGACAAACGCACCGAACCGGATCAAAGACCCGGCTTACAAGGGGGCCGCGAAGAGCACGCCGGAATACATCATGGAATCGGTCGTGTCGCCGAGCACCTACGTCGTAAAAGGGTTTCCTGATAACTTGATGCCCAAGGTGTTCGGGCAGAAGCTGAGCGCCGGCGCGATGAAGAAAATCGTGGATTACCTGTCTCAAGTGAAAGAAGGCAAGGAGCCTCCCAAGATCTCCTAAGAGCCTCGGCTTGTAGGAATAGTGTAAGAAGGAGAGCAGCAAGATGAAAACTTTAATCGGTGGATTGCTCGGAGGGGCGATCATTCTCGTCCTTGCCCTCCTATCCGTCGGCATCCTTCCAGCCACGTCGCTGAAGCTGGTTGAAGGATACATGCCGATGCAGATGCTGTTTGAGCTGGGCATCTCCGTGCTCGTCTTCGCGCTGATGAGTCGCTTGCTCAGCATGGGAGGGATCAGCCTCCCGCGCTTCTGGCAGGGGATCCTGTTCTGGGCCTTCATCCTGCTCTACCTCAAGTTCAGGGTGTATCCGCCGATCCCCTTCAGCGTCCGCGCTATGTACGGCACCGTGGCGCTGATCGCGGTCTTCATGTGGATGTCGAGCAACGAAGAGGACTGGAAGAAGTTCAAGCAGCCGATCTTGAATGTGCTGGATGCCGGCACTCCGTTCCACAAGGCGCTCCGCACCACATACTTGATTGCGTTGCCGATCATCCTCTGGGGGTACTCATACAACTCATTCCTGCCCAATCTGGACGAGCCGGTTGAGTTGCGGACCGTCCATCCGGCCCCGCCGGCCAGCACCAAGGTGCATGGGAAGACCTTCGTGCTCCAGACTTCCCAGAACCCCTACCGGGTCAACCCCGAAGGGAAATACGATCAGGAATATACCAACTCGAAGATCGTGGAACAGGCCATGGGCCGACTGCTGAAGCCGGAGGCCAACCCCTGGGACGAGAAGGCGGAGGGGTACCTCAAGTACGTGCGGGAAGGCGGCGAGATCTTCTTCCAGAATTGCCATTTCTGCCACGGGGACAATTTGAACGGCCGGGGCCTGCACGCCTTTGCCTTCAACCCGATCCCGGCGAACTTCACCGATCCGGGCACCATCGCCCAGCTTCAGGAAACGTTTATCTTCTGGCGGGTGGCGAAAGGGGGGATCGGACTGCCCAACGAAGCGTTCCCCTGGGCCTCAGTCATGCCTCCCTGGGAGCAGCACTTGACCACGGATGAGATTTGGAAAGTCATCCTCTTTGAATACTGGCACACCGGCTATTATCCGAGGACCTGGGATTAATCCCAAATCTTACGGTGAAGGGGTAATAACATGAAGGACCTTCAGTCGAAGAGTCAATGGTTGTTCGTGATGGTCGCCGTCGCGGCGATCACGATGGTGTCGGGGAGCGCCACCATCTGGACCTCAGCCGAGGCCCAGGAGGGAGGCGGGCTCCCTGAGGGATTTACGAAAGGGAATCTTGCGGCTCTGCCTTCTGCCGAGATGGTCGAGGCAGGGAAGCGAGTCTATTTCACCAAATGTGTTTGGTGCCACGGGGTGGATGGAGCAGGGGATGGTCCTGCCGCAGACCGGCTCTGGCCCAGGCCGAGGAATTTCAATCAGGGGACCTTCAAGATCAGGCACACGGCCAGCGGAGAACTACCGCTGTTTGATGCCAAGAAGCCGATCCCCGGCCAGAACGACCTGTTTGAGACCGTCACGCACGGGCTGCCCGGTTCCGCGATGCCCTCGTGGGAAGGCATCCTGACCGAAGAGCAGCGGTTGCAAGTCCTGTCCTTCGTGACCAGCCAGTTGGTGAAGGACCGGAAGTTCGACGACAAGGAGACCGAAACCCAGACCGTGCTTCAACTGGACGGCATCAAGCCGATCCCGCCCACCGAGGAGAGCATCAAGAAGGGATCCGAGCTGGTCGTGGACAAGAAGTGCATCGAGTGCCACGGGGTGAATGGGCGGGGAGACGGCAACGCGTTCAACTTGAAAGACGACTGGGGATTCCCGATCCAGCCAGCCGACTGGCATAAGTGCTGGAACTTCAGGGGGAGCCGCCAGGATCCCTACGAGGTGAAGAACATTTTCCGGACCTTCTCCACAGGGGTCAACGGCACGCCGATGCCGTCCTTTGCGGATAACACCACGATCGAGGAGCGGTGGCACATCGCCAACTTCGTGCAGTCGCTCTGCGAGCGGGATGTAAATGGAGAGCCGCTACCCATTGATCCTCTGACGGACAAGCCCAAGGTCAACTTCGTGATCCGGTCCGGCCCGGTGGAAGGCGACATCTCCGATGATCCGGAAAATGAAATGTGGACAAAGCGCGAGCGCCGGATCGTGCTGTTCGGCGGGCAGATCACGCATAAGCCGAGGAACTTCGTCAACCGCATTGACGATGTCTGGGTGAAGTCGCTCTATAACGACAAGGAGATCGTGTTCCTGTTCCAGTGGGATGACCGGTCCAAGAGCGTCGCGACCGAGAAGCTGCCGTTCGAGCCGACCGAGGTCAACCTGGACCAGTACGGGATCAAAGAGCAGGCGTCCAAGACCGGCGAACCCGGTTCGATCGCGGCTCAGCAGAACCAGTACACGGTCTACAACGACGCCTTCGCCTTCCAGTTCCCGGTGAAGTGGCAGGAGCTTCCGGCCCCGATCAAGCCGCGGTTCCTGTGGGGCGATCAGAAGTATCCAGTCGACATCGTGAAGTGGGATGCGAACGGGACCATCAAGGCCTATGCGGGGACCGGGTGGGACCAGGATTTCGAGGACCGGGATGATTTCACCGAGAAGCTCAAGGTCCTGAAGCAGGAATGGAAGGACGGTCGGTGGACGTTGATGGTCAGCCGGCCCCTGAAGGGGGACTACGACGAAGACACCAAGTTCGAGATGGGCAAATACATCCCGACGGTGTTCTTCGCCTGGGACGGACACAATGGGGACATCGGCCGCAAGATGGCCGTGTCCGCCTTCTATTATACGATCCAGGAGCCGCCGATCCCGAAGGAAACCTACATCTATCCGACCCTGATCGCGATCGGTGTGGTGGTCCTTGAAGGTTGGGTGCTGACCAGGCGGGCAAACAAGAAGAAGGGGAAGACGCTGTAGCCCTTCGTGATCAGACGTGATAAGGAAAGGGGGTGGGTCGTCCCACCCCCTTTTTTTATCTGCGTATAGCCTGAGAGCTGACCATGGGCGTCGAAACGAGCCGGATAACGGGCATCCTCCTGGCCGGCGGTAAGAGCCGGCGGATGGGGCAGGATAAGCGGTTCCTCGAACTGGGAGGGCTGACCCTCCTGGATCGGGCGCTGTCTGCCATGGAAACACTGTTTTCTGACATTCTGGTGGTAGTCGCCGAGCCGGACCCTCAATTCGCCTCGCTGCGCCACGCCGTCGTCACCGACTTGATTCCCGGCTGCGCCACCCTGGGCGGGCTTTACACAGGGTTGTCATTGGCCAAGCATCCACGGATTTTTGCCTGCGCCTGCGACATGCCATTCGTGGATCGGGCGGTGATCGAGCGGATGATCCAATTGGGTCAGGAGGCCGACGTGGTGATGGCCAAGCTGGCAAGTGGGCTTCAGCCCGTGCACGCCATTTATTCCAAAGCCTGCCTGCCTTACCTGGAGCGGATGGCGAGGGCCAACCGGCTCAAGGTCCAGGAGCTTGCGGCGGAGCCGGCTCTGTCGGTCAGGCTGGTGGCAGAGAGCGAGCTCGTGGATATTGATCCTCAGTTTCTGTCTTTTTTGAACATCAACACCCAGGCTGATCTCGAGTTTGCCAGGAAGCTGTTGGCCGAGCGACGGACCAGCCAGGGCGGCAGGGCCTGACCCGATGACTCGCACGGTCACGATCATCCATCCGGGCTCCCTCGGGGATGTCCTGCTCTCCTTGCCGGCGATCAGGGCCTTGCGGGCTTCGTTGCCCCAGCGGGAGGTCGGTCTTCTTGCCGGCCGCGAGGTTGGGGAGCTGTTGCAGGCATGCGGTGAAATTGATCGGCTGTTTTCCCTGGAAGGCGACGCCTTGGCAAGCCTGCTGGCCGGCACTGCTCGACCACGTGCGGAGGGGCCGGCTGGAGAGTCCTTGCGTGACTGGCTCAGCCACGGCGATCTTGCAGTTGGCTGGATGGCCGATCCGGATGGGTGGCTTGCCGGGAGGTTGAGCGATCTGGG
>VGXG01000042.1 GCA_016873395.1 Nitrospira sp. | reverse complement strand
CGCTGCGCAGCGATGGAGTCACCAGCGGGGCCGGCGCGTAGGCGCCCATTCCGCCCGTGTTCGGCCCCGTATCGCCGTCACCGACCCGTTTATGGTCCTGCGCCGCCATCATCGGCACGACCGCCTTTCCATCCGTGAAGGCCATGATGGTGACCTCTTCTCCGTCCAGAAACTCTTCGATCACGACCCGCCGGCCGGCCGGCCCGAACACGTTTCGCTCAAGCATATCGGTGGCTGCTTGGACGGCCTGATCCTTACTCGTGGCCACCACGACCCCCTTGCCCTGCGCCAAACCATCGGCTTTGACGACCATCGGCAAGGGATGCTGATGGAGGTACTCAAGGGCCGGTTTCAACGTATCAAAGCTGCGTGACGCCGCGGTGGGAATCTTGCATCGGACCATCAGGTCTTTGGCAAAGGACTTACTGGACTCGATCTGCGCCGCCCCACGCGTGGGCCCGAAAATCCTGAGCTTGGCCTTGCGGAAGTCGTCGGCAATCCCTAAGGCCAGCGGTGCTTCGGGACCGACGACGGTCAGGTCGATGCCTTCCTTCAACGCGAAGGCTTTGAGCCCCGCAATATCATCGGTAGCGATGGAGACGGCCCTCGCCAACTGTTCAATGCCAGGGTTCCCAGGCGCGCAATACACTTTCGAAACCAGAGAACTTTGCGCGATTTTCCAGACGAGGGCATGTTCCCGCCCCCCGCCGCCGACCACCAGCACTTTCACAGACAAACCTTACGTGATGGGTGATGAGTGATGAGTGATGAGTGATGAGTCAATGAGGGTTGGATGGAATATCGTGAAAAGAAAGTTCCGAAGAAAGGGAAAACACAGTCACGCATTACGCTTCACGTGTCACGGTCGTTTAGTGGCGGAAGTGCCGCATGCCCGTCAGAATCATGGCTATCTGATGCTCATCCGCAGCCGCAACGACTTCTTGGTCGCGGATGGACCCGCCCGGCTGGATCACCGCCGTGACCCCCGCCTGCGCGGCCGCGTCCAGCCCGTCCCGGAACGGGAAGAAGGCATCCGAGGCCATCACGCACCCCTTGACCGGCAGGACCGCCTTCATGCCGGCCAGCTTGACGGAATCCACCCGGCTCATCTGTCCGGCACCGATGCCGACCGTCTGACCGGCTCTGGCATAGACGATGGCATTGGACTTCACGTGTTTGCAAACCTTCCACGCAAAGGCGCAGGCCGCGTACTCCTCATCCGTCGGCTTCCGCTTGGTCGGCACCTTCAAGGCCTGCAAATCGGACAGCGCCCCCAGGTCACGGTCTTGCACGATGAGGCCCCCGACCAGCTTTTTCAGGTCCAGCCCTTCGCGCACGTCCAGGGCAAGCGGACCGATATCCAGCAACCGCAGGTCTTTCTTCCGCTTGAGCTCCGCCAGCGCCTCTTCTTGATAGCCAGGTGCCACCACTACTTCGACGAAGGTGGAGGTGATCTCCTTGGCCGTGGCCAAATCTACGGCTCGGTTGAAGGCGATCACGCCGCCAAAGGCGGATACGGGGTCGGTCTCGCGGGCCTTCATATAAGCTTCGACCGGACCGACTCCCAGAGCCACCCCGCAGGGATTGTTGTGCTTGACGATCACCGCCGCGGTTTCGGCAAATTCCTTGGCCAGCTCCAGGGCCGAGTTTGCATCCAGGTAATTGTTGTAGGACATGGCTTTTCCGTGCAGGACCTTGGCACGGGAGACAGACGGCTCGCGCGAGCCCAGTTCGCGATAGAAGGCCCCCTGCTGGTGAGGGTTCTCACCGTAACGCAGGGTCTCGGCCCGTTCATACTGTAAGGAGAGGATCGCGGGAAACTTGGCGGCATCACTTTGCCTCGGTCCCTGGGTCTGCTTCTCCAGATAGCCGGCAATCAGACCGTCGTAGCGAGCCGTATGCTGAAAGACCTTCGCCGCCAACTCGCGACGAAGCGCGCTCGTGGCCGTTCCGCCCTTGAGCGCGTCAAGCACTCGTCCATAGTCTGCCGGGTCGACCACCACCAGCACATCATCATGGTTTTTCGCGGCAGAACGCAGCATCGACGGTCCACCGATATCGATATTCTCGATCGCATGGTCGAAAGTGCAATCGGGCTTGGCGATCGCCGCCTCGAAGGGATAGAGGTTCACCACCAGGACATCAATCGGTCCGATTCCCTGCTGCTGCATCTCGGCCACGTGCTTGGCGTCCTTGCGGCGGCCCAGGAGACCGCCGTGAATCTTGGGATGGAGCGTCTTGACCCGACCGTCCAGGATTTCCGGCGAACCGGTGTAAGCGGCCACGTCAGTGACAGGCACGCCGGCCTCCCGCAAGGTCTTCGCAGTCCCTCCCGTGGACAGGATTTCCGCACCCAATGCCGCCAAGCCCTTGGCCATCTCGACAATGCCGGTCTTGTCCGAGACACTGATCAACGCCCGCTTCACCCCGGCCATGAATGCTCCTTCACAGATAAAACTGAAAGCTGACCGTTATCAGCTCACAGCTTTGAAATACGGCGTCAGAATAGCAGATAGTTTGCAGAAGTTTCAAGGCGAGTGGAGGTCTGAGAGGAGGCTTGCAGGAAGTTCCTACTGTGTGCGTGGGCGCGCCGTGCTGATGGGCGTGGCGGCAGAACGAGTGAGGCCCGACCGCCCTTGCCTGTGGCAATCAGGCATGGACGGATCGGAAAACCCACGCATTCTGATGTGAGGGATGGGGGGAGCCGCAGCCGTTCTGCCGATAGTTACAGCAGCTAGGCGCGCACGCGCCGGAGCGAGTTGTCACCACCCCGACGGGCCTGCCTGCCCTTCGTCAGCCGAGGTATCTTCCGTTTGACTTCCCCTCCCCTTCCGACTACAATCTCCCACGAGGTTTCCCCCCGTGCCGTCTCAATTCGTCCACCTACACCTCCATACGCAATACAGCCTCTTGGACGGGGCGAACCAGATTGATCCGCTCATCAGGCAGGTCAAGGGGTTCGGCATGCCCGCGGTCGCGATCACGGACCACGGCAATATGTTCGGCGTCGTGGAGTTCTACCAGAAGGCCAAGGCCGAGGGAGTGAAGCCCATCATCGGCTGCGAGGCTTACCTGGCGCCCGGCAGCCGGCTGAACCGGGAAGGGCACCTGGCCCATAACGACTACTATCATCTGATTCTGCTGGCCGCCAACCGGACCGGCTATCAGAACCTGATCAAGCTGGTCAGCAAGGCCTATCTCGAAGGTTTCTACTACAAACCACGGATGGACAAGGACCTGCTTCGGCAACATCACGAAGGACTGATCGCCCTGTCCGGCTGCCTGAGCGGCGAAGTGGCCTACCTGATCGGCCAGAACGACCTGGAGGGAGCCACCAGAGCTGCCGGCGACTATCAGGAGATCTTCGGCAAAGGGCGGTATTATCTGGAGGTTCAAGCCAACGGTCTGGAGCACCAGCGCATCGCCAATCGCGGGCTCATCGAGATTCACAAGAAACTAGGCATTCCCCTGGCTGCCACCAATGATTGTCACTATCTCAAGAAAGAAGATGTTCGACCCCACGATGTGATGCTCTGTCTCCAGACCGGCAAGACGCTGAACGAGCCCAACCGGCTCAAGTTCGACACGGATCAACTCTACGTCAAGTCCACCGACGAGATGGTGGCGGAGTTCGCCGAGCTGCCGGACGCCATCAAGAACACCTGCCGGATCGCCGACGAATGCGATCTTACCCTGACCTTGGACAAGCCCTACCTGCCCGAATATCGCGTGCCGGACGGCTTCACGCGGGAAAGCTATTTGGAGCAACTGGCTCTGCAGGGCTTGGCCGAGCGTCTGCGCGAACGGCCCAGCGCCCTCCCAAGGGAATCCTATGAGCTGCGCCTGCGGGAAGAGCTTTACGTTATCACGGCGATGGGCTTTGCCGGCTATTTCCTGATCGTCTGGGACATCATCAAATTCGCCCGTTCCCAGGGAATTCCGGTCGGGCCGGGCCGCGGCTCCGCCGCCGGGAGCCTCGTGGCCTATGCGCTGCGCATCACCGACCTGGACCCGCTCGTGTACGGCCTCCTGTTCGAGCGGTTCCTCAACAAGGAACGCATCTCCCTCCCCGACATCGACATGGATTTTTGCATGGACCGGCGCGGCGAGGTGATCAACTACGTGATCGACAAGTACGGGTCGGACCATGTCTGCCAGATCATTACCTTCGGCACTCTGGGCGCGAAGGCTGCAATCCGCGACGTCGGACGCGTGATGGAGATCCCCTACGCGGAAGTGGACCGGGTGGCGAAGTTGGTCCCTAACGACCTGAAGATCACCCTGGAAAAGGCCTTGCTCCAAGAGCCCCGCCTCAAGGAGCTGACCGAGACCGACCCCAAGATCGGCGAGCTGATGACAACCGCCCGCTCTCTGGAAGGGCTGGCTCGACACGCCTCCACGCACGCGGCCGGCGTGGTGATCTCGCAGCAGCCGCTCACGGACCACGTGCCTCTCTACAAGGGCGCCAACGACGAAATCGTCACCCAATATTCCATGGGCGACGTGGAGAAGGTCGGGCTCGTCAAGTTTGATTTCCTGGGCCTCAAGACCCTGACCATGATCCACTATGCCGTAGCCTTGATCAATGCCCGCAAGGAAACCCAGCCCCCGCTCGACATCGGCAAAGTGCCGCTCGACGATCCGGCCACCTACGCGCTGCTGTCCTCCGGCCATACGACCGGACTCTTCCAGTTGGAAAGCTCGGGTATGCGGGACCTGCTGACGGGCCTCAAGCCCGACCGGTTTGAGGACATCATCGCGATCATCGCCCTCTACCGCCCCGGTCCCATGGATCTGATTCCCGATTTCATCAAACGCAAGCAGGGAAAGATTCCGATTGCCTACGAGGTCCCGGACCTCGAGCCTATTTTGAAGGAGACCTACGGGGTCATCGTCTATCAAGAACAGGTCATGGCCATTGCCAACCGGGTCGCCGGCTTTTCTCTAGGACAGGCGGACATTCTGCGGCGCGCCATGGGGAAGAAAAAGCCCGAGGGCTTCGAAAAGCTCCGGACCCAGTTCTTGGAGGGAGCCAAGCGCCACAAGATTTCAGAGAAGAAAGCCGAGAAGCTGTTCGATCTGATCCAGAAATTCGCCGGGTATGGGTTCAACAAGTCCCACGCCGCCGCCTACGCCTTCGTCACCTACCAGACCGCCTACCTCAAGGCCAACTATCAGACGGAATTCATGGCGGCCCTGTTGACCAGCGAAATGGGCAACGCCGACAAGATGGTCGGCATCTTCACGGAATGCCGCGAGTTGGGCATCCGCGTGCTCCCGCCGGACGTCAACGAGGGCGCAAAGGACTTTGCCGTCGTGGAAGGCGGCATCCGGTTCGGTCTGGCCGCGATCAAGAACGTGGGCGAGGGAGCGGTAGAATCCATTATTGCCACCAGAACCGACGGGGGACGGTTTCGATCTTTTGTCGACTTCTGCCGCCGCATCGACCCGCACAAGGTCAACAAACGGGTTCTGGAAGGACTCATCAAGGCCGGAGCTTTCGACAGCACCGGCGCCCGCCGGGCCCAGCTCATGGCGGTGCTGGACCGGGCCATGGAAGAAGCAGCCGCGGCGCAACGCGAACGGACGCAGGGCCAGACGAACATCTTCGGCGACCTGGCTGAAGACGCACCCGGCGCCGCCGGTTTCAATGAATTCCCCCTCCCCGATCTTCCGGAGTGGGATCAGGGGCAAAAACTGAAGTACGAGCGGGAGTTGACCGGCTTCTACATCAGCGCCCATCCTCTCACACGCTATGAAGCGGCCATCCGCAAGTTTTCCAGCATCACGATCGGCACCCTCTCAGAAGCGGCCGACGGCAAGGAAGTGAAATTGTGCGGCATCGTCACGACGGTCAAGACCTTGACCACGAAGAAGGGGGACCGGATGGCCTACGTCCAGATCGAGGACCCCCAGGGCCTCGTGGAGGTGATCGCGTTCCCCGACTTGTACCGTACGGCGGGGCCGCTCTTGACCCCGGACAGCCTGGTCCAGGTCACAGGCACCGTCGATCGGGCGGAAACCGGCACCAGGCTCAAGGGCACGCGCATCGAGTCTCTCACGGAACTCCAAGCCCGTACGGTCACCAAAGTGAACCTGCGGGTCGGCGAAACCGCCGAGACCGGCAGCCGCCTGGTTCAGCTCCAGACGGTGTTGCGCCGACACCCGGGCCCGGCCGGGATCTACCTGACCTTGTGCCTGACCCCGAACCTGGAAGCCGACACCAGTCCTCTTCCCTCCGTCACCGTCTTGCCGAGCGACCAGTTTGTGGCTGACGTGGAAGCGGTGCTTGGCAAAGGCGCGGTCGCTTTGCTGTAAAGGGAGTAATCCGTTGTCAGTTGTCAGTGATCAGTAATAAACATAGATAGGAAACAATGCCAGATGCTTTGCCTCCGAACTGAGAACTGAATACTGATCACTGACAACTTCTTCGCCGAGGTACGATGAAGGACTATTTGGATTTCGAAAAGCCGATCAGGGAGATCGAGGAACGCATCGAAAAGCTTGCCAGCGGCGGGCCCACCCGAGCGTCGACGCAGGAAGAGATTCGCAAGCTCAAGAACCGGCTGGCGCAGGTCGAAACGGACCTGTACGCGAACCTGACACCCTGGCAGCGGACCCAGATTGCGCGGCACCCGCAGCGACCGTCGGCGCTGGACTACGTCACCGTCTGTTGCCGCGAGTTTGTCGAACTGCATGGGGACCGGGCCTACGGAGACGACCAGGCCATCATCGGCGGGTTCGCCCGCTTGGGAGGCCGGTCGATCCTCGTGCTCGGCCATCAGAAAGGAAGAACTCTCAAGGAGCGGATGCAGCGGAATTTCGGCATGCCGAACCCGGAAGGTTACCGGAAAGCGCTGCGTCTGATGAGGCTGGCGGAAAAGTTCAGGCGCCCGATCCTGACCTTCATCGATACCCCGGGCGCCTATCCAGGCATCGGCGCCGAGGAGCGTGGGCAAGCGGAGGCGATTGCCCGAAATTTACTTGTCATGTCGCGGCTGGCGGTCCCGATCGTCTCCGTGGTGATCGGAGAAGGAGGCAGCGGCGGGGCGCTGGCCTTGGGGATGGCCGACCGGGTGCTGATGCTGGAGCACGCGATCTACTCGGTGATCTCCCCGGAAGGGTGCGCAGCCATCCTCTGGGACGATCCCACGAAGGCCCCCGACGCAGCCACAGCATTGAAGATGACGGCGACCGACCTCCTCGCCTTGAGGATCATCGATGAGGTGATTGCGGAACCGGTAGGCGGGGCGCACCGGGACCCCTCCACCACGGCTGAACGAGTCACCAAGGCTCTCTCGTCACATCTGGCCCAACTCGAAGAATTGCCGGAAGACCGGCTCCTGACCTTGCGGCATGAGAAATACCGCAAGATGGGAGTGGTGGCGGAGCCGGCCCCTCCGTCCTCCTGAGCCGCTCGACCTTCCTGCACGGGCCGCAGCACCCATCATAAGCCGAATCAGGGATTATGCCATGTTGCGCCGTCGAAAGTCGGGTTGAACTGGTGCGTAAGCTTGACCGTATCCCCATCCTTCACCACCGTATCTAAGGTTCCGACCTTCTTGTTGACCGTGACCAGGAGTTCACTCCTCTGCATAAAGGGCAGCAGTCCAGCCAGCTTCTCCTGGTTGGTTTCCAGCAGTCCCTTGACGGTCGTCGCCCCCGTGACCGCGCACTGGAGCTCGGATTCCTCCACCGCTTGACGCAAGGTTTCCCCAAATAAGAGAACCGTCACCATTTCATAATCTCCTGCAAAATAGCTAACAGTTTTCAGCTATCAGCGCTTCGTGACCCGACGCGGAGAAGGGGTGATGGGGGGGGACGCGGGGATCTCCGTGTCACCGCGTCAAAAAAGCGACTGAAAGCTGACGGCTGATGGCTTCTTTGTGCTGCCTAGGCTTGCCTGTGGCAGCGGAAGCAATCCCGCCGTTTCGGGTGCCGGTCGCTCAAAGGACGACTCCGCCCCGCTGCATGACAGGCCGAACAGGTTTTCTCCTCCGCCAGGGTCCGATGGTCTTGATCGGCCGGGATCGGAGGATTCTGATCACGCGGCGACGGCAAGAACGACACCAGCAAGACGACCAAGACCACCGCGAAGAGGAACGCCCAATCGGCTCGCTGGAGCATCATGACTGGGCCGGCGGACCATTTCCACCGTCATGGCCGGAGGCTTGGTAAGCCTCGTTCAGCAGTTCCGCCACGTGCTTGACCGCCACCCGCCCCCTGAGTCCGTTCTTCAGTTGGATCATGCAGGCGGGGCAGCTCGTCGCCACCGTTCCCGCTCCACTCGCCTGAATCGCCCGTTCCTTGCGCCCGAAAATTTTCTGCGACGTCTCGTAGTCCTTGAGGATATAGGTGCCGGCGCCTCCGGCGCAACGGTCTGCATCCTGCATCTCGACCAACTCGACTCCCGGCAACCCGGCCAGCACCTGGCGTGGTTGCTTCACTACCCCGGCTGCCCGCAGATGGCAGGAAGAATGGTAGGTGACTTTCCGAGCAGGCGGCGACTGCCCTGCCTGTCCGGATGGACGGATCGGCCGAGCGGGAGACTCGGCGACCAATTCGGCAATGTGTGTCACCTTGCCGGCCAACTGCTCGGCAGCCGTCCGCTCGGGACCTTCGGGAAAGAGCTGGGGGTAGTCTTTCAACATCAGGGTGCAGGAGGCGCAGCCGGTCACCACCCTGTCATAGGGCGCCAGCGAAGCAAGGTTGAATCGCGCCTGCTGCCGGACCACATCAACCAGCCCGTAGGTCTGGATGGGCGTGCCGGAGCATCGCTGAGGCGGCAGCGCCGGCTCGATCCCGTGTCGGCGGAGCACCGCGATGACCGCATCCCCGACTCCGTCGTCCAAATAGTTGGCGGCGCACCCGTGGAAATAGGCCACCGCCGGCTTGTTCCCGCTTCCGATACGGCTCGTCAGTTCCGGATACCGGTCGCGCAGATGCCAGACGGCCAGGCGCGGCAAGAGCATCTCGCGGGGAATGCGAGCCGTCTCGGCAATGAGCCGCATGAAGGGCCGCGTGAGCCGTTCCAGCCAGACCCGCGGTCTCGGACGATCCCACAAAGGTTGCGTCGCAGCCAGCACTTTCAGCAGCGGATCGAACAGCCAGCGTCGTGCATGGAGCGCAAAGATCAGCCCCGCCATGCGGTTCGGATGCTCGGCCCGGCGCTTGAGAATCAAATCGGAAACATCGACGCCGGCCGGGCAGATGGTGCGGCAAGACTTGCAGTTCAGACAGGCCTCCACCACCCGTTTGGAATCGAGGTAGCTGTAGTCCTTGGCCGTGACGATCTCGAACCAGCCCCGGGAGCTCATGTCTTCGGACTGGAAGACGTCGTAGACCGGGCAGACCGAGTTGCATTTGGCGCAGGTCGCGCAGGGTTTCGAGAGGCGAGTAAAGTCGATGTGGTCGGTGAAGGACGCGTCGCTGATCTTCACGCCGGGATTCAGGACCCCCGCCGGATCCAGGCTCCGCTTGACCTGGACGAAGAGCGCATAGAGATCGTCCCCGAACATACGCCGGACGAGCTCGGCGCGCACCCGCCCGTCGCCATGTTCCCCGCAGATCGAGCCGCCGAACCGGGTCAGGACGGTCTGGTGAATCTCCCGGTACCCCTCCACCATCCGGGCAAAATCTCCCTTGTCGTTCACATCCAGCAGCGGGACGATGTGCGCGTTTCCGTTCCCGATATGGCCGAAGATCGCGACCGGGATCTGCTGCTCGGTGAAAAAACCTTCCAGGTACCGGATCAACTCGCTGATCCGTTCGCCCCTCACCACCACATCATCCACGTAGTTGATCGGTTTTTTCTTGGGGTCATACCGATAGAGGGTGGGATAAAGGGCCTTGCGCGCCTTCCAGAGCTGCTCCCGCTGCTCGTGCTCAAAGGCCAGTACCGGATCAGAAGACAGCGCATACTTCCGGCAGATCGACCGCACGCGCTCCGCCAGCTCCCGAATATCATGCCGGCTTCCGTCTCCATCAAACTCGGCCAGGAGTGTGGCCGCCGCATCAGCCGGAATGCCGTGCTTGCTCCGCCCGATCAGATTCAGGGTGTTGCGGTCCATCACCTCCAGGGCGCTGGGGTCAAGGGTCAACAGGAGGGGTACAGCTTCGCCGACTTCCTCCAGACGCTGAAAATGGATGAGCGCGGTCGCGCTCATCTTGGGGCGATCCACCAAGCGAAGCG
Source organism: Nitrospira sp. (assembly GCA_016873395.1). Taxonomy (GTDB): domain Bacteria; phylum Nitrospirota; class Nitrospiria; order Nitrospirales; family Nitrospiraceae; genus VGXG01. The sequence goes on along the minus strand of VGXG01000042.1, from coordinate 6,532 downwards.
TCGCTTCGCTGACGACTCCCAAGGTCCCTTCGCTGCCGACGAAGAGCTTGGGAAGGTCGAACCGGCCCCGCTCCAAGCCGTCGACCAAGCCGAACAGATTGTACCCGCAACTGTTCTTGCTCACGGTCGGCCGCTTCGCCCGGATAGTCTCACGCTGCGCCTGGACGAGAGCCAGCACCTCCCGCAGTTGCGGATGCGCAGTCTGCAGGTCGTGAAAAGCCGGATCGTCCAGGTTATAGGACTTGGCGTCGAGCCACCCGGACGCCTGGAGGCAAATCCGCAAGGCGTGCACGTTGTCCTTGACCGAGCCATACCGCAACGTATGAGGACCGGATGAATTATTGGCCAGCATGCCGCCCAGTTTGCACATGTCCCCGCTGGAGGGATCGGGACCGAACAAGAGCCCTGACGCAGCCAGTTGCTTGTTCAGCTCCGCAAAGACCAGGCCTGGTTGGACCCGGGCCCACTTTTCTTCCCGATTGATTTCCAGGAGGCGGTCGAGGCGGGAGATATCCAGGATGATGCCGGATCCGATCGCCGAGCCGGTCAGGTTGGTACCGGCCGCTCTCGGCGTCACGGGCACTCCCTGGCGAGCCGCATAGGCCATGACGGTTTTGATATCAGCGTCCGACCCAGCCAGCACGATCGCCTGGGGAACGATCTTGTAGATACTGGCATCGACGGCATAGGCGGTCAGAGCCGGAACATCGTCGCGCACCTTCTCAGGATCGAGCAGGCGCCGCAAGTCGGCCGCGACGGCGCGTGTCTTCTGGGGCAGGAGGAGTTCCATCAGCCTGGCCTCACGCAGCGTTCACGCCTATTCTAACAGGATTTCGGGGCTGACAAGCAGCACGCGAGCAAGCTGGCACGGGGGATGATGACGCGCAGCCGAGGAGGTACGGGTCAGGCCTGATGAGCGGGCTCCGGCTGAGCAGGGTCGTGCAGGTCCTTGTCGGTCGAGGCACCGTTCTCGCCGACCACCATCGGATCCTCGCCGACCGGCAACAGAGCCTGTTCCGCCTCACCCAGTTCCTTGAACTCACGCAAGGGAGGCAACTCTGCCAGGTCCCGCAACCCGAAATGCTGAAGGAAGTACTTGGTCGTCCCGTAAAGGATCGGCCGCCCCGGCTCATCCTTGCGGCCGACGATTCGCACGAGCTTCCGCTCCAACAAGGTTTTCAGGACGCTCGATGTCTCCACCCCGCGGACCTTCTCGATCTCAGCGCGGACGATCGGCTGCCGATAGGCAATGACCGCGAGCGACTCCAGCGCCGACCGCGACAGTTTCGGAGCCGGTTTGCTCTTTTCCAGCCGTTTGATCCACGGGGCATATTCGGGCCTGGTGACCAATTGAAAGCCGCCCGCCACCTCGACGAGCTGCAACCCTCGTCCTGCTGTGTCATAGTCTTCCTGGAGCCGGCGCAGGGCTTGCTTCACTTCCGCCTTGGTCGCCCCTTCCAGCGCCGCGCCCAGACGATCCACCGTGACCGGCCCGTGCGAGACGAAGAGCAGGGTCTCCAGGACGGCCTTCAACTCCCCTTCCTCAATGCCTCCCGGAGAGTCCGGCGCCGATGGGTCACAGACACTCCCGTTTTCTTGACCATCCCGGTCTGGCACCTCTGCCGTCTCGTCGAACAGCGCTGTGGTCGTCGGGGCCTCTAGAGCTTCGACGTCCTTCTGCGACACCCTGGATGCTGCACGCATACACTCCCCTCCACACCAAGCTTGCTAGAGAGTAGTCAGTTTTCGGTCATCAGTCTTCAGTCATGAAACTGAGAACCGAACACTGAGGACTGACAACTTCTCCTTATTGTGAGCGGATAGTTCCTTTGCTCTTATGCTTCCTCCAGCCCTTCCAGTTCCGCGCCGGTTACCAGCGAGACCCCCCGCATGACCAGGATCGGGCCGAAGGGTTCCGCCTGAAAGAGCCGGACCAGCTTCAGCCTGGTCAATTCCAGCAGCCCCAGAAACGTCACGATGATGCGCAGGCGATGGCCCTGGCCTTCGAAAAATGACAGGAACGTAACGGACTCTTTCCCTTCCAAGGCTTCCAGGATGACGTTCATCCGGTCTTTGACAGTGATGTTTTCCGGCGTGATCTCCATCAGCCGCCTGTCCGGAATCCGCACCATGATGCTATGGAGGGCATCCACGAGGTCGAAGAGGGTCACATCCTCCATCAACAGCGATTCGCTCGGCTCGGCCGAGACTGCCAGCGCCTGTTCCCGAGCAAAGACTTCGCGCCAGAGTCGCCCCCGGTTGTCTAATTGCCCCGCTGCCTCCTTGAACTGCTTGTATTCCAACAGCCGCCTGATCAACTCCTCCCGAGGATCCGGACCGTCCTCTTCGTCGCCTTCGGTCTCATCGGCCGGCAGGAGCATCCGCGACTTGATCTGGATCAGCGTCGCCGCCATCACCAAAAATTCGCCGGCCACGGTCAGGTTCAGGCACTTCATCAGCCGCAGGTAGTCCAAATACTGTTGGGCGATCAGGGCGATCGGGATGTCGCAAATGTTGATCTCGTTCTTCTTGATCAGGTGCAACAGAAGGTCCAGCGGCCCCTCAAACTGCTCAAGTTTGACCTGATATGAAATTTCAAGCTGTTCCATCGCGACCGTCCTGCTGACCTCCAGGCCTGGAAAGACGGTCACTTATACTATCTTATGGGGATAAAGGCAAGAAGATTCCTATATGTAGGGGGTCGGGATGGGAACCGCCACTTTCTATCGCTTGCGAAGGACAAAGACAAAGACCAGCGTGAAGGCCAAGAGAGCGGCGGCAATGATATAGAGGACGCGGGGATCCTGCAGTCCCCCCCGCCTCGGAGGGGTCCCGCTGATCTTTGCCCTGGTGAACTTGGGCTCTGTCGTAAAGAACGTTTTGGAAAAGTCATCCAATCCTTTAAATTCCGAGTCGGAAAAGTTGGTCTCGGCCCGGAAGGTGACACGGCGGAAGTAGGCATCCTGCTCAAAGACGGTAAACATGAAGAACGCTTCCCGCTCAAACACCGCTTCGGAAAAATCCGACAAGCCCTGAAAACGGCTGCCGGAAAAGCCGGTGCCGCCCCTGAAGTAGGCCTGGGCAAAGCTGGCGTCCTTCTCGAACGTGACTTGGATGAACTCCGCCAGCCCGTTGAACCCGGCGCGATGGAAAGTCACCGGCGCGAAAAACTGCGCCCGATGGAAGCGCGAGTGCAGACCCAATGCGGTCTTCTCGAACCTGGTTGCTTGCGTGAACAGTGCATGAATGAAAAACCCTTCCTTCAGAAAGATCGCCTGCGAAAAATCCACCGGCCCGGCAAAGGCCGCCTGCGACAAATCCACTGCCCCCTCGAAGGTCGTTCCTGCCATCGTGAGCGGTTCTTTGATGACCACGAGCCCGTCCTTGATTCTCGTGCTGATCGCCCCCCGCACGACCGAATCGCGGATAGAGATGGGGACTGTGATCACCCGGATTTCTTTCAGGCCCTGACGTTCGATGGCCGCCTGAATGGACGCCGGCAGATTGGGCAAGGCACGCACCGTCTGCACAGGGAGCCGATCCAACAGCAAGTCCCCCGCCACGACAGCGCCAACCAGGTCGATGCCCTTTCCTTCCGCGATCGCCGCCAGGAGGTCGTCGGCCATGACGACCTGCGCGTCGCGGTCTTGCCGAGTGCAATCTTTGCCCAGATGCAGAGTCATGGAAGCGACGGGACCGGCAGGCGAACGGTCCACTGAACAGGCAGCTTCGGCCGAAGAATCCGCGCGGGATGGAAGAAGGAACCAGGCGAGCAGATAGACCAGCAAGGAAGCCAGGAATGCACGGCGAGCGGCGCGGCCCCGGATAGTTCCCTGGCCCATAGGAAGACTTATACGAAACGACTCTTATGAAAGCAAGGATCGGGCAACAGGCTTTACAAAAGCCGGGCTTCTTTTTACAATTTCCCTATTCGCATGGACTCACGGCGCTTGCCTATGACCGCTCGTCGGTTTTCACCCTCCGGGGCGATCCTGCCCGCTGTCCTCTTCTCGCTGGCTACGCTCTTCTCGCTGAATCCAAATCCCGCCCTGGCGGAAGCAGTCGTGGAGCTGCCGGTCCTGGCCGCGATCAACGCCAATGACCGCGGCGTGTTCGAGATGCTTTTGATCTGGTGGGACCAGAAGCCTCAGCCGGACCTGGTCACGCTCCAGTGGTACAACGCGGGGGTCAGACTTGGGGAGACGCACCTGGGCGCCATGACCGTGGCTTTCAGGTACGCCGTTGAACGGACCCCGTCGGTCCGCCACAGCGGCACGGTGTCGGTCCGCGGCGTCGCCTATGTGCCGACGAGCTCCGACGGCCCGAGTGCCGGAGCCGCCATGGCAGTCGGGTTCATCGCCCTGTTTAAGGGTGAGCGGGTGCGACGAGGTGTGGCCATGACCGGCACGATTGAACCAGATGGCCGGATCGGACCGGTCGGTGCGATTCCCGACAAAATCCGAGCGGCGGCTCGCGAAGGCTATCGAACGATCCTCATCCCACAGGGGCAGTTCTACGACCCCCTCTGGAGCCTCAGCCGGCTGGCCTTGGAGCTCAACGTGACGCTCAGAGAAGTCAGCACGATCGACGAAGCCTACGAGCTGATGACCGGCCGCAAGCTATGAGGAAGGACGCCTCGTCCGACCCCAGGCGCGAGAACGTCGGGCACGTTCAACCCAACGCCTTGATCAGAGCTCCGTACTGATCAAGGGTCAGTCGATGCATGCCCAGGGCGAGGCGGCGGGTCAGTTCTGCCTGGTCGGGAACTTCCAGTATCCTGTGCAGCAAGGCTTGGCTGCTCTCAGGGGTGGACGCCCATTGTGACGTGACCTGGACCCGCACAAACCCGTAACCCGTTTCCGCCCGCAATTCTTCCCGGACGAACCCATCGAGTGCCTCGGGCGGCAGAACCTCGGACAGGATCCTGAACCCGGCGCAAATGCCCAGCTTGAGCGCATAGACCAAACCGCAGGATTCAGCCGTCAGGTAGATGCGCAAGTTGTCTCGGATCAGAGCCGTCCGGAGCCCCCAGACTTCATACGAAAGCTGCATCTCAACGCTGGCTTGCGAGCTCCGCTCTCGTAACGCACCGGCGACGAAGAGGAAATGACTCATAATCAGGGAGGCAATAGGGCGGCAGACGAGGCCGGAGATGCAGCCGCCTGAGCGAAGGTTAGCCGGGAAGGTCCTTGAGGCTGAGATAGAAGTCTTTGATCTCGCGGTCCTGGTGACTTAACCGCTCCTCCACGTCGGCGACGGTCTTGGGCGGCGGAACCACCACCTTCTCACCTTCCCGCCAGTTCACCGGAGTTGCGCAGGCATGCTTGTCGGCTGTCTGCAAGGCGGTGACCAGGCGGATGATCTCATCAACATTGCGACCGGCGTTCATCGGATAGTAGATAAGCGCCCGGACGGTTCGTTTGGGATCGATGACGAAGACGGCACGGACGGTCGCGGTGGTGCTGGCGCCGGGATGGATCATGCCGTATAGCTGCGATACCTTCATATCCATGTCGGCAATCATCGGGTACGGGATGGCGACCCCCATCTTTTCCTTCATGTTCTGGAGCCAGGCCAGATGTGAGTGGATACTGTCCACGCTGATTCCGATGAGCTTGACTCCCCTCGCCTTGAATGTCTCGTGCTGGCGCGCGAGCTCCATCAACTCAGTGGCGCACACCGGAGTAAAGTCGGCCGGATGAGAAAACAGCACGACCCAACTCTGACCCTGCCATTCGCTGAAATGAAACTCGCCCGACTGGGTGGTGACCGCCTGAAAGTCAGGAGCGGTATCCCCGATCCTCGGCAGGCTGTTCCCTTCCACCATCGTTACTCCCTTCACATCCGTCTCTGCCCGCGACAATGTCAGGACCCGTGATAATCGTCGTTGTCGCCGGCCACGTCATCCGGTTTGTCCAAATATTCCGACTCGGACTCCTCGTCTTCCAGCGAGACTTCCTCCGGCATCTCCTCCTCCATATCCTCCGGCAGCCCGATGTCTTCCGCCATCTCGTCGTGGACCGCTTTCGGTTCTCCTCCAAACAGGGACCGTTGCAGCGCCGGAGGTTCGGCCTTGGCAGCCGGACCGGACGGCTTCGTCCTCATCGGCTTGGGCCGAGCCGCGGCAACGGTCTTCTTCTTGGCCGGCTTTCTCTTGACGACCTTCTTACGCTTCGGGGCGGCCCTTTTGACGGACGCCTTTCTGCCTGCTGCCCGAGTCTTTGCCTTTCTCGTTGCGGACTTGGTCTTTCTTGCCTTGCCCTTGGATTTCGCTTTCTTCTTGGCGGTCTTGCGTATCATCCGTCTGCCAGCCTTTTTCGTCGCCATGCCCCCCTCCATACCAAGCTTGCTAGAACCGCCCGCTTCGATCACATGCGGGCGGAGAGTTCTTTCGCCTCCAGTAAAACGTCAATTCCGCGCTTGCTTGAACCGCTCACTTTGATCGCTCGACCCAGAGGCTCTCGCCGGGTCCACTGGCGGCGGCTAGTTCGTTTTCCGCGAATGAGCTTTTAATCAACGTCCCGACACATCC
>VGXG01000041.1 GCA_016873395.1 Nitrospira sp. | reverse complement strand
GCCTATGGAATTTATGCAACATTGTGTGAATTCGGCAAGCCGGTCGGAGAACGCCTACATAATTTCTTGCATGGCCTTCAGGCCTGTGCCATAAGGGTCGCCAGAGGATTCCGGCATGTCTTTCCTTCCCTCGCCTCAATCGCCGCAATATCGTGTGACTCTGTTCTTCGGCCCGGAGCCGGCGGCGGACCATCCCTCCTGCACGAGCTGCGTGTTCAACGTGAAGAAACGGAGCTGGAAGGGCGGGGTGCAGGTGGCGGTTGAGATGGAAGATGAACAGCTTGCCCGCGCCAGACAGGTCATCGGGTTTGACCCCTGGCTCCAGGCCGCTCTCGCAGCCGTTCCGGAGGCGGTGCAGAGCGACTACGAGCGGCGCGCGCAGGATCTCTTTACGCAGGCGCTCTGCTCGCTGAAGCTCGATGTGGCGATCGAAGCCGGCCTGCCGCAGGAAAACCGGACCATTCCGGCCAGTGCTTTTGCGGACGAAGTGAATCGAGCGGTGCCTTCGCAGGCCGACCGGATCAAGGCTCAGATTCTTGCCGAGCTGGACATCCCCAACAAGGCGGAATGATGAGTGATGAATTTGAGTCGTCAGGCATCTGTTAGTTGTCAGTTCTCAGCTTACAGTTATCAGTTTCCGAATTCTCCTGAACTGAAAACTGACGACTGATTACTGACGACTCTGAGAGCTGTTACCTGTTCAGCGTTCATCACTCACCGTTCCGCGTTCATCATTTCTGGGAAGATGGGGTTTGCATCCGCCCTGGAATTTGCTATAAGGAACTAAACTCATGGGTGAGAGGCACGAGGCGAGGGGCAAGTGGTGGGAAGCAAGAGGTAAGAACCACAAGGAGGGGTAGACGTGCACACAGTCCAAGGGGAGTCTCTGAGCGGCAAGCCAATCGGACTTCGAGGAAGGTGGATGAAAGGGGTTGCCATTGTGCTGATCCTCGCCTTTGCGCACCTGGCCGTGATTCACGTGAGTTGGGCCCAGGAGGCGGCGGCCAAATCGTCGAGCGTGTCGACCGACGAGACCAGCGTCGCGGGAGCCGGCCTGGGTGCGGCCAGTGTCCTGTGCACGCTGGTCTATAGTCCGCTCAAGATCGCGTTTGCCATCGTGGGCGGGGTGACCGGCGGCTTGACCTATGTCTTTTCCGGCGGGGACACCGACGCGGCGATGGCGGTCTGGGGCACGAGCGTCTACGGGACCTATGTGATCACGCCCGACCATCTCAAGGGAGACAAGGCGGTCCGCTTTCTCGGCGTGCCTCCTGCCAAGGAGGCGAGCTAGGCGTCTCCCGCCAACTACTCCATGAAACCCGTCATCGGGGTCACCCCGGATTTCAATGCAGGCGACCGGGCGGACATGGGCGGCCGCGAGCCCACCTACTTCCTACGGGCGCGCTATGTCCGTGCGGTCGAGGACCTTGGCGGGGTGCCGCTCATTCTTCCACTCGCCGCCGAGCCGGGCCTCAGACGGCAGTTGCTCAAAGGGTTGGATGGCCTTCTGCTCACCGGCAGCGGTCCCGATTTGCCGCCTCGTCTCTACGGGGAGCGGCAGCGTTTCACGTACCGAGTCATGAGCCGCCGGCGCTATGACTTCGAGTTGGGGATGGCGCGCCTGGCCGCCGATGCCGGCCTGCCGGTCTTGGGCATCTGCGGCGGGATGCAGGCTCTCAATGTGGCCTTCGGAGGGAGCTTGGTGCAGGATATCGCCGCGCAGCTTCCCTCGGCGCGACCCCATCAGGCGCGGGGACCGGCGACGAAACCGGCGCATGTGGTGCGGGTCGCCCCCCGCAGCCTGCTGCGACGCATCACGCGAGAGGCCGAGATACGGGTCAATAGCTCCCATCACCAGTCGGTCAAGCAGGTGGCGCCCTCCTTTGTCGCCAGCGCCGTCGCCCCGGACGGCGTCATCGAGGCCATTGAATCCCGGCGACATCCCTTCCTGCTGGGTGTCCAGTGGCATCCGGAATTTCTGTATGACCACGATGCCGTCCAGCGCCGACTGTTTCAGGCCTTTCTCAAGGCCGCCCGTCTGAGCCGTGAGGCGTAAGGAGTTAGGCGTGAAGCGGATAAGACTGGCTCTTGCGGCAACTCCTCACCCCTCACCCCTCACGTTTCACGGTTTTTGACCTGTGCCCAACCCGTTCCTCCGCACGAAGTCCATCGAGCACATTCTGGCTGACTGCGATCATCCTGAGTACCGGCTGAAGAAGAGCCTCACGGTGTGGGACCTGACGGCGCTCGGCATCGGCGGGATCATCGGGACCGGCATTTTCGTGCTGATCGGAACCGCCGTGGTCGGCGATGCGCACCGGCCCGGCGCGGGGCCGGGGATCGTGCTCTCGTTCATCCTCTCCGGCCTCGCCTGCGCCCTGGCGGCGCTCTGCTACGCCGAATTCGCCGCCATGCTCCCGGCGGCCGGCAGCGCCTACACCTATTCCTACGCGACGCTGGGGGAGTTCCTGGCCTGGATCACCGGCTGGAACCTGATTCTGGAATACGGAGTCGCCTGCGTGGTGGTGGCGATCGGCTGGTCCGGCTACTTCAACAACATCCTCAAACTGCTCGGGCTGGAGTTGCCGGTGTGGGCCTCCTATTCGCCCGGCTCGGTCGAAGGCGGGTTCCTCAACCTGCCGGCCGCCATCATCTCGTTGCTGGTCACGGCGGTGCTGGTGCTCGGCGTCAAAGAGAGCGCCCGGACGACCGGCGTGATCGTGGTGGTGAAGGTGGCGGTCGTCCTGTTCTTCATCGCTGTCGGCCTTTGGTCGGTGGAGCCGGCCAACTGGTCGCCCTTCATGCCCTATGGATTCCAAGGGGTCGGGGCCGCCGCCGCGATCGTGTTCTTCGCCTACATCGGGTTTGACGCCGTCTCGACCACGGCCGAGGAGGCGCGCAATCCGCAACGCGATCTCCCCATCGGCATCATCGCGTCATTGGGCATCTGCACCGTGCTGTACGTGCTGGTGGCCGCGGTGCTGACCGGGCTGATCCCCTACCAACAGATCGACGTGCATGCGCCGGTGGCCGAGGCGCTCCGGATGGTGGGGTTCAAGTGGGGGGCCGCCCTCGTGGCCATCGGCGCCTTGGCCGGCATTACCAGCGTGCTGTTTGTGATGATGATCGGGCAGATTCGCGTCTTCTTCGCCATGTCCCGGGACGGGTTGCTGGGGCCCTGGCTCTCGGCCGTCCATCCCCGGTATGGGACGCCGCACCGTGCGACGCTGCTGACGGGCGTGGCGGTCTCGGTGCTGGCGGCGCTGGTGCCGATCGGAGAAGCGGCGGACATGACCAATATCGGCACCCTATTTGCCTTTTCCCTCGTGTGCGTGGCGGTGCTGGTCCTCCGGCGAACCAGGCCCAGTCACCCGCGACCCTTTCGCGTCCCGCTCATGCCCTGGATTCCATTGCTGGGAATGGCCGCCTGCCTGGGGCTGATGGCCTTTTTGCCGACGTTGACGTGGATCCGATTTGCGGTCTGGACGGTGATTGGGACGCTGGTCTACCTGGCCTATGGAATGAGGCACAGCCGGCTGGCCGCCTCAGAATTGACGATTGCGCCATCGGGTGATTGATCCATTTCTTGCAAATGGTTCAATCGTCAATGAAACATTGGCTCAATTCCGATTGGAGCTAGCTGGATTCTCCGGTCGGCGTCACCGGGTCCTTCGGGGGGGTGACCTCGGCAGAAGCCGCTGGCTTCACAGCGGCGGGAGTGGCGTCAACCGCCGGCTTGGGGGCCGCGGGAGGTTTCGGCGGCGCCGGCCTTTCCGGCTTGATCCCTCCTTCCCAAGCAGGCCCCGTATACATGTCGGGCGAGAGCCCCTTCGTCTTCCACTTCTCCTCGAAATCGGCAGCGGCTTTGTTCGGGGTCTCGCCTTTGCCCACCACGTCGTTCCAGGGATAGGCCTTGGGGGAAATCCGGCAGCCGTTCTCGCTCCGTTGCAGGTAGAGTGCGATGGGATTCCCGCGATAGGGGCCGAGAAAGATGTGAATGGAACCTACGTATTCCAAGAGATGCGCCACCTCAATGACTCCGAACAAGGACTTAGAAGAAGTCGAAATAATCAGAGGGGTGGCATGATGCCATATCCGGCAACCTCAGGCAAGAGGGGGAAAAGCTTGGGTGGCGAAGGGTTGCACAGCCTCGGTCTCGCAATGATGCGTTGGAGCCAGCAGGCCGCGAAGTCATACTGTTGACCGCGTGCGACTCTAAAGCGTCGGCGGCCGACATGCCGTCGCACGACGGCACCCAATTTGGCTAGTTGTGCCTTGGGTCCGCTATTGCGAAGACCTCCCTGCACAACCCTTCCACCCAGGTGCTGGGGAGGAAGTGAGGAGTGATGGCGGATGACGAGTCGGGGCTGGAGCGGATCTACGCCAGGCCCAGCAGCTGGCAGAACAGCCGGAGTACCAGCCAGATGAGGGCGGACCCGAAGAGGTCGAAGAGCAGGCCGGTGCGGATCATGTTGCGGATCGGCACCAGACCGGTCCCGTAGACGATGGCGTTGGGAGGGGTGGAGACCGGCAGAGCGAAGCCGAAGCTGGCTCCCAGACAGGCGCCCAGCGCCGGCGGGATCGCGGAAACCCCCGCTGATTGCGCAATGGCGATCGCGACCGGCACCAGCATGCTGGCCGTCGCGGTGTTGGAGGTCAACTGGCTGATCAGCATGGCGACCAGAACCGAAATGCCGGTCAGTCCCCAGAGCGTCTCCACGTCGAAGAGGGCCACGAATCCCTGTCCCACCCAGTTCGAGAGTCCGGTCTTGGCCATCAGCTCGCCGAACGCCAGTCCGCTCCCGAACAGGAGGATAGTGCCCCAGTCGATGCCGGTGGCCTGTTTCCAGGTAAGGGTAAAAGCGCCGGCGCGCAGGTTCACCGGCAGGACAAACAACAAACCTGCCGCCAGGATCGCCACCAGTTCGACCGGCAGATGGGCGTCAAGCCAGACGCTCAGGGGACCGTCGTAGCCCCAGACTGCTGCGATCAGGCCCGGTCCGATCCAAAGGATCACGGCTGCGGCGAAGGCGAGGCAGGCATTGATTTGGCCTCTGGTCCAGGGTCCGAGAGCCGCGCGTACGTCGTGCAGGTGTCGTTCCAGGTTCGGCGTGGCCGGAAGCTGAGCCTGGTAGGTCCAGTGCAGCAGAGCCCAACTGAGCAGGAGCATCAGGATCGCAAGGGGCAGACCGAAGGCCATCCAGGTCAAGAATGGGATGGTGGCCCCTGTTTGTTGAGCAATCAGCCCGATGCCGATTAAATTCGGGGGCGTGCCGATGATCGTCGCCATTCCCCCGGCAGTGGCCGCGTAGGAGAGCATGAGGAGGAGACCGATCTTGTACCGTTGCATGTGGCGATCGAGGCCGGCTGCTGGCAATCCATCGAGCGTGGCGAAGATGCCGAGGGCAACCGGCAACATCAGCGCGGTGGCGGCAGTATTGCTGATCCACATGGAAATGATGGCGGTCACGGCCCCGATAGCCAGGAGAATCCGGGGAGGAGAAGCCCCCACCCAGGGCAGAGACAGCATCCAGGCGGCGAACCGTTGGTGCACGCCCTGCACCCGCATGGCCTCGGCGAGGAAGAAGCTGCCGATAAAAAGGAAGATGATCGGGTGCGCGTAGGAGGCGAAGACGGTCTTCGCCGGTCCCAGGCCGGCGAGCACGCAAAAGGCCGTGCCGAGCAGGGCGGTGACCGGCAGGGGAATCGGCTCCGTGATCCAGTAGAGGACCACGCAGGCGAGGATGGAGGCTAAGGTGTGCGCGGCCGGCGGCAGGCCCGGCAGGGGGACCAGGTACAGCAGCCCGCCCGCGAGGGGGCCGGCCGCAAACGCGGCTGTCCGCCGCCATTGCTCGATAGGGGGCGCCTCTGCGCGGGCACTCGGACTCGGTTCTTGAGCGGCGCTCTCTTGCATCGCTGACCGGTCGGCGGCGTGCGGTCGCTAGCCCGAATTATTCATGACGGTTCGTCACGAAATCGCGCAGACGCGTAGCGAGACGGGCGCGTGGAGTCGTGAGGGAAGGAGGCGTGCGCACTGCCGTACGTTGACTGACTGAACGACGAGCCCGCCTGTTGCAGCAGCGTATCCGCGATTGCAGTAGAAGCGTTCATGGATAATCCGGGCTAAGAGGTTGTGGCGGTGGGCGAGGCCGCAGCCGGCTCAACCGGCCGTTTCCGTACAATGAACACAGCGACGATCAGCACCATGATCACCGTCACGTTGAGCCCCACGTCCATGAGGTATCGGTTGAACAGCACGTCCGTGATATCCGGCTGGTGGGAAAGCTCGGCGCTGGCAGTCAAGATGCGTCTCGTGCAGGCGATGATACCAACCGCCAAGTAGGGCTCGATTGCCAGGATGCCGGTTTGGAGGAATCGGATGACCGTCCGGTACAGCTCCAGGAGGATGATGACGAGGAGAAGATCGTTCAGCAGTTTCAGCCCCGCCACCAGCAAGCCGGCTCGCTGCACACCCAGAGCGAACGAAAGCCAACTGTATGCGAAGATCAGCATCCCCAGCAGGAGCAGGCTGAAGCCGGCCGTGACATAGCCCCACCGGTCCAGACATTCCATCCAGCGGACGATTCGGCAGGGCAGGTGCTTCATCGCATCGAAGCGGTCGCTCATACGATCACCCTCTTTCGTTCATCGTCAGTCACAAGTGGCGAGTCTCAAGTGACAAGTGATAAGACACAAGTAGCAAGTGCGCAAGTGACCAAGTAGCACGAGTCCGAAACTTGTCATTCGACCTAGAGGCTCTCGACAGGTTACTTGGCTACTTGCAACTTGTCAGCTTGCTCTATTGTCATTGGCCCGCGTCACGCTTCACGAGATACGCTTCACGCCGTCCCCTGTTGGCCCGTTCCAGCCGGCGGTGCCGCGCCGCGCAATTGCCCGAACTCCAGCTCCTGAATCGAGCTGAGGGTGAGGGAATGGCCGCAGCATCGAATCTCTTTGAAGCCCGCTCCGCCGTCCATGACCATGACGCGGAGCCCGCAGGAGTCCGGAAAGAGCTTCTTCTCATCCAAAATGACCGCCAGCGGCAACTCGCCTTTTTTGCGACCCAGCGGGGAGCCCATCTGAGCGACGACGTCAGCTTCCGTCAAGTCGTGATCGCAGCAGACTACCTTCTCAAAGCCCTGACCGCCACCCATGATCTTCACAACCAGCCCGCAGGAATCGGGGTGCCGCTTGCGTTCGTCAAGGATGTCGCCTTTCTTCACCGACATGCCGTTCTCCTCGAAGCTGCAAGTGCGCAAGGAGCAAGTGCCAAGTAACTAAGTTAACAAGCCTTTTGTCGCTTGAAACTTGCCCCGTGTCAGCTCGTACCTTGCGAGGCGGCGGCCATGCCGCGCTGTTCGTCCACGGTCCTGAAGGCCAACCAGCCCGCTGCAAAAAAGATGGCCATCGAAAGGATGGCCCAGCGCTGGCTACCGGTCCAGGCCGTGAGCTCGCCATACACCAGCGGGCCGATCACGGCGGCGAATTTTCCGGTGACCGAAAAGAAGCTGAAAAACTCAGCCTGGCGGCCGACCGGCGTAAACTGTCCCAGCAAGGTTCGGCTGGCCGACTGGTTGGCGCCCAGGACGGCGCCGGCCAGCAGCCCAATCGCGTAGAATTGCGCGTGAGTTCTGACAAGCGCCGCCGCGCTGACCAGGACGATCCAGGCCATCAGCGTGAGACTGATCGTCCGCTTGGCGCCGATCCGGTCCGCCAGGTTTCCGAACCAGACGGCGCCTACCCCCGCCGCCACCTGCATGACCAGGAAGTAGATAATCAGATCGCTCGGCGAAAAGTCCAGGACTTTGTTTGCGAAAATGCCGGTGGCGACGATCACGGTATTGATGGCGTCCGTGTAGATCAAGTAGGCGATGAGGTAGGCCCAGAGGTCGCGGTAGCGCTTGATCTGGCTCGCGGTCCGGGCCAGCCTGCCGATGGCCTCCTTCCAAATGGGCTCCCCTGTATCCGGCTGCGGCTTGGCCCGTTCCTTCAGCCACCAGAACGTGGGCAGCGACGCCAGGAGGAAAAATCCGGCGGTGACCGCAAAGCTGAGGCGGTAGAGGGGAAGATTTGCTTCAGCAAAACCTCCCTTGATAAAAGGGTAGGCGAGGGCCAGGGAGGCCAGCCCGCCCAGGTAGCCCAGGCCCCAGCCGTAGCCGGAGATGCGGCCCATCTTCTCCGGCGTCGTGATCTCGACCAGAAACGCGCTGCAGAACAGGAAGCCGAGGTCGAAGGCGATATTGGCCAGCCCGAACAGGATCAGTCCCGCCCAGATGTCGCCGGCCTTTACGAAGGTCAGGAGCGCAGTGCAGGCGACGCAGACGAGGGTCGAGCCGATCAGGAAGGCCCGCTTGGCGGCGCGGGCGTCGGCGCGGGCGCCGAGGATCGGGGAGAGGACCGCCGCGATCAGCATGGAGACCGCATAGCCCCAGAACCAGACCCGCTCGGCTGTGCCATCCTGCCCGGCTTGGCTCAGGTGTCCGGCGACCACCTGGATGAAATAGACGGAGTAGGCGACGGTGACGATCAGGGTCGTGAAGGAAGAATTGGCGAAGTCGTACATGCACCAGGCCCAGATCTCTCTGAGCCCGGCCGGTGGGGTGGGGGCCTCGGTCGGCGCGGGGAAGGCGGTCGGCGCAGTTGGATCGTTCACGCAGAGGCTTTCGTCAGCCGTTCGCTGGTCTGCTGGATTTGGTCCAGCAGTGCCCGGTGCGTCCCGCTGCCGACGATCGCGTGGGCGACGGTGGGATCGGCCGGCCTGTAGGGCTGGAGGAATCGCGCCTTGACCCGCTCGATCCGGCGTAGCGAGGCCTCCAGCCGCTCGGCGGAGAGTGTGCCGTCGGTGACGGACTTGTGCACCGCCTCCATCGCCGTCACCGCCCGCTCGCGGTCCTTGCAGATCAAGAGAAGGTCCGCGCCCGCTTGTAACGCACCGACCGCTGCGTCGCCGACTCCGTAATGGTCGATGATCGCGTGCATCTCCAGGTCGTCCGTGACGATCAGCCCGTCGAAACGCCATTGGCGTCTGAGGAGGTCCGTGAGGATCAAGGACGAGAGCGTCGCCGGCGACTGCTCGTCCAGGGCCGGATAGAGAACGTGGGCGGTCATGATCGCGGCCGGGCCTCGGTCACCTTGCTCGATGACCGAGCGGAAGGGGCGCAGCTCCACTTCGTCGAGCCGTTCCCGGGAGGCGGCGACCAGCGGGAGTTCCTTGTGGGAGTCAGCCACCGTGTCCCCGTGGCCGGGGAAGTGTTTGCCGCAAGCCACGACCCGGTTCTGCTGCAGGCCCGCGATCGTTGCCAGCCCCAACTCGCCGACGAGACCGGGATCGGCGCCGAAGGCCCGGTCGCCGATGATCGGATTCCGGGGGTTCGTGTTGACGTCCAGCACCGGCGCCATGTTCATGTTGATCCCGACCGCGCGCAGCTCCTGAGCCGTGGCCGAAGCGGCCGCATAGGCCAACTCGGTGGAGCGGCAGGAGCCGACGGTGCCGCAGGGGGGAAAGATGGTAAAGCCGGCGGGGAGCCGCGAGACACGGCCTCCCTCCTGGTCGACGGCGATCAGAAGAGGGGAGCCGGCGGAGTGACGCTGGAGATCATTCGTGAGCGCGACGATCTGGTCGGCGTCCGTGAGATTGCGGGCAAAGAGGATCACGCCGCCCGGCTTGTACGTCGCCAACAGATCGGCCAACTCGTGGGTGACCGTGGTGCCCGTGAATCCGAGCATGAACAGTTGGCCGATTTGCTCGCGCAGTGTCATAGGCATCAGCGATCAGTTCTTGTATGCCGTTCCTCGTATCTCGTCGTCAGTAACAAGTTGCAAGTTTCAAGTGGCAAGGCACAAGTAGCAAGCGCGCAAGTGACCGAGGAGCAAGAGTCCGAAACTTGTTACTTGGCTACTTGCAACTTGTTAGCTTGCTCCATGTGTCATTGGCACGCTTCGCGGTTCCAGCCATCCGCTCTTATCTCTCCGCTTCACTCAGCAGATATTGAATCAGCAATCTCGTGCCGATGCCGGTGGGTCCCTTGGAAATATAGGCTCGTTCGCGCTCGCTCCAGTCGGTGCTGGCGATGTCCAGATGGATCCAGGGGCAGTCGCCCACGAACTTGCTCAGGAACAGGGCCGCCGTGATCATCCCGCCGCCGCGACCGCCGATGTTGCGCATGTCGGCTACGTCGCTCCGGAGCTGCTCGAAATATTCTTCCCAGAGCGGCATTTCCCAAACCCGCTCCCCGGCCTTGAGGCCGGCCTGCTGGACGCGACGCTTCACGGCCTCGTCGTTTCCGAACATGCCGACGGCGAACTGTCCGAGGGCGACCATGCAGGCGCCTGTCAGCGTGGCCACGTCGAGGATGACCGCCGGCTTGTAGCGCGTGGCATAGGCCAGCCCGTCCGCGAGGATCAGCCGTCCCTCCGCGTCGGTGTTTTGCACCTCCACGGTTTTTCCGGCCAGCGTCGTCAGGATGTCTCCCGGTTTGATCGCCCGCCCACCCGGCATGTTCTCGGTGGCCGGCAGGATGCCGATCAGATGCAAGGGCAGGCGAAGCCGGGCCGCCGCGCGCACCGTCGCCAGGACTTCCGCGCCGCCGGTCATGTCCGCCTTCATCTGCTCCATGTTCTCAGCCGGCTTGAGCGAGATGCCGCCTGTGTCGAAAGTGATGGTCTTGCCGACGATGACGATCGGCTTGGCGTGCTTCTCATCGTTCTTGCCCCTTGCCCCTCGCCTCTCGCCCCTCGCCTTTCCCATATATTCAAGGATGATAAACTTCGGCGGCTCGTGGCTGCCGCGCGCCACGCCCAGGAAGGCCCCCATCCCCAGCCTTTCCGCGTCGCGCCGCTCGAGAATCTTGACGCGGACCCCGCGCTCCTTGGCGATCTGTTTGGCCTCCGCTGCGATCCGGGAGGGGGTCATCACGTTCGCAGGATGGTTGCAGAGGTCGCGGACGTAGGCCGTCGCCTCCGCGCTGGCCCGGCCCTGGCGGACCCCCTTCTGGATGTCTTTCAGTTTTCCAGATTGGGGCTCGACGACCGTGATGTGCCCCAGCGGTTTCGGCTCCTCGCTGTTGTTGCTCCGGTACTCGGTGAACCGGTAACTCCCCAGGATCGCCCCTTCGATCATGGCTTGCGCGGTCTCGATCGCGGAGGCTTGGGGCAGCGGACCGGGAAGCGAGGTCGAGAAGGAGCGGGCGCCGGCCTGGCAGACCCGCTTGGCGGCGGTGCCCAGGGCCTGCCGTACCTGGTCCAGCCGGGCCTCTTTCTTCTTCCCAAGCCCGACGAACAGCACGCGCTTGGCGGGAATCTTCCCTTGGGTGTGGAGCAGGGCCGTCTGGTTGCGCTTCCCTTGAAACTCCCTGCTCGTGAGCAGGCCTCGTAACGCCCCACCGAGCGCCTGATCCACCTTGGCCGCCTGGGCTTCCAGTGCGGACTCCCCCTCATAATGGCTGAGCACCAAGACCTCAGCCCGTTCCGCCTCAATCCGTCCTTGCTTCACCGTCACATCGATCTTCGTCATTCAGGTCTCCCTCGTTTTCCAAGCCATAGGCTATCTGCCATTTGCCATTAGCTCTCGGCTTTCAAACTCCCCTCATATCCGGCGCCCACACGTACTTGTGCAGTTGCAGTTGGAGGCGGACCGGCAGGCGGTCCGCCAGGACCCACTCGGCCAGTTGGCGCGGCTCCAGCGCACCGAACACCGGACCGAACAGGACTGTACACCGCTCATCCAAGCGCCGCTCCCGCACAAGCCCCCGCGCCCACTCGTAGTCCGTGCGATCCTGGATCACGAATTTGACCTCGTCCTTGGCGGTCACGCGATCCAGATTCTTCCAATCCATGCGGTCCGTCATGCCGCTGCCGGGGCATTTCACGTCCAGGATCACGTGCGCGCGCTGGTCCAGCGGTGCGATGTCAATGGCGCCGCTGGTCTCGACGAGCACGGTGAAGCGCTCGTCGCAGAGCCGGCGAACCAGCGCGAAGGCTTCCGGCTGGTGGAGGGGTTCGCCGCCGGTCACCTCGACCAGGGGACAGGCAAAGGTTCGCGCGCGCGCCACGATCTCATCGAGACTCATGTCCGTGCCGCCGTGGAAGGCGTACTCCGTATCACACCATGCGCAGCGCAGGGGGCAGCCGGTCAGGCGCACGAAGACGCAGGGCCGCCCGGCATAGGACGATTCACCCTGAAGGCTGTGGAAGATCTCCGTGATGCGCATCGCAAAAATTAGTTTTCAGTCATCAGTTTTCAGTGATCAGTCAGACCGCGCGCAGTCGTTTTCTTCAAACTGAAAACTGCCAACTGAGTACTGATGACTCGCGTTATTTCCATTTCGCGATCGGCCAGCCCTGGCGCCGGGCGATCCGCTCCATGCCCCTGATCGGGTTCACGACCAGCGGATGGCCGACGAGCCGAAGGGTCTCCACGTCGCTCGGGCTGTCCCCGTAGGCGAAGCTTTCTTTCAGCTCAATCGCAGTCTCCTCGGCGAACGATTCAATCAACTGGCGCTTGCCTGCTCCGTAGGGATAGGGCGAGAGGACCTGTCCGGTATAGACGCCTCCCCGCCGCTCCGGGATGGCGGCCAGGACCCGGTCCACGTTCAACCGGCCGGCGAGCGGGGCGATCAAGAAGTCCAGCGAGCCGGTGATCAGGACGAGACAATGGCCAGCGCGCCGGTGCGATTCCAGCGCCGCCAGCCCGTCGGACAACAGGCGTGGACTGATGGCGGCGCGGATAAATTCCTCCGCCAGGGGCTCGATGTCGGCCGGGCGCTTGCCTTCAAGGTACAGCTTCCGCTCGCGCAGCGGGCGGAGGGACAGGGGCGGCAGATGCCGCAGCAAAAACCACAGGCTGCGGGCCGCTTCGCTGGTTCCGACCAGCCCCTTTTCCCAGAGGTGGCGGAAAAAACGGATCTCGATGGCCTGACCCCGGATCAACGTGTTGTCCACGTCGAAGAAGGCGGCCCGGCGGCAGTCAGGATGGGCAGCCAGGTTCGTTTTCTGTGAGGGTGTAATCATTCGTTTTCGCGCAACGTGCGCGCGCATCCTGCGCGATCATACCCAACGGGCTGTTGATTGACAAGCAGGTAAGGGGGGGCGGGTGTGCCAGGACGCGTCGCTTCAACGTCTTCGGAGCTGCCCGCCTTGCCACGGAGGGCGGAAGTCCTTCGGAAATTCCTTCGCGGACTCAGTCAGTTTCCGCTTTCCATCCCTCCGTGGCCGTGACGGGCTGATCGCTCCTTCGGCGGATTCGCTCCGATCCTGGCACACCCTTCTATTAGGTATAAGGCGGGGACCCTGTCGCTCCGGCGGACAGCGCTCAAATCAGCCTGCCCCCTGCTTGGCGGGAGGAGGTGGAGATTTATAGAGAGTCTGGGTATAATGCGGGCAGTGCCGAAGTGGTGGAATGGCAGACACGCACGTTTGAGGGGCGTGTGGCGCAAGCCGTGCGGGTTCAAGTCCCGCCTTCGGCACCAACCTTCGCTGCCGCGAAGGTTGCCCGCCATAGCTTTAGCGGAGGCGGGCATATAATACCGCTTCGGCCTTCGCCGACCGAAGTCGGCTTCGGCCGACGAAGGTCGGCTGGCGAACCATACCTCGCTTGTTTGAACCGCCTCCTTCAATCAACTCATCTCCCTCAGCTTTCAACTTCTCGCCATAAGCCATACGCTATAAGCTCTTGTAGGCCGTTCCTCGTATCTCGTCGTTCGTGAAAAGTTCACAGTTGTCAGTGGTCAGTGCTCAGTTTCCGGAACTGACGACTGAAAACCGATCACTGAGAACCTCCTTCCTCCACTTCACGGTTCCGGCTCTCAGCCAGCAGCTTCTGGTTTCGCCTCTCGTAGCCGGCGTCAGGGCGTCGTGCCTGGCTGTTGGTCGGGCTTCTGCTCAGGTTTCTGGTGAGTCCATTCACGCGGCGCGGCCGCGGTCGAGAGATAGGCCTGGCCGAAGCCCAGCACCAGATGGGCGTCGGTGAGGGTCAGCTCCCAGAGATTGAAATCCCCAAAGCTGAACATCGTCGCCGATTGCGGGAACCGGGCCAGGTACCGTGCCTTCACCGTCGCATAGTGCGGCGCCTCGGGCGGCAAGACGGCGGCCGCTCCCTGCAGATTCATCCGCTTCAACGCCAGCGGATTCTTCTCTGGGCGATCCGGTTCGGACAGAAACAGCGACAGACGGGGATCGGCGAGCAAATGCTGCGTGTGGAGCGCCAACCGGCTCAGGTGCAGGTAGGCCCTCGTCCAATCCTCACCGAAGACGTAGGGGACGTGCGACCCGAAGGGCCGCCCGTTGCGGAGCGTCAGCAGCACCCCCGTGCGGAGGTCTTGCACCAGCGCCGCCCAGGCAGCCTGCACCTCGTCACTCGACATCCTCTCGGCCATGGACGGGTCCTCCTTACGCCAGCCATTATAGGCTATAGGCTCTCAGCCGTCAGCTCTCAGCATTCAGCCATAGGCTATATGCCATAAGCTCTTAGCTCTCAGCCCTCCGTGACAATTCATACGGGCGGGGCTATACTGACCTTCGATCTTTGTCCTGCCACGCACATGGAACAGACGCTGCAAGTCCTGAACGATCTGGAGCGCGCCGGGGCGATCAGCCGCTATGCCATCGGCGGGGCAATGGGCGCCATGTTCTATGTCGAACCAGTGCTGACATTCGACCTCGACGTCTTCGTGGTGTTGCCTCAGACGCGCGGTGGCCTGCTGACGCTGGAACCGCTCTATGAGGCGCTGCGTGCACGCGGCTACCGCGAGGAGGATGAGTGCGTGAACATCGAAGGTGTGCCGGTGCAGTTTCTGCCCGCTTACAACGCGCTGTTGGAGGAGGCATTGGCGGAAGCGCGGGAGACGCAGTATGAGGCCACGCCGACCCGTGTGCTCCGCCCCGAACATCTGCTGGCGATTGCGCTCCAGACCGGGCGCGATAAGGACCGCGAGCGGGTGCGTCTCTTGCGCGAACAGGCGCGCCTCGATCATAATTATTTAACAGGTGTCCTCGCCCGGCACAAGCTGGACGACAAATGGAACCAATGGAAATCTTGAGCCCCGAAGTGGCGCGGCTGTTGGTCGCGAAAGAAGCCCGCCGGCACAAGCTAGCCGGACTGCCGTTTCCGGACAAGGTGCGGGCCGTCGTGCGCCTCCAGTGGATGGTCGCGCCCCTGTTGCGTGCGCGCGGAAGGCGGGTCCGCGTGTGGAAGATCGAAGAGCCGGCTGCACGCCGCCAAGCCTAACCCTCCATTTCTTGTCTTCTCGCTGCCAGCCGTCAGCGCTCATCATTCAGCATGCTCAACCAGGCCCTGTGAACGGTGAATAGTGACAGGCCGGTCTGCTATGCTCCATTCCCAAGGAGATCGCTGCCATGAAGGAACAGCTCACCGCCGTCTTTCAACAAGTCCCTGAAGGCTACATTGCGTTCGTCGAGGAACTGCCGGGGACGAATACACAGGGAGACACACTCGAGGAAGCCCGCGCCAACCTCCAGGAAGCCGTGCAACTGGTGCTGGAAACTAACCGGGCGTTGGCTGAGGAGGCCTTGCGCGACAAGGCCGTCATCCGCGAGCCGATCGCCCTAATTTCATGAAACGGATCGATTTGATCCGCCATCTAGAGCGTCACGGTGCGGCTTTCTTGCGCGAAGACGCTCACCACAGTGTGTACGTGAACCGCGCCGCCGGAAAAACCTCGACCGTTCCACGCCACCGAGAAATTAACGACTTCCTGGCCCAGAAGATTTGCAAGGACCTGGAGATTCCCAAACCATAAGGGGGCGGAATAAGCCCCCGCGAGTCTTTTCCGATCCCACCGTCCTCGCCGTCGAGATCGCCGCCGAGATGGCCGCCGCCTTCCGTGCCGCGCTCGACCTCATGCCCGGCTGAAGCCGCTAGCCCTGAGGTGTCAAGAGGGCTAATTCGGAATGCTTGGCGATGTAGGAAAAATCGCGGTCGGCGGTCAGCAGTGGAAAGCCGTGTTGAATGCACGCGGCTGCAATCAGGCAGTCAACGGCACTTGCCTGGACACCCTTGGTGCGACAACGCTGTCGCAATACGGCTGCCTCGATGTACGTGTCTCGCTCCAGAGGAACGAGCGGAAAGGGCTCAAGCAGGCGTTTCAGGCGATCAAAGTTCTTCTTGTCGCGCAAGCCGTCCAATAATTCCTGCAAGATATTGCCGACCAGGAAGATACCGTCGTCTGCTGCAACGTGGGCGCGAAAGGCCCGAACCAGCGGATGGGTTTCGTCAACCCGCGGGCGTCTGAGGATGAGGGACCAAACCGACGTATCAACGACGAGGTTCACGACCATGCCGGTCTTGCTTGTGGTCCCAGTCACTCCGGAACTGGAACGTTCCGAACGCCTTGAGGACCTTGCGCTGCCGTCTCCGGTCGATGAATTCTTTCAGCGCTTTGGTCACGGTTTCTTTCTTGGTTCGGAGCCCCCCGGTCCGTAACGCCTCCTGCAGCAACCGATCGTCTATGGCTAAATTCGTGGCCATATCTCCTCCGTGTGTAAGCGCTACACATCACCATACTCTGTCGCAAAATAGATGTCAAACCGGTGGCCGGCGGTCTTTACCTCTGTACCTTCCGCGTGACTCCTCACCGGACTCTACTCATGTGCGGAGGCCGTGACGCTCATGATCTCCCCTGCAGAGCATGAAGGGTCATGACTAGTTTAGCGCATGAAAAACGTTAAACTACACTGTCATGACGCAGAAAAATCGCTACGTGCGCCGGGCCCATGTTTCGGCGCGCCAATTTCGGGCCCTCGTTCGCCTGTTCGCCTT
>VGXG01000040.1 GCA_016873395.1 Nitrospira sp. | reverse complement strand
TTGTAGCCGAGCGACTTGACCGACACGATGGCGTCGTTCAGCATCGGAATCTTCTGCTTGATGCGACGGATGTGCACGTCGACCGTGCGGGTCGTGCCGTAGTAGTCGTAGCCCCAGACCTGGTTCAGCAGGACCTCGCGGGTCATGACGCGACCGGGATGCCGCAAGAGATGATCCAGGAGCCCGAATTCCTTCGCGGTGAGCGACACGTCGCGTCCGGATACCTTGACCTCGTGCCGGTCCAGATCCATCACCAGGGGGCCGTAGACATGGCGCGTCGGCTCTTCATTCGCCCGTTCCAACCGGCGGAACAGGGCTTTCACGCGAGCGACTAAGGTCTTGGGGCTGAAGGGCTTGGTGATATAGTCGTCCGCCCCCAGCTCCAGCCCGACGATCTGATCCGATTCTTCCGCCTTGGCGGTGAGCATGATGATGGGGGTCATGGCGGCCTGCTGATCCGCGCGAATCCGCTTGCACACTTCGAGGCCGTCCATCCCGGCCAGCATGAGGTCCAGCACGACGAGGTCGGGATGTTCGGATTTGACTTGCTTGAGGCCGTCCAGGCCCGTGGCGGCGGTGCAGGTGCGGTAGCCTTCTTTTTCCAGGTAGAGCTTGACGAGTTCGAGGATGTCCTTCTCGTCCTCGACGATCAAAATCTTCTTGGCAGCGGCTCCCATCGAGAAAACAGCGTATAGGGAAGGGTGAGAGGTGTCAAGAGCGGGGAGGGGAGACCTCGGCTGGCGAAGGGCGGGCAGCTCCAGCGGCGACATGATGCGGTGATATGATTCGGGACCCGATGCCGCACTGTTGGCCGTGCGCCTTATCGGATTAGCAGAACGGCGCCCGACACCCTCACTCTTTTCCGACACCTCGCGCCTGCCATGCCGCCTGCTTCCGTGCCCATCCCTTCCAGCCGAGGCGGCTTGACACGGGAGAAAAGAGATACCCAGTTGACGACGAGGCCTACCGTGCCGTATGGTTAAGCCCGTTTGCACAGGGTGCGTTTCACGGATAACGGGTAGCGAATAACGAGCATGAAAATCTATCTCGCCAGTCCCCGAGGGTTTTGCGCCGGCGTGGACCGGGCCATCGACATCGTGGAGCTGTCGCTCAAGACCTACGGCGCGCCGATCTACGTGCGGCACGAAATCGTCCACAGCCGGCACGTGGTGAATTCCTTGCGCCAGAAGGGCGCGGTGTTCGTGGAGGAGCTCAACGAAGTGCCGGACGGCTCGATCGTGATCTTCAGCGCGCACGGGGTGGCCAAGGAGGTCTGGACCGAGGCGAATCGCCGCAAGCTGAAAGTCATTGACGCCACCTGCCCGCTCGTGATCAAGGTCCACAACGAGGTCAACCGCGACTACACACAAGGCTATGAGCTGATCCTGATCGGCCATGCGGGCCATCCGGAGGTCATCGGGACCCTGGGACAGGTCCCCGACAAGTTCCACCTGGTCTCCTCGGTCCGCGACGTGCAGATGTTGCAAATCGAGAACCACCGGCATCTTTCCTATGTCACTCAGACTACCCTGAGCGTGGATGAGTGCCGGGACATTGTGGAGGCCTTGCACCGACGCTTTCCGGGGATCAAGGGCCCGCATCAGGAAGACATCTGCTACGCAACACAGAATCGTCAGAATGCGGTGAAGGCGCTCACGGGCCTGGTGGATGTCATTTTGGTGATTGGCTCGCCCAACAGTTCCAATTCCAACCGGCTGCGCGAGCTGGCCGAACGGTGCGGCGTGTCCTCCTACCTGATCGATTCGTCGACCGATATCGATCCCGACTGGATGAAGAACGTCCGCGCGGTCGGCATCTCCGCTGGCGCCTCGGCTCCGGAGGTGTTGGTGGCAGAGGTGATCGAGTACTTGAAGGGGCTGGGTGCGTCTGAAGTCGAAGAATTGACCGTGGTCGAAGAAGATGTCGAGTTCCTCCTGCCGAAAGAACTGGTCAGCATCAAGTCGACCTCGCAGAGTTCCGCGTAATCCGTTTCCCCCTTGATCCTGTTAAATACCGCCCCCTACATATAGGGTCAATACGGCTCTGCTTCCCCCTCATCCTGTGTTTTTCTTTGCTTTTTGGCAAAAGCTGTGCTACAAGGCCCGACATTGCCTGGGCAGTGGTGAGTAATGTAGGACCGGTAAGGATTGAAGGGGAGGCGAGCGCATGCGCCTGAAATCCTTGGAGTTGACGGGGTTTAAGTCCTTTGCGGAGGGCAAGCTCGATTTCCCTCCGGGGGTCACGGCGGTCGTGGGACCGAACGGCGCGGGGAAAAGCAATGTGGTGGACGCCATCCTCTGGGTGTTGGGAGAGCAGAGCACCAAGACCCTCCGCAGCGAGCGCATGGAGGATGTGATCTTCAACGGGACCGAAAGCCGGAAGCCGCTGGGCATGGCGGAAGTCTCGCTGATCCTGAGCGGGTTCGCGGACCGGCACCTCGAGGGGCTGACTTCTTTGCCCAGCCACCTCAGCGAGTGCCATGAGGTGATGATTACGCGCCGGCTCTATCGCAACGGGGACAGCGAGTACCTGATGAACAAGGTCCCCTGCCGGCTCAAAGACATTCGGAGCCTGCTCCTGGATACGAGGGCGGGGAGCAAGGGGCATACCGTCATCGAGCAGGGCCGCATCGAGCAGATCCTGAACGCCTCGCCGCAGGAGCGTCGCGAGTTGATCGAGGAGACGGCCGGCATCGTGCGGTACAAGAAGCAAAAGGCCGAAGCGCTCCGCAAGCTGGATTCCACCCAGCAAAATCTCCTCAGGGTTCGAGACATCATTGCCGAGGTGCAACGGCAGCTCAATCAGCTTGACCGGCAGGCGCGGCAGGCGCGCGCCTATCAGGGCCTCAGCCAGGAGGCCAGGTCGCTGGAGATCCGCCTGCTGGTCTGGAACTACCGAACCTTGCTGGAGAGCCTGACTCTGGTGGAGTCCGAGCTGGCTTCCGTGGAAACGAAGGAGTCCGGCCAGATGGCCGAGCAGGCCCGCCTGAGCGCCGGTCTGGAAGAGGTCCGGCTCGGGCTGACGACCGGCGATCAAGCGGTGGGGCGCATCCGGGAGGAATTGACGGGCCTGGAACGTCGGCAGGCGCAGGCGCTGGCCGCTGCCGAAGTGGAGCGGGGCCGTCTGGGGCTGTATGAGCAGCAGCGGGCCCAGGCGCTGGAAGAGCGGGCCCGCTTAAAGGACGAGCGGGAGCAAGCGGCTGCGGCCATCACGGCCCTGAGCGAACAACTGTCCCAGACCAAGGCCGAAATCCAGACGCGTGAGCGCTCCTTGGAGGAATTGGAAAAGACAGGAGAGGCGCTGGTGGCCCGCCGCGCCACAGCGTTGGAAGAGGAAGCGGTCGCTCGTCGTCGCAGCCTGGAGCTGACGGTGTCGGTCGCCAGCCAGGAGAACCTGCTGGCCGGCCTGGGAGGCCGACGAGACGAATCAGTCCGCCGTGCGCAACGGCTGGCGGGAGAGCAGGCTGAAATCGAATCGCAACGGACTGCCGCCGATGGGCGTCTGCGGGCGTCCGTACGGAGCAAAGCGGAGGCTGAAGGCAAGCTCCAAGCCCTGCGGCAGGACCAGGAGCGGTCGGAGCATGAAGACCGACGGCTGGAAGCGAGCCTCGCTGAAACCGATCAGCTCGTCAGCCGGCAGCAGGAGGAGCTGGCGGCGGTCGAATCGCGTCTGCGGGCTTTGCAGGGGGTCATTCGAGAAGAAATGGGCTATGGACGAGAGGGAGCGGAAGACGCCACCTCGTTGCGCGCCGCCTGCGGAAACGTCCGGCAGGCGATCGCCGAATGGCTGGTGGTGCCTCCCGGCCTGGAGCAGGCGATCGAGGCCGCATTGGGCGAGCGGGTGCGCGCCTGGCTGGTCGAGAGCCCGCCCCACGCGCGCGATGCCATCTCGTTCCTTAAAAAGAAAAGGCTCGGTCGAGGGTCCTTTCTGCCCTTGCGCCCCCGCTGGGCCGGCAAGGCTCACGCGGGACAAGCCGATGGCCGGTGGCCTGCGCTCAAGGACCAGCCTGGGGTGCTGGGACGGGCGCTGGATCTCGTGCAGGTTTCGGGAGAGTATCGGGATGCCTCGGCCTGCTTGCTGGGGTCCGTGGTGCTCGTCGATACGCTCGAGACCGCCATGCGGCTGTGGGAAATGGGACTCTGGTCCGCGCCGGACGGGCCGACACTGGCCACCTTGGACGGTGAGTTGCTGGATGCCGCTGGAGTGGTCACCGGCGGCGCCGCCGGAGAGACCGGCGGGCTGCTGCAGCGACGCCGGGAGATTCAGCAGTTGGAGGCGAAGCGGGGTGAGCTGGCTGGAGCCCTTGAGGAAAGCCGGCGGCAACGGGAGCAGTTGTCGGCCGAAGGGCTTTCTCTCAAGCAGACCCGGCAGCGGCTGGACGAGTCGATCCGCGAGGCAGAGCTGTCCGCCCTGACGCTGACCAAAGATGAAGCGAGCCTTACGCAGAACATGGCCGAGTTGGTCCGTCGTATCGAGACGATCCGCACGGAAGGGGAAGGGGCCGAAGAAGAACGGCGCCGGCTCGAAGATGAATTGGCGTCGGGTCGAAAACTGTTGGGCCAGTCGCGGCAGGAACAAGCAAAGGGGGAGGCAAGCCTCGCAGAATTGAGTCAGGCACTCCGAGGGATGGAGGAAGAAAGCCAAGCATTGCAGCAGCGAATGATGGACGCTCGCGTGGCGCTCTCGTCGCTGTGTTCGCGACGAGAGCATGACGAGGCGGACGTATCCAGGCTTAGCCGGGAGCAGGAAGAGCGGAACCGGCGGACCGGGAGCTTGGAGGAGCAGGTCGTCGCCTTGGCCGACGCGGCCGCTCGCAGTCTCGCCGAGCAGAAGCGGAATGAAGCCTTGGTCCATGAACTTGAAGGGCGCGCAAGCCGGGTGCGGTCCCAGTTGATCGAGGCCCAGGACGCGCAGGCTCGGGACGCCGAACGCGCCAGGCAGGTCGAAGGCGAGCTGGCGGCTGTTCGAGAGGCCTTGACCGCAAGTCGAGAGGCGCGCACGACCGTCGAGATCCGTCGGGCCGAGATCAAAACCCAGCTCGGCTCACTGGAAAGCACCCTGACCGGCACCTACCAACTCTCCGTGGCTGAGGCCCTCGCGCAGGCCTCGGCGCAGGAGCCGGGTGAAGCGGGCGCGGCAGCGGAGGAAGCGGAGGAGGGGAGCGGCGAGGGTGCGCCGGCTGACCCGACTCAGGCGCTTCGGGACCGCCTCCAGAAGATCCGCGATCGCCTGAGCCGGATGGGAGCGATCAATCTGGCCGCCATCGAAGAGCACCGCGAGCTGGAAGAACGGCACCGCTTTTTGACGGCCCAGGAAGAGGATCTTGCCAATTCCATTAAGTCGTTGCGAGAGATTATCCATCGGATCAACCGAACTACGAAGCAGATGTTTTTGGACACCTTCAACGAGCTTCAGGAAAAGTTCGGAGAGGTTTTCGCCAGGTTCTTCATTGGGGGGCGTGCGGAACTGATCATGGTCGAACCGGAGGCGGGCCCGGATGGAGAGGAAGGCGCCGGCGAGCCGGGCGTGGACATTGTGGCTCAGCCGCCGGGCAAACGCCTCAAGAGCATCACCATGTTATCGGGGGGCGAGAAGACCTTGACCGCGATGGCGCTCATCTTCGCCAGCTTCCTGATCAGGCCGACGCCCTTCTGCATCCTGGACGAAATCGATGCGCCGCTGGATGAAGAGAACATCGGCCGGTTCACCAGCGTGCTGCTGGAGCTGGCGGCGGGGGCGCAGTTTATCGTGATCACTCACAACAAGCGGACGATGGCGGTGGCAGACTCGCTCTTCGGCGTGACGATGGAAGAAGCGGGTATTTCCAAGCTTGTCTCGGTTCGCCTCGCAGACCTCCAGCCCGCCTAACCGAACGAGGCCGTCACGGACACCCGTAGCCGGGGAGCGGTGGTTAGTGGCCGGTAGTCCGTGAACACTGACCCCTCACCACTGACCACTGTCCCCCGCCGATTGCTTGACAGTCCCGGAGGGGGTTTGTTATAAAAATCACCCATGCTACGAACGTCATTGCTGAACTCCAGCCTGTCCGGTCTTGCCCTCGTGAGGCAGGTGCCTCCTTCCTCTGGGTGTTTGTTCGCCGCCAGGTGAGATGCCGCAGCCTATGAAACTCCTGAAGAGTCTGATTACTCGTCTGTCCGATAGTCTCTTTGCGTCGGTGCCCGGTCGCTTGGATGGTGCCTCGCGCAGAAGCGCCGCGCCCCCGTTGCGGGTGGTCTCGCGCAACCCCCATCCGGCCGTGATGGCCGAGCCGGCGGTGCGTCGGCCGGCCGGCTCCACGATCGGCCAGTCGGAGTCCGTTGATGAGGCGCTCCGACGCAGCCAAGCCTGGCTCTTGGCTCGGCAGCATCCCCAGGAAGGCTATTGGGTGGCGGAGCTGGAGGCCGATACGACGCTGACCTCGGAGTACCTCATGCTCCGACGTTTTTTGGACCTGGTCGATCCTGAGCGGGAGCGCAAGGCCGTTCGGTACCTGCGGGCCATGCAACTGCCGGATGGAGGGTGGCCGATCTACTACGGCGGGCCTTCAGAAATCAGCGCCTCAGTCAAGGCCTATTTTGCCCTGAAACTGTCCGGAATGTCGGCCGACGAGCCGTTCATGATGAAAGCCAGAGAGGCCATCCTGGCCAAGGGCGGGGTGGTGGCGGCCAACGTCTTTACCAAAATCGCGCTGGCGCTCTTCGAGCAATATGATTGGCGTGGCATCCCCAGCATGCCTCCCGAAATCATGCTGCTGCCCAAGCGATTTTATTTCAACGTATACTCCCTGTCCTATTGGTCTCGAGCAGTTCTCGTTCCCCTGCTGATCGTGTTCGCGCGCCGCCCGCGGTGCCCCATTCCATTCGAGCAGGGCATTGATGAGCTGTATGCGCAGCCGCGCGAACGGGTGAAATTCAGCCGGGTGCCGCCGCTCAAGAAAGATGAAGCCTGGTTTACATGGAGGAATGTCTTCATCACCCTCGATCGCGGGCTCAAGCTCTACGATCGCCTGCCGATTCGAGCGTTGCGTGAGGCGGGGATCCGGAAGGCGGCGGATTGGATGCTGGCCCATCTTAAGGGCACCGGCGGGCTCGGTGCCATCTATCCGGCCATGGCCAACTCAGTCGTGGCCTTGCGTTGCCTGGGCTATGGGGTCGATCATCCGCTGCTGGTCAAGGCCTTGCGGGAAATCGAAGAATTGGAAGTCTACGAGACCGTGCAAGATGGCCAGGGAGCGGCTGAGACGTTGCATCTGCAGCCCTGCTTCTCGCCGGTCTGGGATACCGCGCTCCTCATCAATGCCTTGGTCGAAGCCGGCCTGCCACAGGACCATCCGGCGTTGAAAAAAGCGGCAACCTGGTTGCTGTCTCGCCAGGCCAGTGCCGTGGGGGACTGGAAAATTTCCTCGCCGGATGCCGAGCCGGGAGGCTGGTATTTCCAGTTCGAGAACGAGTTCTATCCGGACGTGGATGACTCAGCCGTGGTGCTGATGGCCCTGGCGAAGCTCCGTCTGCCCGACCGGGAAGTCCAGCGGGCTGCGATCACACGGGGGGCTCGCTGGGTGCTGGCCATGCAGGGCTCGGACGGCGGCTGGGGCGCCTACGACAAAGACAATAACCGCATGGTCCTCAATCTCATCCCCTTTGCGGACCACCGCGCTCTCCTGGATCCCAGTACGGCGGACGTGGCGGGCCGCTGTCTGGAGATGCTGGGGGTGCTCGGCTACGACCGGACGCATCCGGCTGCCGGCCCCGGGTTGGACTTTTTGCAGCGAGAGCAGGAGCCGGACGGCAGTTGGTATGGCCGCTGGGGGGTCAATTACATTTACGGAACCTGGTCTGTCCTGGCAGGCCTCCGTGCGATCGGAGAAGACATGACGGCGCCCTTCATCCGCCGGGCCGTCGCGTGGTTGGAGTCCCGACAGAATCCCGATGGAGGGTGGGGGGAGTCCTGCCTGTCCTATGCCGAACCGGCGACGATGGCCGGTCGCGGCGAAAGCGCGCCTTCCCAGACCGCCTGGGCGCTCCTGGCCCTGCTCTCGGCCGGAGTCAGTGATTCGATCAGCGTGGTCCGGGGCGTCAACTACCTGCTTCGTCATCAGCGGGAGGACGGCTCATGGGAGGAGGTCCGTCACACCGGGACCGGGTTCCCGCGCGTCTTCTATCTCCGCTATCACTGGTACTGCCAATATTTCCCTCTCTGGGCGCTGGCCATGTATCGGAACATGCGGGCTCAC
Organism: Nitrospira sp.; assembly: GCA_016873395.1. Classification (GTDB taxonomy): domain Bacteria; phylum Nitrospirota; class Nitrospiria; order Nitrospirales; family Nitrospiraceae; genus VGXG01. The sequence continues at coordinate 8,772 of VGXG01000040.1, read as the reverse complement.
GGCCAGACGAAGGCCGACGAGTTGCGGAAGACCGCCTGCGAGACGGGAGGCTTCCGGTCTGAAGTCTGAAGACCCTGCCTCTTCTCTGGCGGTAGTGATGCGGCATCGCTGGTTTGTCGCGGCTGCAGAGGCCGATGAGGCGGCAGGGTCCTTGAAGCGACTTGGGATTTTTACGGCAACCAGGTGGGAGCTCAACGCGGTCTGTCGGGCTGTCTCGGTTGAGAAAGAGATGCGCCTGGCTGGGTCCCGTTGCGTGATCGGAGGCCGGGGCAACTGCAGGCTCTATACATTCCAGACCGGGGTGGGGACCGCCAGGGCCGGCGCGGTCTGCCGCGAGGCTCTTGCCGCTCAGCCCTTTGACCTCGTCGTTTCTTCCGGGTTCGCCTGCGCCCTGACTCCCTCACGGATCGGCGATCTGCTGGTCGGCACGGATGTGATCATGCTGCAGAACGCCCCTCCCTTCGCTCAGACAGAGGCGGTGTCCTGTGGGGAGCGGCCTCGCGCCATGGCGATCCGGGCGGCGCGGGATGCGGACCTTGCGCTGCACGAGGGTCGCGTTGTCACCCTGTCGCGGGTGCTCTGGCGGGCCGAAGAGAAGCGCCGGGTGGCGGAGGCAACCGGCGCCGTCGGCCTCGACATGGAAAGCGCGGCTCTGGGGCGCGCGGCGGTCAACCGGCAGGTCCCTTTTGCGGTCGTGCGTGCAGCCTCCGATCTGCTGGACGAGGATCTGCCGCTTGATTTCAACCTCTTCCTGAGCCAATCCGGCGGGATCGGCATGATGGGATGGTTGCGAGGAGCCGGCCAGTGCCTGGCTCGGCCTTCCCGCCTGGCGGGTCTCAACCGCCTCCGCCGGCAGAGCACGGTTGCCTCGGCGCGCATCACCGGGTTCTTCGAGAGGTTCCTGGATGAATTCGAGTAGGCCGATGATCATTCTCCGGACCGACGCGGCGCGAACATGCTCATGCTGACCGCCGGCATCGAGCGGATCGGCCGCACGACCCTGTTTCTGATCGGAGAGATGGGGCGGATGCTCCTCTTCCTCCTGTCCACCTTCGCGTGGCTGCTGCGCCCTCCTCTCCGCCCGTTCCAGATTCTCAAACAATTGCATTTCATCGGGTTCAAGTCCACGTTCGTGGTGGTCCTGACCGCTGCTTTCACCGGCATGGTGCTGGGTCTGCAAGGCTACTACACCCTTCGGAAATACGGGTCCGAAGCGGCCCTGGGAGCCGCGGTCGCGCTGAGCATCATCCGCGAACTGGGGCCGGTTCTGGCGTCGTTGATGGTCACGGCGAGGGCCGGTTCGGCTATGACGGCCGAGATCGGCATCATGAGGATTACAGAGCAGATCGACGCGCTCGACACCATGGCCATCAGCCCCCTCCAGTACCTGATCTCCCCGAAGATTGTCGCCGCGCTGATCGGAGTCCCGCTGTTGGTGGCGATTTTCGATGTGGTGGGGATCTACGGCGGCTACGTGGTCGGCGTGGATCTCCTCGGAGGCAATTCCGGCGCCTATTGGAATTCCCTTGAGTCGGCCGTGGAATGGAAGGATGTCTATGGAGGAATCTGGAAGTCCATCAGTTTCGGCCTGATCGTGAGCTGGATCTGCTGTTACAAGGGCTATTACACGAGAATGAGCGCGGAAGGTTTGGGCGCTGCCACCACGGAAGCGGTGGTGCTGGCCTCCGTCTTGATCTTGATCTGGGATTATTTCCTGACGTCGGTTTTGCTCTAAGACGTGATAGGTGATGAGTGATGCGTAATGAGTGGGAAAATGAGCCTGGCGAGGGAGGTCTGTTCCTGCTCCGTTACCCATCACCCATCACCCATCACCCATCACTGGTTCGTTGCCGTGATTAGACTCGTCGGGGTCGAGAAAAATTTCGGGAATCAACAAGTCTTGCGCGGGGTGAACTTGACCATTCCGCCGGGAAAGCTGACAACCGTCATCGGACCCAGCGGGGAAGGAAAGAGCGTCTTGCTCAAGCACATGATCGGCTTGTTGCAGCCGGACCGGGGTGAGGTCTGGGTGGACGGGGTGGAGATCACCAGGCTCAGAGGAAAAGCGCTGAACGAAGTGCGCAAGCGGTTTGCCATGCTCTTTCAGGGCGCGGCCCTGTTCGACTCCTTGACCGTTTTTGAAAACGTGGCCTTTCCCTTGCGGGAAAAGCTCAGGCTGCCGGAGCCCGATGTCGCGCGGCGGGTTGAGGAGAAGCTAGAACAAGTCGGGTTGTCCGGCATGGGGCACAAGTATCCGGCCGAGCTGAGCGGCGGAATGAAGAAGCGAGCCGGCCTGGCGAGAGCGCTGGTGATGGAGCCGGAGATCATTTTGTTCGATGAGCCGACGACGGGGCTGGACCCGTTGATGGCCAAGACGATCCACGATCTGATCCTGGCCATGCATCGGAAATTCGGGTTCACGGCGGTCATGGTGAGCCATGAGATTCCGGAGATTTTTTCGATTTCGGACTGGGTGGCGATGCTGAAAGACGGCAAGATCGTCGCCATGGCCCCGCCGACGGAGTTTCAGCGGAGCGCCGATCAAGCGGTGCGAGAATTCATTGCGGTAGGGATCGAGGTGTGAGGCGTGAAGCGTGCAGGGTGATGAGTAACGGGTGATGTGTCGGACAGATGTGAGCGGGGTCGTTGCCCCTCACGCATGACACGTCGCGCATCACCGGGGGAGCAGACATGGACAAAGCCAAACTGGAGTTGGTAGTCGGGGTCTTTGTGCTGGCGGGCATCGTCTGCCTGGGCTATCTCTCCATCAAGCTGGGAAAACTGGAGGTCATCGGGGGGCACCTCTATGAAGTCGAAGCTGAGTTCACGACGGTGACCGGCCTGAAGCCGGGCGCCTCGGTGGAGATCGCCGGGGTGGAGGTGGGGCGGGTCAAGGCGATCAAGTTGAAGGAAGATCAGGCCTCGGTGACGTTCGCGATTCACGATGGCGTCACGCTGTACACCGATACAATCGCTTCGGTCAAAACGCGCGGCATCATCGGGGACAAATTTGTCGCCTTGTCTCCCGGGGGGGGTGGCGACGCGCTCAAGGCCGGGGGCAAGATCAGAGATACGGAAGCGGGGCTTGATCTGGAGGAGTTAGTCAGTCAGTATATCCATGGCAAGGTGAATTAGCAGGATGTTGAAAAAGGCCGCCAGCTTTGTTCTCACATCGCGCAAGGCCTCAACGTACCGCAAGGAGTAAGCCTCGGCCTTTTGCTCGTTGCGGCCGCGCTGGACGGCCTTTTTGACCATCCTGCCTGGCTCTTTGCTCGCCTTTTCTGACTGGCTGCGTTCCTGGGGCATCGAAGAGCGCACAGATCATCGTTCAACAACCTGCTAGACACGGAAGGGGTGGTACCGGTGAAAAGAACCAGAATGAGCCTTGGGTGGCTGAAGAGCCCGGCTCGTGGCGTGCGCGTGACGAAGTGCATCGGGCTGCTGGCCGCGGTTGTGTTGGTAGTCAGCACGCCGCTGGCGGTTGCCGGTGGGTCGGCGACCGAGGCGATGAAGAGCACGATCGATCGCGTCCTGGAGATTCTTGCGGATAAGGAGCTCAAGAAGCCAGATCGGCTCGAAGAGCGCCGGCGCATGCTGGAGAAGGTCGTCGCCGAGCGGTTCAGCTACGAAGAAATGGCGACCCGATCGCTGGCGGCGCAGTGGAAGGCACTCAACGAAAATGAGCGGAAGGAATTCGTGGAGCTCTTCCAGTCGCTGCTCACGCGCACGTACGCGGACAAAGTCGAGAGTTATTCGGGCCAACCGGTGCAGTACGTGAACGAACGGCTGCGGGAGGAAGGTTACGCGGAGGTCCGCACGAAGGTGGTCTCAGGCAAGGCGGAGATCCCGCTCGACTATCGACTGACGCGCCTCGCCGGAGACTGGCGCGTCTACGACGTCGTCATCGACGGCGTCAGCCTCGTCAGTAACTATCGGGGACAGTTCTCCAAAATCATCAAGTCTTCCTCCTACGCGGACCTTGTCGAGAAGCTGCGCAAGAAGTCTGACAAGATTGCAGCACCGTAGAGGCGCCTACTCCATGAGGGCCGTGTCTGCTTGGTCCGGTTCAGCCTGAATGATGCCGGCTACTCGCCAGCGACGCTTGCGGCGGCCTCGTCCGATCCTCCTCCGGCTCTGTACGTCCATGACTAAAGGTGGCCTGGCGGCCCTCGCGAGCTGGTGCGCGTTGGCCGGGGGGGCGGCAGCCGGCGCGGATGGGTACGGGCCCTTTCCGGTCAGAAACTTCCAGCCGATCCAGGTGATGATTCTGGGCATGTTCGGCGACCGGGCTGCCGTGGTCAAGAAAGGAACGCTGGATGTGCGCGTCGAGCTGGCCGACACCAGCACGATCGTCGATGATCGAACCCCGCCCACCACGACGACGATGAAGTTCGAACAGGTCCGATCGGGCGTGTTCCTCCGCTATGGGTTGACGAATCAGTTTGAAGTCGGGGTCGAGGTTCCTGCTCTTTATCGTTACCAGGGCATCCTGGAGGGGATGATTACCCAGATCGAACGGCTGACCAGCGGGCTTGCGCCGGCGCGGGCTGCGCTCAGCAACAGAGGGTTTGCCTATAGCCTGACCAAGAACGGCCGCACGTTGTTCAGCGGGGGAGACGGCGATCTGGGACTGGGCGACATCACGTTGTTCGGTAAGTACCAGATGCTGTCCGAGAGCGAGGGAAAACCGGCGGTTTCCTTGCGGCTTGCGGTGAAGACTCCGTCGGGGGATTCCGGCCGGTTCTTCGGGAGCGGCCATGCGGATGTGGGGATGGGCTTGGCGGTTGAAAAAAAGGTGGTCGATCACGTGATTCTGTACGGGAACCTGAACGGAATCTTCCCCACCGGCTCCATCTCCGGTTTGACGCTGCAGCCGGCCATGTCCGGTCTTCTTGCGGCTGAATACCTCTGGTCCTCCTCTCTGTCCCTCACCGCTCAGTTTGACTACTACTCCAGCCCCTTTCATGGGACCGGCACGCCGGTCTTGGACCAAGGGGTGACCGAAGTGGCAGCCGGGTTCAACTACCGTCTGAGAAACAACCTCCTCTGGCAGGTGTACGGGGTCGAGAACCTGGACTTTATCCGAGGGGGGGCGGCTGATTTTACCCTCTCCACGGTGATGACCTATCGCTTTGCCGATTGAACAGGGGTAGCGGTCCAGATCGAATCGTCGTAAACGCTTGACATTCTTGCGGGGTTTATGCGAAACTCCCCACACTTATCGCAACTCCGGAAGCCCTTCCACACCCTAGTTTTCTACCCAGAGAGATCGTGCTTCCGATACCAATAGTTGAGTTGTACCAGCGGAGGGAAGGAGCGCTATGTCCTTGCTAAAGAGTATACACAGCCCGGTTGACCTCAAGCGGATGCCGCCGGATCAATTCCCGGCCCTGTGCCAGGAAATCCGCGAGCAGATCATTTCGGTCGTGTCGAGCGTCGGCGGTCATCTGGCGTCCAACTTAGGGGTGATCGAACTGACGGTCGCTTTGCAGTATCTCCTGGATACGCCGAAGGACAAGCTTGTGTGGGATACGAGCAATCAGGCCTATGCCCACAAGCTGCTCACCGGGCGTCGGGAGCAGTTTCACACGCTGCGGCAGTACGGCGGACTGAGCGGGTTCTGCAAACGGGAGGAGAGTCGCTACGACACTTTCAACGCCGGCCATGCCGGCACCGGAGTCTCGGCAGCGCTGGGGATGGTGGAAGCGCGCGAGCAGCTCGGCCAGACCCATAAGGTCGTCTGCGTGGTGGGCGACGGCGCGATGACCGCCGGCATGACCCTGGAGGGGCTGCACCATGCGGGGGGGCTGAACAAGGATTTCGTCGTGATCCTGAACGACAACCAGATGTCGATTTCCAAGAACGTGGGCGCCATTTCGGCCTACCTGAACCGGACCTTTACGGGGGAATTCTATACCCGGTTCAAAGAGGAAACCCGGCATCTGCTGCGGGCGATTCCCCAGATCGGCCAGCCCATGCAGAAACTGGCCCGTCGGGCGGAAGAGTTGGCCAAGGGCATTATCCTGCCGGGACTGTTGTTCGAAGAGTTGGGGTTCCGCTACGTCGGCCCGATCGACGGGCACAACTTCGAGCATCTGCTGCCAACCCTGGAAAACGTGTTCAGGCTCAAGGGGCCCACGCTCCTGCACGTGATCACGAAGAAGGGACTGGGCTATGAGCCGGCCATGCAAAATCCGGTCTGGTTCCATGCCTGCCCGGCCTTCGTGCGGGAGACGGGCGAGCCGGCTAAGAAGGCCGCGCGGCCGTCCTATACCACGCACGCGATCAACGCCCTGGTGGCCTTGGCCAGGCAAGATCCGCGGATCGTGGCGATCACGGCGGCCATGTGCGAAGGGACCGGCCTGACGGCGTTCGAGAAGGAGTTCCCGGACCGGCTCTATGACGTGGGGATCGCGGAGCAGCATGCCGTGACGTTTGCCGCCGGCCTGGCGGCCCAGGGGATGAGGCCGGTGGTGGCCATGTACTCGACCTTCCTGCAGCGGGCGTATGACCAGGTCATCCACGACGTGGCGACTCAGAATCTGCCGGTGACGTTCTGCATTGATCGGGGCGGCCTGGTGGCGGAAGACGGCACCACGCACCATGGGGCGTTCGACTACGCGTACCTCCGTGCCATGCCCAATATGGTGGTCATGGCGCCCAAAGACGAGAACGAGCTTCAGCACATGGTCAAGACCTGCCTCCAGCATGAGGGCCCGGCCTCAGTACGCTATGCCCGGGGGGTCAGTCTGGGCGTCCAGATGGATCCGGAGCCGGTCGCGCTTCCGATCGGGAAAGGCGAGTTGTTGAAGGAGGGGACCGATGTGGCGATCATCGCCGTCGGGGTCCAGGTCTGGAAGGCGGTCGAAGCGGCGGAGCGGCTGAGGCAGGAAGGCATCTCTGCGGCGGTTGTCAACGCGCGGTTCGTAAAGCCGCTGGATGCCGCGCTGATCGGCTCGATGGCCCGGCATGTTCGCTGCCTCCTGACTGTGGAGGAAGGCTGCAAAATGGGCGGGTTCGGCTCAGCCGTGCTGGAGTCGCTCTCCGACCAAGGGATTCAGATCCCAACCAGGATCCTGGGGCTCCCGGACAGATATATCGAACAGGGGCCTCAAGACCTGCTGCGGGAGAAGTACGGATTGACCGCAGAAGGGATCTATGAGCAAGCCAAAGAGCTCATGGCACAAGTCTCCCTGGGGACGGCGGATACGAGAGAGTCGGCAAGTCCCAGGAGCGTTGCTGCCGCCTCTGGAATAAGCCGGGAAGCGACCGGGGACGAACAGGGAAGCTGACGGGGAAAGCACGCCGGCACACGATGCACATTACCAGACGCAAGACCAGACAGATTACGGTGGGCAAGGTCAAGATCGGCGGGGATGCGCCGGTCTCCGTCCAATCCATGGCCTCGACCGACACCCGCGATGTGAAGGCGACGGTGGAGCAAATACGCCAGTTGGAACAGGCTGGGTGCGAACTGGTCCGTGTGGCGGTTCCCGACATGGAGTCAGCCCAGGCGCTGCCGAAGATCAAGGCCCAGATGACCGTCCCGCTGATCGCCGATATTCACTTTGATCACCGGCTGGCGCTGAAGGCGGCCGAGGTGGTCGACTGTGTACGGATCAACCCGGGTAACATCGGGGCCTGGTGGAAGACTGCCGAAGTCATCAAGGCGGTGAACGACCACGGCATTCCCCTCCGGGTCGGCGTCAACGGCGGCTCGCTGGAACGGCACCTGTTGGAAAAGTACGGCTATCCGACGGCGGAAGCCCTGGCCGAATCGGCCCTCAACGCCGTGCACGCGCTCGAAGACGTCGGGTTCACCAACATGAAGGTGTCGCTGAAAGCCTCGGACGTGCATATGGCAGTGGACGCCTATTGGCTCTTTTCCCAGCAATCCAACTATCCGCTGCACATCGGCATTACCGAAGCCGGTACCGCGATGACCGGGGCGGTCAAATCCTCGATCGGCCTCGGCTGGCTCCTCTCCCAGGGCATCGGCGACACCTTGCGTGTGTCCTTGGCCGCCGATCCCGTCGAGGAGGTCAAGGTCGGGTTCGAGATCCTGAAGTCGCTGGAGCTGCGCCACCGGGGGATCAATGTGATCGCCTGCCCCACCTGCGGGCGGGTGGAAATCGACGTGGTGCGCATGGCCAACGAGCTAGAGAAGCGGCTCGGCCACATCAAGGTCCCGCTGAATGTCTCGGTCTTGGGCTGCGTGGTGAACGGAATCGGCGAAGGCAAGGAAGCGGATATCGGCATCGCCGGCGGGGAGGGCGTCGGCATCCTGTTCAAGAAAGGCAAGCTGGTCCGAAAAGTTCCCATGGAGGAACTGATGGACACGCTGATCCAGGAAGTCGAGCTCCTGGCCAAAGAAAAAGAAGCGGAGGGGGCGGGCGACGGCCTGGCGGCGGTGACCGCGAACGACGGCCACGGTGAGCCGATGTGGAGCGCTTCCGGTCTGGCCCAGGATTATCCGTCAGACCGTCGGGCGACGGTGAGCCGGGAGATTCCTGTCCTACCGAACAAGCGGTAAACGCTTCCACTGATCCTTATCACGCATCGGCATTTCCCATTGCGCCGCCGAGGGGCAGGGCGTTCGAGGCTCTCATACATTCGTTGAATCGCCGCGGTGAAACGGGGCTCGTTGTGCTGGAGAGGGGGAGGCCGTTATAATGCGCCTCACGAGAGAGGATGGGGCGCCGTACCCAAGTGGCTAAGGGAGCAGTCTGCAAAACTGCGATGCGGCGGTTCGAACCCGCCCGGCGCCTCCAT
>VGXG01000039.1 GCA_016873395.1 Nitrospira sp. | reverse complement strand
CAGGAACACCGCTACCATGACCACGACATTCACGAACAGCGTCAGTACGAGCCCCAGGTACTTTCCGAGCAGGAACTGTGTGCGGCTGATCGGCCGGGCCATGATCGTATACACCGTCCGTCGCTCGTTCATCTATTCCCACCGGACCTACACGGAATACCCGTTCCAGGTCAATACCTACGGGCTGCCTCCGGAAGTGGTCCGCGACTGTCTGGTGGGCTTCATCGCCACGTTGGCGCAACCGGCAAGCGCCTCCTCGGCTGCGCCCGGGCAACCGTCTTTCAAGTCGTGGATTCTGGAGAACCTGGGTGAAGGCATCGCCAAACACTTCATGGTGCCCTTCAATGAGAAGCTTTGGCAGGTCTCCTTGGACGAGCTGACTTCCGACTGGGTCTCCTGGCTGATTCCGAAACCGAACCTCAAAGACGTGGTGAATGGAGCTCTGGGGATCAAGGACAAGGCCTTCGGCTACAATCCGACCTTCCTCTACCCGGTCCAAGGAGGGATCGATGCGCTGCCGAAGGCTTTTCTGCCGTCCCTGCATGCAATCGAATATGGGTCAGAATTGCTGCAGGTGGATGCCCGGCGGCTGGGCAGTCTAGCCAACGGGCCTGGTCAGGGCGTTGCTGCTTGCTCAGAAGGATGCTGAGAGACACGCCGCTTGGCTTGGCGGATGCGCTCATCGAGGGCTGGGTCCCCCATGCCCTGTTCCCGAAACCGTTCCATCAACTTCACGTTGGAGGGGTCCAGTTCGAGTGAGTGGAGCCACGCCTCTTTCGCTTCCTGCAGTTGATGCTGCTTGAGATGGACCTCGCCAAGATGTTCGTACAGGACCGGGTCATCCTTAACGAGCGAGACGGCCCGCTTCATCTCCACCAACGCCTCGTCGAGCCGCCCCAACTTAAAGAACGCCCAGCCCAAGCTGTCCACATAGTAGCCGTTATTCGGCTTCAAGGTCACGGCCCGCTGGATGAGGGAGACAGCCTCTTCGATCTTGACTCCGCGCTCGGTGTAGCTGTAGCCCAGATAGTTGAGTGCGTCCGCATGCTGGGGGTCCAGCCTGAGCGCCGCCTCCATGGCCGTAACCACATCGTCGAATCGGTTCAACTTGTCGTAGGCCGTGCCGAGGTTGAAGTGCAGATCCGGGTTTCCGGGATGATGGCGGATGCCTTCTTCGAAGGCCTGAGAGGCCTGGGCAAACTGCTCGGCTTGCAGATAGGCCATCCCCAACAGCAAATGCCCTTCCGGCTGCTTGGGGTTCAGCTTGACTACCTGGGTGAAATGCCCGACCGCATCCTGGTACCGCTTCAACCGGTACTGCAGAAAGCCGAGGTGCATATGGCCATCGATGTACGCCGGCTGCAGCTTGAGGTTCTGCTCATAGGCTCGAAGCGCCTTCTCATAGTCCTTCTGTTCCTCGTACATCAGGCCCAGGTAATCGCGCACCCGGAGCTCCGCCGGACGCGCAGTCAGGATCTTGTTCAACTGCCCGATGGCCATGGGATAGTCCTTCAGCTCCCCATAGATCAACCCGACGCGCAACTGGGCATCCAGGTCGTCGGGGTCCCTGGCAAGAATGACGTCCAGCTCCGCGAGCGCCGCACGGTACAGCTTGTCGTTGATGAAGAGCCGGATGATGTGCTGGCGGACCTCCTTGCTGTGCGGGTTGACGACCTGAAGGTATTTCCGGTATACCGCCACGGCCTTCTCCCGTTCCTGTTGGGATTCATAGACCCCCGCCAACGCAAGGTAGGCCGGTTCAAACGAAGGGTTAATCGCGATGGCCCGCTCCAAGCCAGCAACGGCTCGGTCGAACTGTTTCGCTTCGGCCGCAATGCGCCCCAGGTAGTAGTGTCCGATCGGGGAATCCTTGGCCCTGTCGTTCCCCTGCTGGAAGACCCGTTCCGCCTCTTCGAGACGCTTCAGGTTCACCAAGAGGACCCCTTTTGAAAAGTACGGTTCGCTGCTCGCCGGGTTCAACTCGATCGCGCGATCGTACAAGGCCAGCGCGTGCTCTGCCTGCCCGACGCCGGCATAGATGCCGGCGACGAGGGTCAGCGTCGCCGGCTCGCGCACGTCCGACTCGGCCACCCGGTCGGCAAAACGGACCGCCGTGATGAGATCCCCGAGCGAGAAATAGAGGGCGGCCAACCGCACCTTCAGAAAAATGGACGAGGGATCCCCGCGGAGTGCGAGCAGATATTCCTGGATCGCCCGCTGGGCATCCTGCTCCTGTTCAGCCTGGTAACCCAGGATGAAATGGTAATAGGCTCGTGGATCGGCTGGTGCCGGGTGTCCTACTGGGGGCGGCGGCTTTTCGGGTGCCGGGCTGAGGCCGGTCCCGGCCTGCGGGAGGGTGGCGCAGGAGGCTATAATCACGGGGATGGCCACGAGGCTCACCAGCGCCCGAGCCCACCGCGAAGGCGCTGTATGACATCCGCGGAGAGGGCTCGTCACAATGAGGTCCTCGCTATCTTTGAGGTCCGTGGATACAGGAAGGATCGGGCCGTGGGCCCACGCAGCTTAGTATAAGGGGTCACTCAAGGGGTGTCAAACAGCCTCACGTCTGTTCGCGATCCGAGAAGTCTCCAAACTTGGCGTACTTGTCGAGGAAGGTCAGCTTCACATCGCCGGTGGGTCCGTTGCGGTGCTTCTTGACCATAATCTGGGCGATTCCTTTTTCCTCCGAGTCAGGATTGTAGACGTCATCCCGGTAGATGAAGATCACCACGTCCGCATCCTGTTCGATCGCGCCGCTCTCGCGCAGATCAGCCAGCATGGGGATCGGCGGCTTACGGCTCTCCACGGCGCGGCTCAACTGGGACAGGGCCACGACCGGGACACGCAACTCCTTGGCTAACGCCTTCAGGGACCGGGAGATATCCGAGATCTCCTGTTGGCGTGATTCCGCATCGCTGCGGCCCTGCATAAGCTGGAGGTAATCGACGATCAAGAGATCAAGCCCACCGCTTTCCTGCTTGAGCCGGCGGGCCTTTCCTCGCATCTGCTGTACTGTCAGCGCCCCGGTATCATCGATGAAGATCGGCGCTTGCTCCAGCTTCCCCGCCGCCTCTGCCAGCCTCCACCAATCCTCTTTCTGCAGCTTGCCGATCCGCAAGGCGTGGGAGTCCACCGAAGCTTCCGAGCTGAGCATGCGCAGCACGAGCTGCTCCTTGGACATTTCCAGGCTGAAGATCCCGACCTTTTGGCCGTGCTTGATGGCCGCATGCTGAGCCATGCCCAAGGCCAGGCTCGTCTTGCCCATGCTGGGGCGGCCGGCGATCACCACAAGATCGGAGGGCTGCAAGCCAGCAGTCAGTTCATCGAGGTCCTCGAAGCCGGTCGGGACGCCGGTGACCGTCTTGCCGCGCTTGTGGAGCGTATCGACGAGATCCAGGCTTTCCTTGATGATGTCTTTCAGTCTGGTGAACGATCGACCGAGCTTCCCCTGGGCCAAGCTGAAGACGGACCGCTCTGCAAAATCGAGCAGCTCGTCCACCTGGGACAGGCCGTCATACCCGCGCGTAATCACTTCCGTCGAGGTCGTGATCAGGCCGCGAAGGAGCGCCTTCTCGCGCACGATCTTGCAATGGTATTTGATGTTGGCGGCGGTGGGCACGACCTGGACCAGCTCCGCTAGGTAGGCGGCCCCTCCGACCGACTCCAGCTCGCCCCTGGTCTTGAGCTGTTCGGTGAGCGTGATCTGATCGATGACCTCTCCATGCTCGGAGAGGTCCAGCATGGCCTGGTAAATCTTCCGGTGAGCGGTCCGGTAAAAGTCCTCCTCCGTCAAGGCTTCCATCGCCTTAGCCATGGCCGCATTGTCGAGCAGGACCGCGCCCAGTACCGATTGCTCCGCTTCGAGATTTTGGGGCGGGAGCCTGGGGTCAGAGAGGTCGGGAAGATTCATAGCGCTCTTAGGAATGGCTCATTGATTCATTGAACCATTGAGCCATTGTCCGGAACATTTCCTGGCAATCGTCACTGTGGCAATCATCACTTCTTCAGAACGGCGGGGAGTTCTTTGATCTTCACTGTTACGGGCTGCGCCGCGGAGGGGCTCCTGATGACCAGGGCTTCGTCGGCAGCCAGCTTTGGCGCTCCCAGGATTACCACCGAGGCAACGGCGAGGCGACGCGCCTCCTCGATGGCGGACTGGATCGCACTCCGCTCCGTTGCGCGCAAGGTTCCTTGGATGACTCTCCGGCCCGCTTCACGCAGCATCCGGGCGACTTGAAAAAGTTGGCCGGCGCGGCGGGCCGGAGCGGACAGAAGCACGTCCGCCCTCTCGCAGGAGCGACCTTCGCCCACCTGTTCCATGGCCTGGAAAAGTCGATCCACGTCGAAGGCGAAACCGGTGGACGGAAGGTCCCGGCCGAACCGTCCGATCAGGTGATTGTACCGCCCTCCTCCCCCCAACTCGCAGCCCACGCCGCCGGCGAACACATCAAACACCACCCCGTCATAGTAGTCGAAGCCCCGGAACTCACCCAAGTCCAGCAAGAGGTGCCCCTTTAAGCCCGAGGCCCCCAGTAGCCGGTAGGCTTGCGTGAGCCGGTCCAACGCGCTCCGTAACCCCCGATCGCGACCAGCCAACGCCAGGCCTCGCTCCAACACCTCGTCTCCTCCATAAAGGCCCGGCGCTTCCAGGATGCCTCGGGCGGCCTGTTTCGGCACCCGTTCCTGGGCAAGAATTTCTTCCAGCCTCGGCAGATCCTTGCGGGCGGCCGCCTGTTCAGCCCGCTTCCGCCCTTCCGGGCTCATGCCGCTCCTGGCCAGCAGGGCTTTGAAGAACCCGACATGCCCCAGGGAGATGGTGAAAGCGGAGAGGCCCAGCCGCTCGAGGCACTCGATCATGAGCGCAACGATTTCCCCGTCCATGGCCACATCGTCCACGCCAATGAGCTCGGCTCCCACCTGAAAGATCTCCCGCTCACGCCCTGCATGCTCCGGCTCGTACCGGAAGACCGTGGTGCGATAGCACAGCCGGAGCGGAAACGCCGGCTCGACCATCCCCATCGCCACGATACGGGCGATCTGGGCCGTCACATCCGGCCTCAACAAGAGAATCCGCCCGGTGGTGCGGTCCGCGAACTTGTAGCATTTCTCGATCATCTCCGGTTCCAGCCCGGCTGCCAGCACGTCCAGATATTCGAAGGCGGGCGGGATGATCTCCTGGTAGCCCCACCGGGCCAGCGACGTTAAGAGGATTTCTTCCAAGCGACGGACCCGCTGAGCGGTCCGGGGTAGGATCGTGGACATCCCGACCGGAATCAGCGAACGGTCGTGCGGCTGTCTTGCGGCGCCCGGCTGGCGCGCAGGTTGGCGCGCGCGCTTGAATCGTGAGGGGCGGGACATAGCAGAAGATTTGACGATTGGTTTATTGATTCATTGACGATTGAAGAGAATGGCTCCGACAATCACTCAATGAGTCAATGCTGAAATTAACCAAGTTCTTGCTAGGGGCCTTTTGAGAGATCAACCAGCCTGACGGAGAGAATATTATCCCCTCGCTTGATGGTCTCCAGGATCCCAGACGGCAAGGGAGCATCCAACCCGATGATCAGCAGGGCGTTGCCGCCGCGCTCCTCGCGGGAACATTGCATCCGGGCAATGTTGATGTTGTGTTCGCCGAGGGCCGAGGCAACGGCGCCAATGACCCCGGGACGATCCACGTTGAGGATCAGCAGCATGTGGCCTTCGGGCACCACCTCGACCTGGAAGTTGTCGATCTCGATGACGCGGGGCTCCTTGCGATGGTAGAGGGTGCCGGCCAGGCGGTGGGTTTTCTTCCCTGCTTCCACTCTGACTCGGATAACGCTGGTGAAGTCCCCGGCATCGCTGCTTTTCACCTCTTTGACCTCGATCCCCCGCTCCTTGGCGATCACCGGCGCGTTGACGTAGTTGACGGCGTCCTCCAGAATCGGAGTCAAGAGTCCCTTGAGGACCGCAATCGTCAGCGGCGCAACCGACAGGCCGGCCACGTCGCCGTTGTACTCCACCGTGACCCGCTCGAGCCCTCCTTCGCACAACTGGGCCAGGAGCAGGCCGATCTTCTCCGCCAGCGTCACGTAGGGCTGCAACCGGGGAAGCAGCTCGGGCGGCACGGAAGGAATGTTGACGGCCCCCCGCGCGATCCCCTTCGTGAAATAGTCCACGATCTGCTCGGCGATCCCGATCGCCACGTTCTCCTGCGCCTCGCTGGTGGAGGCGCCGATGTGGGGAGTGCAGATAAAATTGTCCAGCGTCAGCAGCGGGTGGTTCGGCTTGACCGGCTCCTCCTCGAACACGTCGAAGGCCGCGGCAGCGACCTTCTTGGACTTGAGCGCCTCGTAGAGGTCCGTTTCGTTGACGATCCCGCCGCGCGCGCAGTTGGCGATCATGACCCCGGGTTTCATTTGCGCAATGGCGGCCGCGTTGATGAGGGACTTCGTTTCAGGCGTGAGCGGCGTGTGCACCGAGATGATATCGGCCCGCCGGAACAACTCCGCCAATTCGACGACCTCGACGCCCATCTTGCGGGCCCGTTCCTCAGCCAGATAGGGGTCATAGGCGATCACGTTCATGGAGATCCCCTGAGCCAGCTTGGCCAGGTAGCCGCCGATCTGGCCGATCCCCACGATCCCCAAGGTCTTGTTGTAGAGCTCCACCCCCATGAACTTTTCTTTTTCCCACTTCCCGGCCTGCATCGACGCGGTGGCTTGGGGGATGCGGCGGGTCATCGAGCAGATCATCGCCATCGCGTGTTCGGCCGTCGTGACGGTGTTCCCGCCGGGCGTGTTCATGACCACGATCCCGCGCCTGGTCGCAGCCTGGGTATCCACATTGTCCAGGCCGGACCCGGCCCGCCCCACAACTTTCAAGCGGTCGGCGGCCGCGATCACTTCTTCCGTCACTTTCGTGGCGGAGCGGACGATCAGCCCGTCGTACTGCTTGATCTCCTTGAGCAGTTCCTCTTTGGACAGCTTGGTCTTGACGTCCACCGAAAAACCGGCCCGCTCGAGGATTTCAAGACCTTGCTTGGAGAGGCTGTCGCTGACCAGAATCTTCATAGTAGTCTCAAAATCTTTGAAGTCCGAAAGTCAGCAAGCCCAAAAGTCACCGTGTCTCTGCAACTTTCAGACTTTTGGACTTTCTGACTTTTCGACTGTCATTCAGCCCTTCACCATCAACAATTCCTGAGCCTTGGCAACCCCGCTCCCCAGCTTGATGGAATGGCCCAGACCCTTGAGCACCATCTCGATGGCCGCCAGCGTCATGATCACATCGAAGGAATCCATGTAGCCCATGTGGGACACCCGAAAGATCTTCCCCTTCAGGTGGTCCTGCCCTCCGGCCGCCGTGATCCCGTACTGCACCCTCAGATTCTTATAGATGGCTTGCCCGTCGACTCCATCGGGGGCAGAAATCGCCGTCAGCGCGTCGCTGGGCGATTCCTTGGGAAACAGCGACAGTCCGGCTGCCTTGACCCCCTCGCGCATCGCCCGCGCCAAGCCGGCCTGGCGGGCAAAGACTGCCTCGAGCCCTTCGGCCTTGAGCATCCTCAACACTTCCTGAAGCCCCAAGATCATGGAGACCGCCGGCGTGTAAGCTGTCTGGTTCTTGACCTGGGATTCGCGTTCCTTCTTGAAATTAAAATAGAACGCGCCGTTCTTGGCCTTGTCCGCCATCTGCCAGGCTTTCTCGCTGACGCTGACAAAGGCCAGGCCCGGCGGCAGCATCAAGGCCTTCTGAGAACCCGTCACCACCACGTCGATGCCCCAGGCATCGGTCTTGATATCGAAGACGCCCAGCGCCGTGATCGCGTCCACGACCAGAATCGTTCCCTCATGGGACCTGACGACTTCAGCCAGAGCTTTGGTGTCATGGGCCACCCCGGTGGAGGTCTCGCTCGCCTGCACGTAGACCGCCTTGATCGAGGGGTCCCTCTTCAAGGCCTCGGCGACCTGCTGGGGATTGACGGCGTGCCCCCATTCCACCTTGAGCTCCGTCACCTGCGCTCCGAAGGTTTTGCACAGCTTGCCCCACCGTTCCCCGAACTTGCCGCCGTTCACCACCAAGGCTTTGTCCCCCGGTGACAGAAAGTTGGCGACCGCCCCCTCCATCCCTCCCGTCCCGGAGGAAGCCAGAATGAGGACATCGTTCCTGGTTTGGAAAAGCCACTTGAGGTCTTCCCTGACCTCGCCGAACAACTGGGCGAACTCCGGCGCCCGGTGATGGATGATGGGCCTGGCCATCGCCAGCAAGACTTCCGGTGGAACCGGCGTGGGCCCGGGAGCGAGCAAATACCGTTTCAACATCGTCTCGATCTCCTCACAACATATGGAAAGGATGAGCGGCGTGGAGGGGTGTCACGCTATCACCTGGAGCCCCTCACTGTCAAGGCAGCGAAGCTCCATACCTGAGTACATTTTCCTGGACATTCAGGCGTCAAACGCGAAGTCGCCGGTTCTTGCCGTACAGAAGTTTCTTGACAAGCGCCTGAAGGCCCCTTAGGGTAAAAAAATTGCTCTCATCGCTTCTCCATGAGGTACGCACCGTGATACGACCTGTCTTCAAAAGGACCCTCCCGATCGCCCTCCTCTGGTGCATCGGGCTTGTCGGCAACGTCCCGGCGGGAGCCGAGCCGCTGTCTGGAAACGCTCAGGCAACCGCGCAGGACCAGCAGGCGGCCCAGACATCCAGTACAGGTGACCGGCCGCAGGGAACAGAGTCGGGCGCAGCAGGGGAACAGGCCCAGCCGGAGCAGATCCAGGGAACGGAACCTCGCCCGGCCGTGGAGACGTCCGCCCAGGCGGAAGAGGCACTGATCCAGAACCAGCCTCCGCCCCTCGCCGAAACCCGGAATCCCGATGAGGAGTCCCAAGAACGGATCCAGTCAGCCTCTGCTCCCGGCGCAGCCGGCCACGTTCCCGACGAAACAAGCTACAACATCCCCATCATCCGGGATCAGAAAGTGGAGGGGCACATGCGGTTCTTCCACACGACGATCCGCGACCGGTTCGAGCAGTGGCTCGTCAGACTGGATCACTACAAGCCGCTGGTAGAGCGCATCTTCTCCCAGTTCGACCTGCCCAGCGACCTGGTGTATCTCTCGCTCGTGGAGAGCGGCTTCAACCCGCACGCTCGCTCCCGGGCCCGGGCGACCGGCCCCTGGCAGTTCATGAAGGGTACCGCGAAACGGTACGGGCTGCGCGTGGACAAGTACGTGGACGAACGGAAGGACCCCAACAAATCCACCGTGGCTGCGGCCTATTACCTGCGGGACCTCTATGACCAGTTCGGCACCTGGCCGCTCGCCATGGCCGCGTACAACGCGGGCGAGGGGAAAGTCCAGCGCGCCCTCGACAAAACCAATGCGGAAAGTTTTTGGGACATCGCCAAGACCAAACACCTCCGGCGGGAAACGAAAGAATACGTGCCGCGCATCATGGCCGCCACGATCATCGCCAAGAATCCGGATCAGTACGGGTTCAGCCAGACCTCTTCCGACGTGCACCAGTTTGAGGAAGTCGTGGTCGATCGCCCATTGCTGCTGCGAGACATCGCCAAGACCGCCGGCGTCCCCTTCGAAGAGCTCAGGCGGCTGAACCCGGAGCTGCTGAAGGACGTCACGCCCCCCGACGACGAGGACTATCACCTGAAGGTGCCGGTTGGCATGAAGGAGACAGTCGAACAGAAGCTCGAGCTGATTCCCGCGTGGAAGCCTTCCGCGCAGACGGTAAGGGCTCCCCTGCGGCCAAGGGAATCAGGAAGTCAGCCAGGAGGGTGGTATCGGGTCCGGAGCGGGGATAAACTCTCGACGATCGCGAAACGCTTTCGCCTTTCTGTGCAAGAGCTGAAGCAGAGAAACCATCTCACCGGCAGCCGGATCAGGCCCGGCGATCTGCTCTCGGTTGGCCCGAAGTAGCCTGATCATTCAGGGTCAATTCTCGCTCGCGATTTCTATTTGCCCAGCTCCGGCACCGGCGGCGGCTTCTGTTCCTGGCTCGGCTGGGCGCCTGCCTCCGGAACCTTCTTCACCTCCAACGCCTTGATCCGGACGGCGGCTTCGCTGGCAAAGGGAGAATTGGGATAACTCTTGCTCAAATCCTGGTAGCGGGCCAGCGCCCCTTCCGGACGAGATTGGGTCTCTTCCAGCCTGCCCAGCTCGAAGAGGACCTGATCCTTGTTGAGCGCCCCTGGGACTTCCAGCACTGCCGAGAAGGCCTTGACCGCCTGGTCGCGGTCGCCGTTTAACAGGTACGCATAGGCCAGCCGCTGGTAGACCATACCCAGCATGACTTTGTTGGCACCGTACGTCGCCGCATAGTTCTTGTAGGACTCGACGGCCCGACCTAGATCATTCGCCTGCACCAGGGCGTTCCCCAGGTGGTAGAGAGACAGTTGGGCGGTGGGAGTCCGCGGGTACTGCTCCACGACTTGTTGGAACAGGACGATCGACTGTTTGAGGTTCTCGTCGGCCTTCGCCGCCTGGCCGGAGGGACGATCCACATAGAGCGTCATCGCCTGGTGGTGCAGCTCCAGCGCCTGCTCGGCTTGGCGCTGGTCATACCAGATCACCGCGAGCACGGCTGCGACGACCGCGAGGAGGAGGGCTGAGCCGAGCAGGACCGTTCGCCGATGCTCCTCGAGCAGGACGAAAAACCGCTCCATCCCGCTCAAGAGCTGAGTTTCATCGACGGGGCCGCCCCTCGATTCAAGTTTGATCCGGTAGGACATAGAATCCTCTGGAAGCCATCCGCCGACAGCTATCAGCGGAAGCCCCTTGCAAGTCTTTGT
Organism: Nitrospira sp.; assembly: GCA_016873395.1. Lineage (GTDB taxonomy): Bacteria > Nitrospirota > Nitrospiria > Nitrospirales > Nitrospiraceae > VGXG01. The sequence goes on along the minus strand of VGXG01000039.1, from coordinate 6,418 downwards.
GCAACTCTTTCTGCTCTGAAGCAGACTGCGGAAGGCTGATAGCCACTGCTCCTATCCGCCGCGTCCTTATACAGGGGGACCGGAAGCCCTGTCAATCGTCGAGCGGGGCTCAAAGGCACCTCTCCCCAGCCGGATCGGCGCTCGTTGACAGGCCGCTGTAACGCGGTATAGCGTACCGGACAGCCTTGCACGGAGCCGGCACGCCGATGTTTGACGAGGAACTCGCCCAACTCGCAGAGCAACACCTTCAGCGCGAGCTCCGGCTCATCGAATCGGCTCCGGAGCCGGTCGTGATCCTCAACGGCCGCCCCGTCATTGTGATGGCCTCGAATGATTATCTGGGTCTGGCCACCCACCCGCTTCTCAAAAAAGCCGCCAAGGAAGCGACGGACCTCTATGGAGTCGGGGCGGGCGCTTCACGCCTCGTCTCCGGAACGTTGCCGCCACACCTGGAATTGGAAGCAGCCATCGCCCGCTTCAAAGAGACGGAGGCGTCGCTGGTCTTCGGCTCCGGCTATCTGGCCAATCTCGGCCTGATTCCCTCGCTGATCGGCCCGGGAGGACTGATCCTGGCCGACCGCCTCTGCCATGCCAGCCTTCTCGACGGATGTCGGCTGAGCGGCGCCGCCTTCCGCCGCTATCGCCATCGGGACCTCGGCCACCTGGCTTTCCTGTTGGCCGCACGTCCCGGCCGCCGCAAGACGTTGATCGTGACCGACGGTGTGTTCAGCATGGACGGCGATCTGGCGCCGCTGCCTGAGCTGCTCGACCTGGCGGATCGCTACGAAGCCCAGGTGCTCGTGGACGATGCCCACGGGACCGGCGTCATGGGCCGAGAGGGACGGGGCACGCTGGAACATTTCGGCATCGAGTCACGCCTCCCCTTTCACATGGGAACGCTCAGCAAGGCGTTGGGGACCTGCGGGGCCTACGTCGCGGGGCCGGCCACATTGATCCGGTATCTCGTGAACCGCGCTCGGTCCTTCATCTACACCACCGCGCCTCCCCCCTCCGCTGCCGCGGCGGCGCTGGCGGCGCTGGCGGTGGTACGTTCGGACCAGGCGCGGCGTGCCAGGCTCTGGGCCAACCAACAGCGGTTCCAGGCCGGGCTCCGCTCACTCGGGTTCACGCTGCCGGACACGCAGAGCCCCATCCTGCCGGTCCTGATCGGAGACCCGGAGAAGGCCGTGGCGCTGGCCGAGCGGCTGCTTCAGCTCAGAGTCTATGCGCCGGCGATCCGTCCTCCGACGGTCCCCCGGGGAAGCAGCCGCATCCGGACCACCGTCACGTCGGAACATACGGATGACCAACTCGATCAGGTCCTGGCTTCGTTCAAGCAAGCCGGACAGGAGTTGGCGCTGATCTAACCCCACGCGTCGGTCCGAAGGCATGACGTCCGGTCTTCCGAAACAGCCCGGGCGATAGCTCGTTGATAAGGAGCTGTGATGCTGGATTCAAGCGCGAAGTGCAACACCTGAGCGAAAGACCTCCGCGGTGCCGCGTAAACCTATGGCGCGTAAGTTGTGAACATTGGACGTCGAGGGTGAAGGCGCACCCCTGATAACTCACAACAAACCCACGACCGATTGAGGCAAACGATGACAATGCACGAAATCTTAAAGGTGATGGTGGAGAAGGATGCGGCAGACGTCTACCTGACGGTGGACCTTCCCCCCCATGTACCGGATTCAGGGCCTCACGCAGCCGATCGGCGACGCTCCGTTTACGAACGAGCAATTGGAAGCCCTGGCCCACGACATCATGAAGGAGAAGCAGCGGACCGAGTTCGCCGAAAAAATGGAGATGAACCTGGCTCTCTTTTACCCGGACCTGGGCCGCTTCCGCGTCAACATCTTCCGCCAGCGCGGCAACGTGGGGTTCGTCATCCGGCAGATCAAGGTGGAGATCGTGCCGATCGATAAGCTGGGTCTCCCCCCCCCCATTACCAAGGACATCGCCTTGACCAAGCGAGGGTTGGTCCTGTTTGTCGGCGCCACCGGCTCCGGGAAGTCCACCTCGCTGGCTGCGATGATCGACCATCGCAACGCGACGTCCCCCGGCCACATCATCACGGTGGAAGATCCGGTCGAGTTCGTGCACCGGCACAAAAAATCGGTCATTACCCAGCGCGAGGTGGGCTTCGACACCCACTCGTTCCAGGCCGCCTTGAAAAATACCCTGCGCCAAGCGCCGGATGTGATTCTTGTCGGCGAGATCCGCGACACCGAGACGATGAAGGCCGCTATCGAATTTGCCGAAACCGGCCACCTGTGCATGGGCACCCTGCACGCGAACAGCGCCAACCAGGCGCTCGAGCGCATCATGAACTTTTTCCCCCATGAACAGCACGAACAGATTTACTTGCAGCTCTCGATGAACTTGCGGGCCATCATCTCCCAACGGCTGATCCGCGGCGTGGACGGAAAGCGCGTGGCGGCCCTGGAAATCCTCATGGATACGCCGCGGGTCAAGGACCTCATCAAGAAGGGGGAAACCGACAATATCAAGGAAGCGATGGAGCAGGGGGTCCAGGAGGGTTGCCAGACCTTCGATTACGTCCTGTTCAACCTGTACAAGGACGGCAAGATCACTCTCGATCAGGCCTTGGCCAATGCGGACAGCGCCAACAACCTGCGCCTGAGGATCAAGCTAGCCGGCTTAAAAGCGGACGATGCGCCGGAGGAAAGCGAGAAGCCGGCAGCGGAGAAACCGAAGGGGTTCCAAATCCAGGGACTTGGCGCTCCGGCGAAAAAGTTCTGACCTGCGGCAGCCTTCAGGGGATCGGAAAAGAGGCTTCATCTCGAAGGGGTTCAAGGTAGGTGGCGATTTTCTCCAGCGCGCCGGCGCTGAGCTTCTGCCCATACCAGCGCGGCATGGCATGATCCGGGAAGCCGGCGACGACGTAAGTTCCCGGGCTCAGGATCGACTCGATCACGTACTCCCGCACAGTGCGAGCGTGTCCCCGATAGGCTGGATCGGCCAAGCGGGCCGGTCCCGTCAGCCCGAGGACTAATGGCGGTCCCACCCGCCCTTCGGCGCCGGGGATCCCGGGAATCCTGTGACAGACGGGGCAGCCGGCTTTCGTGAACAGCTCCGGAATCGGCTCCACTCCGGAGACCAGCGGGACCATGGAGGGGTCCAGTGGAGGGCCCGTCGGTTCGACTTTTTTCTGGGAGAGGATCGAGCTGAGCCAGAAGGAGGAAAGGGTCAGAATAAGGAGGACGAGACCGACAAGAAAAAAAACTTTGGAGAGACGGTTCGCACGGCGGTCACGCTCTTTCGTATCCGAAGAAGCAGGCCCTGGCCCACCTTCTGCTTGCTCCGTCTCAGGGCTGGACATGGACCGATCCCGACCATTACCGACTATTAATAGTAGAGCGGGGCCTGTGGACCAGGCCTCATCCCTTCCAGATCAGGATCCGGCTCATCAGGACTCCGCACCACGGATTCCTTCGCTTTTTTCCGCTCCTGCCGGCGCAGTTCTTTCTCTTTCCGCTTCTCCGCCTTGTCGCGCTCACGCTGACGTTTCGCCGCCGTGACTTTGGGGTGAGTCGGCATGTGTTCCCTCCATACCAAGCTTCGCTTGGACCGCTCACTTCGATCAAATGTGAGCGGATAGGTATTTTGCTTCCAGTAGGCTTAAATTCTTCAAGCTTGCTAGAGCCGGCCCCTTCGATCACATGGGCCGGAGAGGTTTTTTGCCTCCAGTAGGCCTATATTCTTCACGCCCATTTGATGGTGCACCCGATCGCGTGCGTGGTCGGCTCCTCCGGCTCACGATCTTGCATGAGCGCCTCCACCGCTTCGCGCAGATAGCGGCGCGTCACCTGCTGGGGTTGCTGCCAATTGTCGTCGATCTTGCCTTGATACCGCAGCCGGCGTTGCCGGTCGAACACGAACAACTGCGGGGTATGGGTGGCGCCATAGGCACGCGCGACCCGCTGGGAAGCATCCCGCAGATAGGGGAAGTTGAAGCCCTTGGCCTCAGCACGGGCGCTCATCTGTTCGAAACTGTCCTCCTGGTAACGCACATCATCGTTCGAATTGATGGCCACCAGTTGCAGGCCGCGCCCCTCATAGTCTCGCTGAATGGCCATCAGCCGATCCTCGTAGGCCTGGACGTAAGGACAGTGGTTGCAGGAGAAGACCACCACCAGCACCCGCTTGTCGGCAAAACTCTCCAGACCATAGGTCTTCCCATCGACAGCGGGAAGCGAGAACGGCGGAGCCGGGTCACCGATTTGGAGTGACATAGAACACCCAAGAGTTAATGGCGTATGGCTTATAGCAAATGGCACAAGCTCAAGAAGAGGAATCAAACCATCAGCCATTAGCTATTAGCCATAGGCTCTTGTTTCCCCAGCCATCAGCCATATGCTCTTACTTCGGCGCATCCATGGCACAGCGCACGCCGAGGGTCCGGTCCCGATAATCCGGTTCGGCCGACACCCGGGCCGTCGTGCGGATACCGGCCGGAGGATCATTCCAGGATCCTCCCCTGATCACGCGCTTGTCGCCTTCACCCGGCCCCTTGGGATTCCGCTCCGGGCTTTTCTGGTAATACTCCCGCTCATACCAGTCCGCCACCCATTCGGCCGCATTGCCGGCCATGTGATAGAGCCCGTAGGGGCTCCTGCCCCCTTCTTTGGTTCCGTGCCGGACGCTCATGCCTCCGACGCCGCTCTCGACCGGAGCCAGAGTCACGGCGTCACTGACCCAGACGCCCCGGTTGTAGTTGGCGATGTCCACAAACGGTTGCATGTGCCCCCAGGGATAGCGACGCCCCTCCGAACCCCTGGCTGCTTTTTCCCACTCCGCCTCCGTGGGAAGCCGCTTGCCGGCCCACTTGCAATAGGCCTCTGCATCCTCCCAGCTCAATCCTACGGCCGGGCGGTTGCCCGCCTGGTTGACGGCATCGTCGTCCCAAGTGGGGGGAGCCGGATATTTGGCGGCGACCAGGAACTTGGCATAGAAGCTGATCGTCACCTCGAACTGGTCGATAAAGTACGTATCCAGGAAGACCTTGTGCTCCGGCCGCTCGTTTCCGGACGCCTCATTATTGCCCATGATGAAGGAGCCTTCCGGAATCAACACCATCAGGGCTCCGTCTTTTCCGGCCGGCGCTGGAGCTGCCGGCGCCTTGGAGTTTTGAGGCGCTTCTCCCGCGCCCAGGGTCAAAATTCCAATCAGAATCAACCAACTGGCTTTCCTTGTTGTTGGTAAGAGTGCCATGAATGCCCTCCGGCTTCAACGTGCCCCCTGGAAAATGGTATCGAGAATCCGGGTGGAAGAAAGTGGCGTCCCCAACGGGATTTGAACCCGTGTTGCCGGCTTGAAAGGCCGGCGTCCTAGGCCAGGCTAGACGATGGGGACGGTGATCGCTCTTATCAGCAGGCCTCGCACGAAAGCCAGCGGGAAATCACAATGTTTCATGCGGGGCCGATCAAACGGGCGCGATTCTAACAGATGGGCGGAACGGGAGTCAAACCGAGAAGTGAAGAATCTCAGCCTCCTGGAGGCAACGGCACTGTCCTCTGAAAGACCTCAAGCAGGAAACGCCGGCGGCTCACACGAAGTGTAGTATGGTGAGCCGGCTGGGACTCGAACCCAGGGCCCTCGCCTTAAAAGGGTTAATTCTGCGTTTACTCCACAGACCGACAGAAAGTGACTGAGTGCGACAACCTCACGCGCATTCTAGTCTTTTCGTGTTCGAAAGCCTACAGCGTTGGTGATAGATGGTGATGGAATCGTATTTGGAACCGTGACCGAAACCGTGACCAAAAGCTGGCGCCAGGCTACCACAGGAAGCGGAATGGGAAGCTACAATTTTGCGCTTGACACCATAGCCATAACTTAGAAAGCGTTGGTGCCGAAGCCGGGATTTGAAAAAGCAATTTCTCCCGCTTCTCGGTATATCAATATCTTCGGTGAATTTCGTCATGTTTTCGTCGGCTTATCCCACGCGCGCGAGTGACAAAGAGCGAGTTGTGAAAACTGTGAATTAGCCCTACTATACGGCCAATTTGCGACCGCAGCCGTTCTCCGCCTATAATCCCTCCTTGAGAAGAATCTCTGGACGATCCCGCAAGGAAGCGGAAGGGGCTTCGGAATTTCAACTAGGAATGGGATGGACTCTAGTATCACGCCGGAAATATTCCTTCCCCGTTGGTTCTTCCTGAGAAGCGCCACGATCAGCAGGTCGCCGAAGGCAAGCCGTAGCAAGATGAACGTTCTTTCCCGCCATAGCGTGGGTCTGCTCGGTGCCATTGTGTTGTCGGGAGCCTTGGTAAGTCCGGCTTCCGGGCAAGGACTCGATGAAGCCAACGCATTACATCAGCAGGTCATAAAATTGTACGGAGACGGGAAATACGCCGACGCGATTCCTCTAGCTCAAAAAGTGCTGGCGATCTTGGAAAAA
>VGXG01000038.1 GCA_016873395.1 Nitrospira sp. | reverse complement strand
GATCGGAGAGAGTCTGGAAGAGCTTCGGGCGGCCAAGAGGGAATTGGAAGAGGCCGGGATCGGCATCAGCGGCATGAGCGACCATACGGTGAGCCAAAGCCTGTACCTCCAGGATCCGGACGGCAACGAAGTAGAACTCTATGTTGATGCTGATGAGGCGATCTGGAAGAATGATCCGTCGGCGGTACTCTCGCCGATCAAGCCGCTGCGCCTTTAACCAGGGACCGGGAAGCTGGGCGGAGAACAATCCGCAGGAGGTGTTGTGATGGCAACCCAGGCCAAGACGATTCTCGTAACAAAAGCTACCGGGCAGCAGGGCTGCGCCGTCGCCATGAGTCTGTTGCGGCAAGGACAGAAAGTCCGGGTTCTGACCAGGAACCCGGACAAGGCTGCCAAATTAACTAAGGCCGGAGCGGCCGTCTTCAAGGGCGACCTCACCGACTGTGCGCTTCCCCAGACCTTATTTAAGGACAGCCTGTGGGACGCCTTGCAGGGGGTCCAGGGAGTCTTCGCCATGTCCACGCCGTTCGAAGCGGGTATGGATGCGGAAGTGCGCCAAGGCACCATGATGGCCAACATGGCCAAGGAGGCCGGCGTGACCCATTATGTCTATACCTCGGTAGGGAGCGCGGACCGCAACACCGGCATTCCTCATTTCGAAACCAAGTGGCAAGTGGAGGAACATATCCGCAAGATCGGCCTGCCGGCCACGATCCTCCGGCCGGTCTGGTTCATGGAGAACTTCGGCACCTTTTGCCGCCCTTCTATTCTTCAGGGTGCCTTGACGCTCCCGCTCCACCCCGACACCAGGCTGCAAATGATCGCCGTGCAGGATATTGGCGAGTTTGGAGCCGCCGCTTTCATCAGGCCGGCGGAGTTCCTCGGTCAGGCCATTGACCTGGCCGGGGATGAACTGACGATGCCGGAGGTAGTAGCGCACCTCTCCCGCACGATGGGTCGCGCTATCCGGTTCCAGCAAGTGCCGGACGAGCAGGCCAAGACCGCCTTTGGGGACGATCTGGCAATGATGTTCAAGTGGTTCAACGAAGTTGGCTACAACGTGGATATTCCGGCCCTGCGGGCCAAGTACGGCATCCCGCTCACGAAGTTCAGCGAGGTCATCGCGAGCGCGGATTGGGCCAGAGCATAACATCCTCCACCGGGTCAACGATCTATCTCGCTCGCGGGAATATGAGTCAGGAGAGACCATGAAGGCGATCAGGGTCGTTCAGTTTGGTGAGCCGGACGTCATGAGGATAGAGACCGTACCTGACCCCAAACCGGGTCCGGGACAGGTCCTGGTGCGGGTCAAGGCAGCCGGGGTGAACCCGGTGGATACCTATATCAGGGCCGGCGCCTATACGAAGCCGCCCCTCCCCTATACGCCGGGTCTGGATGCGGCCGGAACCGTGGAGGCTCTGGGGACGGGAGTCCGAGGCCTCGCGGTCGGAGACCGGGTCTATACGTCCGGCACGCTCAGCGGTGCCTATGCGGAGCTGGCCCTCTGCTCCGTCGACCAAGTTCATCCGCTGCCGGCTCGGGTTTCCTTCGAGCAGGGGGCCGGGGTCAACGTGCCCTATGCGACAGCCTATCGGGCTCTCTTCTATCGAGCCCATACCAAAGCGGGAGAAGCGTTGCTGGCCCATGGGGCCAGCGGTGGGGTTGGGATTGCCGCCGTCCAGATCGCCCGCGCGGGCGGCCTCACCGTGATCGGCACAGCAGGGACGGAACGTGGGCGAGCGCTCGTCAAGGAGCAAGGTGCCCAACATGTGCTGGATCACCGTGCGCCTGGTTACCTCGACCAGGTCGTGGCTCTCACGGAAGGACGCGGAGTGGATGTGATTCTGGAGATGTTGGCAAACGTGAACCTAGGCAAGGACCTGACGGTCCTGGCCAAGGGCGGCCGCGTGGTCGTGATCGGAAGCCGTGGGACGGTCGAGATCAACCCTCGCGAGGCCATGGCCCGCGACGCCGGCATCCTCGGCATGACGCTCTTCAATACGTCCGAGCAAGACGCAGCCAGCATTCACGCGGCTCTGGTCGCGGGGCTGGAAAGCGGCACCCTCCGTCCGGTCGTGAGGCGGGAGCTGCCGCTGGCGGAGGCCCCGCAGGCTCATAAGGTTGTGATGGAGGCGGGGGCGTATGGAAAGATTGTCCTAGTGCCGTAGCAAGTCGATGCTGACAAGTAGCAAGCGAGCAAGCTGGCAAGTGGCAAGTCGCAGGTCTCAAGTAGCAAGTGCACAAGTGACCAAGTCGCAAGGGCCCGAAACTTGTTACTTGGCTACTTGCAACTTATCAACTGATCTTGAGAGTGCTGCGGCCTCGCTTCGGGAAGGGGCGCGTCCTGGCGCGCCTGGGGCGGGCGGGTGCAAAGATGACGATTTTGAGCAGCCTGAACAGAGATTCCTTGTGCTATAGTAGCCTCAGCGTTTTTCGAGGCATTCAGCGCCATGGCCAAGGCCCCAACAATCGCAATGGTTCCGACTGGCAGGGCTCGGACTCGACTGGGTTCCTTGTTGAAGCAGGTCGAGAGGCGGAAGACGCGGTTTGTCATCACCCGAAGCGGTAAGCCGGCGGCGGTTCTGCTTGCCGTGACGGACTTTGATGATCTGTTGGAAGAGCGCGACCCCGAATTCCAGCGAAGCCTCAGGCGAGCCGCCCAGGAGTTCCGAAACGGAAAGGCGACTCGCCTGTCCGATTATAGAAAGGCGCGGTCAGCCGCCCGCCGGGCCGGCTAGACGATGCCGGCCCCCTTCGTCGTTCACCTTACCCAAACATTCCAGGGTGATCTCGAACGGCTGCCTGCCGCAGCCCAGGAGAAAATCCTGCAAGCGCTTCGGCGGTTGGAAACCAATCCCTTCGGCCCGCCACCCAAAGTTAAGAAGCTCAAAGGAACCAGCGTCGGGCAATGGCGATTAGAGGTCTGGCCCTACTGCGTTCGCTATGATGTAATCGGTCGAGAGGTTGCCCTCTATCGGGTACACCACCGCATGGAAATCTATCGTGACTGACGGCATGAAACGCACGGTCTGTCTGCAACATGTGCCGTTTGAAGGACCCGGCGCTTTTGCTGGTCTTCTGGAGAAGCGAGGGCATCAGGTGGAGCGACACTTGGTGCCTCAGGCAGGGCTGCCCAAGGAGGCGGGGGATTTTCTCCTCGTCATGGGCGGGCCGATGTCGGTCAACGATCCCGATGCCTGGATCAAGGAGGAGATCGCTTTTATCAAGCAGGTGGTTCAGGCTGGGACGCCGGTCCTGGGTGTCTGTCTCGGCGCGCAACTGATGGCCCGTGCGTTGGGCGCATCGGTGCGACCCGGCCGCGGTCTTGAGCTTGGGATGACCAAGCTGCGAGTGAGGGCTGAGGGAAAATCCGATCCCTGGATCGGCTCGCTTCCGGACTCTTTTGATGTCTTTGAATGGCACGGGGAGGTTTTCGAGCTTCCTGCCGGAGCCGTCCCGCTAGCCTCATCCGAGTTATGTCCCCTCCAGGCCTTTTGCTTCGGGTCGAAGGCCTATGGTCTCCTGTTTCACCTGGAAATCGAACGGACCGGAATCGAGGCCCTCTGCCGGGAATGTGCGCAAGATGTGCGCTGCGCCAAGACGGACGCGGCGTCCTTGGTCAAGCAGGCCGAGCCGCACCTGCCCCGCCTGCACGAATGGGCCGACCGATTGATCGCCTGCCTAGCTGATTCCAGCGCCTCCGGACGTTGATTGCCAGCTTGCTTCTGAAGTAACCTGTCTGGGCAATAACCGTAGCAAGTGAGCAAGCTGACAAGTTGCAAGTAGCCAAGTAACAAGTTTCGGACCCTTGCGACTTGGTCACTTGTGCACTTGTCAGCATGAAATAGCGAAAGGAGCCAGTGCGCATGTCCGGATTTCCGATTGAGTACGCCAGCCGGATCAAGACCCTGCCGCCCTATCTCTTTGCGGCCATCGATGAGATGAAGAAGAAGGCAATCGCTCGGGGGGTGGACATCATTAACCTGGGCATCGGCGACCCAGACCTGCCGACCCCCGCGCCGATTATCGAACGGCTTAAGCAGGCGGCCGCCGACCCCAAGAATCACCAATACCCTTCCTATGAGGGGTTGTTGTCGTTCCGGCAGGCGGTGGCTGGCTGGTACAAGCGGCGGTTCGGCGTGGCGCTGGACCCGGCTTCCGAGGTCCTGACCCTGATCGGGTCCAAGGAAGGGATCGGGCATGTGCCCCTGGCCTTTATCAACCCGGGCGACATCGTGCTGGTGCCGAGCCCCGGCTATCCGGTCTATCCGGTGGCCACCGGCTTTGCCGGCGGCGTCTCGCACATCATGCCCTTGCTCAAGAAGAACGGCTTCCTGCCCGATCTGGATGCGATTCCAAGGGATGTCGCCAAGAAGGCCAAACTGATGTTCTTGAATTCGCCCAACAACCCGACCTCCGTGGTAGCGAGCAAGGACTACTTCAAACGCGTCGTGGCCTTCGCGCTTGAGCACCGGATCATCGTCTGTCATGACGCGGCCTATTCGGAGATCTATTACGACGGCAAACGGCCGGCCAGCTTTCTGGAAGTCGAGGGAGCGAAGGAGGTCGGCATCGAGTTCCATTCCCTCTCCAAGACCTTCAACATGACCGGCTGGCGGATCGGGTTTGCCGTGGGCAATCAGCACATCCTGAACGGGCTGCTGAAGATCAAGAGCAACCTGGACTCCGGCACCTTCCAGGCTATCCAGGAGGCAGGGATCACGGCGCTGGAATCGGATGAATCGTTGACGGACGGGCTGCGAAAGACCTACCAGGAGCGGCGAAACGTGCTGGTGCCGGGCCTGCAGAAGTTGGGCTTGGAGGTGGACCTGCCGCCTGCCGCCTTCTATGTCTGGGTGGCCGTGCCGAAGGGCTATACCTCCGCCTCATTCACCGCCCATATGCTGGAGAAGGCCGGGATCGTGACCACGCCGGGCAACGGCTTCGGCAAGCCGGGCGAGGGCTACGTCCGCATGACCGTGACGACCACGAAGGAACGGCTGGCGGAAGCAGTCGAGCGCATTAGGAAGACAGGCTTATAGCTATCAGCCATTAGCCATCAGCTATACGCTCTTGGAAGAAATGAGTCGTGAAACTGCATACATCGGCTTCGGGTCCAATCTCGGTAACCGGCTGGACTTCTGCGACCGGGTGGTCACGCTCCTGAGCCTCCTCCCCGCCTCGCAAATGACCGGAGTCTCTTCGCTCTATGAAACGGAGCCGGTGGACGACGGGGCGCATCCGGGCAGCGGCTGGTTCCTCAACGGCGTCGTGCGCCTGGACACTGAGATCGCGCCTCACAAGCTGCTCGAAGTCTGCCGCGAGGTGGAGAAGTCCTTGGGCCGCGATCTGGATCATCGTGGCGGGCCGAGGACGATAGACTTGGATATCCTGTTCTACGGGAGCCGCCTGATCAATGAGCCGGGCCTGGTGGTGCCCCATCCGCGCCTGCATCTCAGACGATTCGTCCTGACTCCCCTGGTCGAGCTCGATCCTGACTGGTTGCACCCGGTTCTGCATCGCACGGTCAAGGATCTGCTTGCCCATCTCGACGATCCAGCGCAAGTCCGTAAGCTCGCTCCTCAGCCCGGTTCTCGCTTCGGCATCAGCCTCGCGGCGCCATCAGCAACACCCGTTGCATCAGAAGAGCAACGGGTCCCCGGCCATCAGCCATCAGCATTCTGATGCGCATCATCCGATCAGTGCCGGCGATGGCGGCTTGGAGCGGCGCCCTCCATCGGGAGGGGGTCGCGATCGGACTGGTCTCGACCATGGGCGCCCTTCACGCCGGACACAGGGCGCTCATTCGAAGAGCCCGTCTCTCCTGTGACGCGGTCGTGGTCAGCCTCTTCGTGAATCCCCGCCAGTTCGGGTCCGGCGAGGACTTTTTCCGCTATCCCAGGCAGGCTCGCGCGGATGCGGCCCTGTGCCGCACCGAAGGCGTGGACGTGCTTTTTATGCCGTCGCGAGAGGCCATGTACCAGCGGGGGTTTCAGACCTCAGTAGCCGTGCGGAACCTCGCCAGACGGTGGGAGGGAGAGCGGCGGCCTGGCCATTTCGACGGCGTGGCCACGGTGGTGACGAAGCTGCTCAGCCTGGTGCGGCCGGGGACGGCCTTTTTCGGGCAAAAGGACTTTCAGCAGTCCGTGCTGGTGCGACGATTGGTGGAGGATCTGAACCTGGGCGCCGACATCGTGGTCTGCCCCACGGTCCGTGACCATGACGGCCTGGCTCTCAGCTCCCGTAACCAGTATTTGACGCCGCCGCAACGTCGCGCTGCGCCGGTCCTCTACGAGGCGTTGCAAGCGGGACGGACAGCGATTCTGCGGGGTATCCGGTTCGGGTTGGAAGTCACCGGCGCGATGCGCAAGGTGATCGCAACCGAGCCTAGGATGAGGGTCGATTACCTGGCGGTCTGCAACCCGGAGACCCTCGAGCCGCTTGCCCGCGTGACGAAAACCGCCGTGCTGCTAGGCGCGGCTCGCCTCGGCCGAGTCCGGCTGATCGATAATCTGGTTGTAAAAATGTAAGCGGGAGCGTGGCGCCAATTCAGCGTCGGGCGATGATCATGAGTTCGCTGATGAATTGGCTGAGGCGCTCCTTGTGCCGAGGCTGGAGCCTGAGAAACTGCACCCCCAGAAATTTGCCACGCGCCACGCGAACTGCGGCCGCCTCCACGATCACCGGCGGCTCTTGATCCGCAACCCGGAGTTGCAGTTCGAGGAGCGCCCCGGTCGGGACGCCTCAGCCGCCAACTCCAAACCGCAGCCTCCCATCGAGATGTCTTTCACCACGCCGGCTCCCTCGATCTGATCGCCGGCGAACGTGATCGGAATGTGAGTCTCGATGCGCTGGTACTGCCGCTTGTCGTCCGCTTCCTTGACGTATCGCTTGCCCCATTGCATGGTCAGGAATCGGTGCGAGCAGAGCTGGCAGCGGAACGGATAGACGTAGATGACGCGCAAGAGCTGTTCCAACAGCCCCTCCCGGTGAGTCCGCTGGATGAAATCCTTGCCGCATTTTGGACAGATCGGTTCCATCACGCCTCCATACCGAGCTACTAGAGAGTCGTCAGTTTTCAGTCATCAGTCTTCAGTCATGAAACTGGGAACCGAAAACTGAGGACTGATAACTTCTCCTTTACTGTGAGCGGATAGTTCTTTTGCCTCCAGTAAATATCAGTCACGCCTCCACATTGCCGGCCTCCCGCTGTGCAGCCAGGATCGGCTGGATGGAAGCCGGCGAGTAGCCGGGCGGCTTCACCCATTTGCCGTCGGCTCGCTTGTGGCCGCCCACCTTGCTCATGTTGGACCGATGGACCTCCCGGAAAACAGACTCCATGTCGATCCCGCAGGAGACGGCCGTACCATAGACCACATAGAGCAGGTCCGCCAGCTCCTTGGCGACCGCGGGCAGGTCCTGCTGTGCAAGGGCCTCCTGCAACTCGGCGGATTCCTCGTGGATCAGCCGCATCCGCAGTGCCGTCGTCGTCTCGTCCGGCACGGTCGGGGCAGCGCCGACGAGGATGTCGAATCGCCGATGGAATTCTTCCACCATCCGCTGCTCGTCGGTCATATCATCCCTTCGATGAGGAGGGGGAGGCTGAAAGCTGGGCCAAGGGTACGGCAACCGGACCCGCACGTCAAGGAACTGTGCGCGGTTTTTTCATAACGGATGAGGCAGTTGACTTTTTAGCGGTTCCGTCCCATGCTTCCACGGAAATCGCGAGGGTATGTATGAGTCTGTCGGCCATGCAGCGGTCCCGAAACGGAGGCACCCGATGAGTTGGCTTGCGATCCTGGGTATGCTCCTGGCTGGAGTGGCGATCGGGTTTCTGGCGGCCCTGGCCATCAGGCTCGTGAGCGAAGCTCACCGCAAAGCCGATCGGGACGTGGTTGTTGAGAGCATGCGAGAGAGCTTCGGCAGCCTGTCGCTGGATGCCCTCTCAAAGTTTCTGGAATTGGCTAAAGCGAAGTTGGACTCGGAGCGAGAAGCGAACGTCAAAGAGCTGGACGCCAGGAAAGGGCTCATTGATCAGCAGCTGGAGCGAATGACGTCCGAGCTTGAGAAGGTGTCAACCTTGGTGAAGGATCTTGAGAAGGATCGGGTGGCCAAATTCGGAGAACTGGCCAGTCAGCTGAAATTCACCAGCGAGCAGACAGCCGTCTTGGCGCAGACGACCGGCACGCTCCGGGAAGCGCTCGCCAGCACCAGGGCGAGAGGCCAGTGGGGTGAGCGGATGGCGGAAGATGTCCTGCGACTGGCCGGCTTCATCGAGAACGTGAATTATGTGAAGCAGAAGGCGATCGAAGGGGCTGGCTCCCGTCCGGACTTCACGTTCTTGCTGCCCCGCAAGCTTACGCTGAACATGGATGTCAAATTTCCGTTGGACAACTATATGAAGTTTCTCGAGGCGAAATCGGAACCGGAGAAGATCAAGTTCCGCAATGATTTCTTGAAAGACGTCAAGGCTCGGATCAAGGAGGTGACCACGCGGGACTATATCAACCCCGAGCAGAATACGGTGGATTCCGTGCTCCTGTTCATCCCCAATGAGCAGATCTACGCCTTCATCCATGAGCAGGACGGCTCGATTCTCGACGACGGAATCAAACACGGCGTTGTCTTCTGCTCACCGCTCACGCTCTTTGCCATTCTGGCGGTTATTCGAAAGGCCGTTGATAATTTTTCGCTGGAGCAAACCTCGCATGAAATACTGTCTCTGCTGGGAACCTTCAAAAAGCAGTGGGACAAATTCCTGGCGAAGCTGGAACTCGTCGGTAAGCGCATCGGGGACGCACAGAAGGAGTATGAGGCCCTCACGACGACCAGGCGGTGGCAGCTGGAGAGACCTTTGAATCGAATCGAAGACATCAGAACTCGGCGCGGGCTGCCTGTCGCAGCGGACTCTATGGACGCGATGCCGGCGCCGGGGACCATCGAGGAAAAGGATGAGGACGAAATTACATAGCCGGAGCCTGGTTCAATGATGTTCCACGCAACGGGATGGTTATGGTCGCTTGCGGGACAAGGTGTTCTGCTCGGCCTGCTCGCATTCACCAGGCCGGCCGAGGCCTTTCCGGTGAGCGACGCCGCCTGGTCGGAGGCCCAGTGGGAACAGCGCTGCAAGGACGTGCAGACCAGTTACAACCAAACCGCCCCGCTCCCGACCGATCGCTTCACGCTGAAACCGGACGATCCCCGGTTCCTGGATTTCCTCTACTGGGTCTGGGCCAACAAGATCATCGAGCATCAGGTTGAGCAGGTGGGGGGAACCGAGTGGAAAGGACCGAGCGACGGGGTGATCTTTCACTGGGCGCCCGGCTCCCGGTGGGAAACCCACACCCTCGTCCCCTTCGACCACGCGATTCACCACATCGCCGACGAGCACCAGTGGCAGGATACGATGTTCAAAGATTTCTTCGAGCGGTTCGGTCCGGTCAAGGGCGTCAATATCAAGCAGCGCCTGTCCATGGACAAACCTCCCACCTGGGCGCAGTTTCTTCAGCACATCGGCGGGCCGGAGAGCCCCTACTACCGTTATGTCTTTCATCAGGAGAGCGTGATTGACCCGGTGAGACGGATCATCACGTTGGTGGGCGGACAAGGCGTCGTCTTCGAGTATTCCTTCGATCGGTACCTCACGGAGATCAAGGAAATCCTCACTGATTGCAAGGCCTATCAGTTTTTCGAACTCTACGACCGCTACGGACAGGGCTTCGCATCCAAGGCCGGCTGGGCCGGCCAGCCCGTGCCGAACCGCTGATCAGGTTCGCTCGTTCGCCCCATCATCGGAGCGGTTCGACGCAGGGGTTGAGCCGGATGATTTCTCCCAGGGAAGCATCCACCGCCACCTGCTCCCCGTCTATCAACAGGCGCGTCACTCCTCGGACGTTGGCGATAGCCGGCAGGCCGTATTCGCGGGCGATGATCGCCCCGTGCGAGAGGGTGCCGCCCATCTCGACGACGAGCCCGGCGGCCAGCCCCAACAGCGGCGCCATTGCCGGATCGATCACCGGCGCCACGAGGATATCCCCCTGCTTCACCTTACTCGCATCCGCCGGTGACCGGATCATGCAAACCGGCCCCTCGGCGTAGCCGGCGCTGATCGCGATGCCCCGCAGCACGGAGCTTGGCTCGGCCGCTTGCACGGACGGCGAGCCGGTCTGGCCCACGACGAGGTCCGGCGCCGACTGCCCAAGGTGGCGCTCCCGTCCCGCCCGTTTCGTCGCAACCAACCCTTTCCAGTCCCGGCCCTCTCCCCTGACCAAGGCCCGGACTTCGTCCGCCGTCAGGAAGAAGATGTCATCCCTGCCAGCCAGGACGCCGCTGGCCGCTAAGCGCTCTCCGAGCAAGAGCGACAGGCGGCGGGTGGCGGCGGTGAAATACATCAGATGGTGGCGGTTGGTCTCACGCAGGGCCAGGTAGCGGCAGAGGCGGCGGTACCACCAGCGGAAGGCGATCCACAGGGGCAGGCGCCACCCGAATCGGCGGCGGATCTCACGCAGCGCAGCTCCTCTAACTTGTTCTTGCGACCGGAGCACCTCCGCCGAAGACCTGCCCGGCTCGCCCTGCAGGTAGGCCCGGATGATCCAGAGGAAGTACTCGGGCTGCTCGCTGAAGCGAGGGGCCATGATATCAGACTCCCCGACCGCACGATGGCCATACTCGCTCAGGAAAGAGTCAAAGTCGGCAAGCCAGCTCGTGCCGGCCAGCCGGAGCCGGAACTGCTCCGGGGCAAAAGGCTCGGCCAGGAAGAAGGCCCGCATCGCCGGTTCACGTCGCGCCCGCTCGGCCAAGTCGCCCACCAGGAGAATCTGGGTCGCGCTGATGACGTTCCCGAGGCCCTGGAGGGACGCGTTGAGCAACGGCCGCCAGCCCGGCCCGCCCCACCGTTGCAGAAGAAGGCCCAGGACATAGAGGCCTTGGGAGACGCCGGCGACGGTGGCGAAGGTTATTTCTCCCTCGTTCAGCCGCTCACCCAGCCGGTCCAGACGGGCCAGGAGGTCTGAGGGAGCCAGAGCTTGCGCGTCATCAAGGGACGTCCGGCTGATTTCCTTGATCCTGGCAAACCAGGCAGGCCCCCGTCTGGCCGCCAGCCTGATCCGCCACTCCATCGAGATCGCGGCCCGGACGATGGTCAGGAGGGGCAGACGTGGGGGGAGGACGGGATGGAGCCGGCCTTCGCCTCCCATCTGCTCGGTGATCGACGAGGGGTCGCCGCCAAGCTGCGCGATGAGCCATTGGAACAGGGTCACGTTGATGTAGGGGCGGCCCTGGATAATCCGGACCGACGACCAGCCTGACGGGATGCGGCAGCCCAGCTCCCGATAATGCCTCACGATGTGGCGGTCCATGAACTCCTGGAGGAACGAAAGGCCGAGTTGGCTCGGCACCTCCGGCAGGGTTTCTTTGAAGTTGGCGCGGGACCAGACGATGGTGCCGCGAGCGGCCGCCTGAGTCACGGAAATGGGCCTGGCCTGTAGCAGCCAGAAGCCCTGACCGTCGAGCGCCCATTCGACGTCCACCGGCTTGCCAACCGCGCGCTCCACCTCTTTGACCAACCGGGCCAATGCAAGAATTTCCCGGTCTTCCAGCACCGCTCTGCCACGATCGTCCTCCGGCAGGGGCCGATCGATGAGGCCTGAACTCGTCGCTACCCTGGCCGTGGTCTTCTCGGCCAGGTCACGTTCGAGCAGGCGTGAGAAGGTCGGATCGCTTCCGATCTCCACGATATACTGGTCCGGCAAGGCGGTTCCGCTCACCAGCGGCTCGGCCAAGCCGAAGACCGCATTGATCACGACGCAGTTCCCCTGCCCCGTGACCGGATGTCGGCTAAAGGCGACACCGGCCGCACGAGGCGCCAGCAGCGGCTGGATAATGACCGCCATAGCAGGAACAGAGAAGCTCTTCGTCACATGACCGCGGTAGGCAAAGGCAGCGACAGTCCAGAGCGAGGCCCAACAGTCCAGGATCGCCGGGGCGACGGAGTCGCGACGGACTCCCAGGAGGGTGCGATATTGCCCTCCAAACGTAGCTTCTGCTGCATCCTCCTCCGTGGCGGAGGACCGCACAGCCAGCAGAGAATCCGCCGCCACTCCCAACCGATCCAGCTCCTGGTTCAGGAGATCCAGGAAGGGTGGGGGGAACGTCAGCGAGGCGATGAGGCGTCGGCATTGCTCCAACATTGGGCCGCGAGCTGTTTCAGAGGCCTGCCTGAGTTGATTCCCTTGCTTGGAAAGGTCCAGGCCTTCCGCGTGCATCGCTTCTCGATAGGCGTGGGTCGTCAGACACACTGCGGGAGGAACGTGGAATCCGTTCCTGAGCAGCAGGCCGAGGCCTGCCGCCTTACCCCCGACGAGGGCTGGGTCTGAACAGGACTCCAACGGCAAGACAAGGCGAATTGATGGCATCGGCTACAAGACCAGCAGGAGATAGAGGTCGTTCACGTTGGTGCCGGTTGGGCCGGTGATGATATGGCCACCGAGCTGCTTGAACAGCCGGTACGAATCGTGGCGATCCAGGGCATTGACCGGGGACAAGCCCGCCTGCAAGGCGTTGGCGACCGTCCGGCCGTCCACGACGGCGCCAGCCGCGTCGGTCGGACCGTCCGTCCCGTCGGTGCCGAAGGCGGCGATCCAGACGCGGGGAAGCCCGGCGATCTCCCCCGCCGCCGCCAACGCGAACTCCTGGGCCCGCCCGCCTTTTCCCTGAGCCTGTCCCGTTGCTCTCTTGAAGGTCACCGTCAACTCGCCTCCTGCGATCACGAGTGCTGGTCGTGCGGCTGGCCTATTGGACGAAACGATCTCCCTGGCGATCGCCCCGAACGTCTTGGCGGCTTCCCCGGCCTCGCCGGTCAAGGAAGTGGTCAGGACGATTGGGTGCAGTCCCGCCCGTCCGGCGTTCTTCGAGACTGCTTCCACCGCTGCTCGATTGTTTCCGATGAGCTGGTTCTGCACGCGCCGGAACAGCGGCGACCCGGGTTTGGGTGTTTCCGCATGTCCTCCACGCCGCCCTCTGAGCAGGTGAGCCCTGACGGAAGGCGGGACCGACTGCCAGGTATTATAGCGGTGCAGGACATTGCAGGCGTCGGCATAAGTCGTGGGGTCCGGCGCAGTCGGTCCCGAGCCGACGGAGCTGAGATCATCTCCGAGCACGTCCGACAGGATCAATCCGACGACCCCGGCTTTCGTGGCGGCGAGGAGGCGGCCGCCTTTGAGCGTCGAGAGGTGCTTGCGCACCCCGTTGATCTCCTGGATCGTGGCGCCGCTTCTCAGGAGCAGGTCCGTGGTCCGTTGCTTCTCCGCCAGGGTGATGCCGGACGCCGGCGCGGGCACGAGGCTGGAGGCGCCGCCGGAGAGAAGCACAAAGAGCAGGTCGTTGGCGGTCAGGCTGCTGATCAGCGCCAGCAGACGTGTTGTCGCGCTCAGGCCGGCCCGGTCCGGGACCGGATGGCCGGCCTCCAGCACCGCGATCTTCTTGGTCGGGGCGATGTGACCGTACTTCACGACGACGAGACCGCCGAGCAGGCGCGACCCCAGGCGGTCTTCCAACGCCGCCGCCATGAGGGCGGAGGCTTTGCCGGCTCCAATGACGAAAACGCGTCCGTAGTCCCGCAAGTCGTACCGGCGCCGGCCGATAGACAGGAGGTGATCGGTCCGCCTCACGCAACGTCTGACGGCCTCGACCGGGTCCGCTGCCCGCAGACCCGCCTCAAGGAGCCGCCTGAGGAGCGCGCGCACCTGTGGCTGCTTGATGCCGATGTGCATCGAGGCTTATTGCGGCTTGTCCTGCTTGAAGCAGCGGCTTGGGCAGGTTTGCTTGGGGACCTTGAGTTGATGGCTGCCCTTCGGCAGGTATTCTTTGCGGATTTCCGGGTTCAGCATCTTGAGTTCCAGAAAATAGGTGCCGAACTCCTGGGCCACGGCCGCCAGGTGTCGCTGCGGCTCCTTGATGTTGACGGTCACGGTCTCGGTCTCCAGCGGCACGTAGAGGTCCTTCTTGGTCAGGCCCAGGTACTTCTCCGGCTGCGAGTAGATCTCCTTGGCGGCGATGATGCGGGGCACGTACCGCATCGTCTCTCGCACGTAATGCATCTTCCAGTAATCGCCGATCCGTTGCTCCTTGAGCAGCTTCTTGATGCGATCCTCCCCGGCGTTGTAGGCCGCCATGGCCAGGAACCAGTCACCCAGGTCCTGCTTGAGAAATCGAAGATATTTGATCGCAGCGTCAGTGGACATCTCCAGATTTCGCCGGTCGTCCCGCCACTTGTTGCTGTACAGCTTATACCGTTTCCCCGTCGAGCCGATGAACTGCCAGGGACCGGAGGCCTTGGCGCGGGAGTAGGCCGCCGCGACGCATTTGCTTTCCACCAGCAGCATGAATTTGAGGTCGTCCGGCAGGCCGGACTCGGCAAGCTGCTTCTCCACCGGCGGGAAGCAGCGGCCGGTGCGTTTGGCCAGGATGATGCTCTCGCCCTCGTCCTCCAGGAATTGGTAGAACTCATACTCGATCCGCTCGCGGACCTGCCAGTTGTCCAGCGGCACCGACTGGCCGGCGAAGTCCAGCTTGTCGGGAAGCGTGAAGGAGCTAAGGAAATGTCTTGGGCCTTGACGCTGGATCTCCGGGAGGATGACGAGCTGCTCTTCCGCCTCCTGGCTCGGGTACAAGCTCTCGGCCGGCGCATTTTCTGGCTCCGCCTTCTCCGGTTTGTTCGCCGGTGGGGCAGGGAGCGTAGGCGGGGTCGCCGTGTAGGCATTCATATCGGAGGGGCTTCCTTGCTGCGCTCGTGCCGGCTGCGACGCAGCCACGAGAGTGACCGGCAGGAAAACAAGGAGCAACGCGACTAATCGAAATCCCATCCGAACCTCCACGAAAACCTGATGCCCCTCGGCCCGCTGTGTATGCTAACAGGAAGCAGGAGCAGCGGCAAGGGCGCGTCCGTCTTTATGGTACACTGGCGCCCGATGACAGCCCTTGATGCTCTGAACGAGCGGATCACGCGCTGTGCCAAGTGTCCGCGCCTGGTATCTTATCGGCAAGCCGTGGCCCGAACGAAACGCCGGCAGTTTCGTGAAGAGACCTACTGGGGACGGCCTGTGCCCGGCTTCGGCGATCCCAGGGCCCGCCTCTTCGTGTTCGGACTGGCACCCGCCGCCCACGGCGGCAATCGCACTGGCAGGGTCTTTACCGGAGACCGTAGCGGGGATTGGCTGTACGAAGCGCTGCATCGGTTCGGGTTCGCCAACCAGCCCCATTCCACCCACCGAGGCGACGGCCTCAGCCTCAAGGATTGCTACGTCGCGGCGGCGGTCCGCTGCGCTCCCCCGGGCAATAAACCGTTGCCGGGCGAGTTTGACGCCTGCCGGCCCTATGTCCTGGAAGAGTTGCGCCTGCTGAAGAGGCTGTGCGTGGTCGTGGCGCTGGGCAAGATCGCGTTCGATCAGTATCTGAAGGCCTGCCGGGAACTCGGGCATAAGGTGCCTTCCCCGGTCCCCCGCTTCGGCCACGGCGCCCTTCACCGGCTGCCCTGGGGCGTGACCCTCATTGGGTCGTATCATCCCAGCCAGCAGAACACCTTCACCGGCAAGCTCACCAGGCCGATGTTCCATGCGGTGTTCCAGCAAGCCCGCGCGACCCTGGGTGTGAAGCCAAGTCAATAGTCACTTGTCACTGGTCAACAGAAAGACGCTGATAGTTCCGAACCTCTGACGTGACCATTTGACCGATGACTAATGACCAGTGACGCGGGCTTTACTTGACGGCCGGGCTTGCGTTCCAATCAGCCAGGAACTTCTTGAGGCCGCTGTCGGTCAAGGGATGCTTGAAGAGTGCCTGGAACACGGCGAATGGCATGGTGCTGATGTGCCCGCCGGCCAAGGCTGCCTCGACGACGTGCTGCGGATGCCGCACACTGGCCACGAGGACCTGGGTCTTGAAATCGTAGTTGCGGTAGATCGTCACGATCTGGCGGATGAGCGCCATGCCGTCGGAGCTGATGTCGTCGAGCCGGCCGATGAACGGGGAGACGCACCAGGCACCAGCCTTAGCGGCCAGCAGCGCCTGCGTGGGTGAGAAACAGAGCGTCACGTTCACGCGGATACCCTCTGCGGCCAGTTTCTTGGTCGCTTTCAGGCCTTCGGGGATCAGCGGACACTTGACGACGATGTTCTTGTGGATCTTGGCCAGTTCCCGGCCCTCTTTGATCATGGCGTCGGCTTCGACGCTAACCACCTCCGCGCTGATCGGCCCGTCCACGATGCCGCAGATCTCCAGCAGTACGTCTTTGAACGTTCGCCCCTCCTTCGCCACCAGCGATGGGTTGGTGGTGACGCCGTCGAGGAGCCCGAAGCTGGCCGCTTCCTGGATCTCCTTGACGCTGGCTGTGTCTAAAAAGATTTTCATGGTTTTGTCCTTTCCTGCCTGAAGCTAAAGGGCCCCCTCCACCCTACCGTATCGGTTATTGTAGGAATATCTGAAGCCGAATGCAACGAGCCCTGTCAGGTATGCCATCTTCCGGGGCGTCCCCTGGTTGCCGTTTGACAGGCTGAAAAACCCTGTCTACAATTTAACAATATCGAACCCTGAAGCGGAGTGACGGCGATGCGGAAAGCGCGACATGCGATTGTGCTCTTGCTAGCCCTTGTGTGCGTCAGCGGCTGCAGCGGGAATCCCTACCTGGATGCCTCCTTGAAGCCGGCCGAGTTCGAGGGCAAGGACAAGGCTTGGTTCGAGACGAACTGGGGTATACCGAGCGGCAAGGCGCCGCGCTTTTTCGGCGGGGAGACCTGGACCTATTTCCGCATTGCAGGAGGACAGAGCGGGCCCCTCAACTTCAACTTCGCGCCAAACCAGTGCCAGATTACGTTGAAGTTTGGGAAAGACGAGAAACTGAATGCCTACAGCTATTCGGGCTGCTGATCTACCTTGGATCAGCCGGAGAGTTGCTTCTGGAAGGTGTTCGCGCAATCCTGGCTGCAAAAGTAGTAAGTCTGGCCCCCGACGCTGGCCTCCACAGCCGACCCCTTGGGTACATACATCCGGCAGACCGGGTCCTGCACCATCTGGTTTTTGTCCGTTAGTGTTTGATCAGTCCCCTTCTTTCCTTTGAGCTCTCGGTAGGCGTTCCTCAGCAGGAAATAGAGCAGGACCAGCAACCCCAGGATGAACAGCAGCCTGTACATTGTGGCCCATCGTAGGGAAGCCCTTGAACCCTGTCAAGCGGTGTCCCTGAGGCGAAGGCGGTCGCCGAGTAGTCCGTGTGGCCTGGGCCCGGGACCGATGGGCCTAGGCCGAGGCGCCGTGAGGGGTCCTTTGCCCTTTGAGGAGGGGACTTCAGACGGATGGAAACGCGGCGTGACGAGTGTTACTCTGGCAACCATGAGAATGTGTGATAAATGTCATGGCACCATGTTGTTGGAGCGAGCGGTGGATTTTGACGCTGGCCTTGCGATCACGGTGTTCGCCTGCCTGAACTGCGGCCGGCGCAAGGCGGCGGAAGCACAACCGCGGCCCTTGACCGCCCGGCACTGACTCCACCCTTCGATCCCGACAAACGGATATTCTCTTCCGCCGTAGGAACCGTAGGAACAGGGTAGAGAGGAAGGGTGTGCCTTGCTGGAGACGTGAGCGCGATGGGAGAAAAATGGGAGAAATCAGGGGATCTGCGGTTTGGGGAACGTATGAAGCCGGTCGTTAACAGAGTAGCCAGCGTGCCGATGACAGCGTTGCTCTGCTGCCCGCAGTGCTATCGGCTCATCAGCTACGATCGGGACCAGCCCATGGTTCACTGTCATGCCTGCGGGACGACGGTCAGGGGCAAAGACCTCCCCCACTCACTGGGCCCGTCCGTCACTCGTCATTAAAGCAGCTTAAGTTCGGTCCTTCCCGGTCCCTCTTCCCTTCCCAGCGGCCGGTAGACTATAGCCATGATGACGCCTGGTTGTTTGCGGCGTCATCGTCTAGTCAGAATGGCCTTCATCTCCTCGGACAGAGGCCCCGCTTTGACCGGGTCGATTTTCGCCGCGATGCCCGAGAGGAGTTCTTGCAGTTCAAGCTTGTAGTTCTCGCTTGGTTTCTTGCCAACAGAGACCATCCTGACGAGCCCGATGGGGCGCGCCGCATCGCTGACCCAGAAATCCAATTGCTGGCCCGACCGTTCCACGCGGAAATGGCTGCACGTGACCGCGCCGGCCGGCGTCTGGAGCTTCTCCTGCCCCAGCGACTTCGGACCGTCCTTCTTTGCGCTCCCTAGCAGCTCCGCCTCCGAGAGCAGAAAGAAACTCATATCCAGGTTTCCCATTCCGGACAAGAGGGTGTCAGGAAGTCTCATCGGCGCCTGGTTCCCAACCTGGATATACCCGGCCTCCACCGTCGGCCTAGATCCTTTGGCCGAGAGGCGAAACTGCTGCCAGAGCGGATCGCTCATCATGGACTCGGCGAAGACCTCGATGACCACGCGTCCCGCCGAGGTATCGACTCTGATCAGGCCTACCTGAAGGTCGTAGGTGTTTCCCTCGTTGTACATCTTGAAGCGAGACCCATTCCCCTGCTCTTTCGACAGGCCTCCGAGGGGGCCGGCCGGTGCATCGGCTGATTCGGCCGGTCCGCCGGGCCCGAGGAAGGCCAGGAGCAGGAGACCCGCTATAGTGAAGGCTCGCCCGGTCATCGGCTCAATTCCTCCAGGGCCGCATCCCTCTTCCTGGCGTTCTCGCGGATCTCGCCCAGTTGCCGCTGGATGTCTTCGTACATTTTCTTCTGCTCGGGCGTCAGTCCCTCCATCTCGGCCTGGGAGGGAGCCAGGGACTGCCCCTTGACGTCACGACGCTTCAGAGACTCTTGGGCCGGCATGGTGCTCTTCCCCTGCGCTTCTTGAAGCTTCTTCTGCGCCGCTTCAAGTTCCCGGGCGGGGTTCGGTTCCTGCGGGAAAGCGATCAGAGGAACGCCTAAAGCGGTCAGCAGAAAAAACAGAAGCAGCCATCTTCCCCTCATATGAACCCTCCATACCAAGCATCGCTTGAACCGCTCACTTCGATCAAATGTGAGCGGATAGTTACTTTGCCTCCAGTAAGTTTAAATGCCCTTGTTTGGGAGGCAGGCGCCACTCGAAAATCGGAACGCGCGCAAGCTGCCACCAAGGTAGTCTAGCGCCTCATGTCTGTCAGGCATCACCCTTCATCCCCGCCGAGTTGACTTTTTTCGAGAGGAAGCGCAGCATACCACCCTCGTTTGCATTCGGAGGGCAAGCCATGGTGCCGGGGTAGGCCAGCTCGGGCTCTTCAACGTAAGGACAAC
>VGXG01000037.1 GCA_016873395.1 Nitrospira sp. | reverse complement strand
CGGGTGGACTACATGACGCTGTTCATAAACTCCGGGACATCCTTCCAAGCTGCATTTCATGGCTCCTGCCTCCTTTGGGTGGGAGTTACCCATTTGGGCGGCCGAGGTTCATAGGCCGTAATGATTATAAGCGAAGGCTGTGCCGTCGTACAGACAATGTGCAGCGGACGTCCCCGCTCCGTCTGTCCATTGAGCAGGCAGCATGGCCCTCGCCGGTGTTCCGGATAGTTCTCAATAACCTGTGTAGGCCACCTTGGGAATGACTTCTTCCCGGTACTGGCTGATCCCGATGACCACCGCATAGGCGTTGGGCTGCTGGAACTCTTTGACAGGGACCTGAGCTCTAAGAGTAGAGACGGGTTGCAACGTCAGGAGCATCAGCGCCCCATAACAGAAGTGAGGAGATATCCGGTACCGCATGGGAGTCTCCCTATGAGTAGGGGGGAAGAACTCTGACGGATAAATGCTAGTCCGGTTCCGGCGTAATTGCAATCCGAGCGGGGATAGGTTTACCAGCAACCTGTCCCCGCCACCCTCTCTTTATTTCGCGGCTGGAACGGATGCGGGCTGAGACGGGTGGCGTGGCGGAACCTGCATACCAAGAGCCGTTTGGGTGCCGCGAGCCGTTCTTCTAGTCCGGTAAGGCGAGCGGCCAACAGGACAACTTAAAGAGGCAGCCTGACACCAACGCATCGCGCCGCCGCCGAGCGCGCGCACCGTTCGTCAGCCGACAAAGCCCCCCCGCCGCCGTTCATCGTTCAGCATTCAGCCTTCATCGTTATCTTGTCAGGCTGTCTTCGATATCCGGCGGCGTCGCCTGGATCTGCTCGGCCAGGAAGGGGTGGCGCGCGGCGAGCTTCTGCTTCATCTGCCAGGCGACGGTGCGGTAGGACCAGTGGCCCTTCACGCCCGAGCGGAGCCGGGAGATGTATTCCGCCTCGGCATAGTCCATCTTGAACAGGCAGCGCACCTTGAAGCCGAAGGGAATCGCATAGAGCGCCGCCTCCTGGCTGCCCTTGCGTAACTGCTCGATATCCTGCTTCACCGCGTCCATTGCCGCCCGGTAATCGCGTTCCAGCCCCGCCTTGGTCAGGGCGGGTGGCACGTCGTAGCCGTGTTGGGTGGTGAAGTTCTGCTGGATCTGCTGGCAGCGCCGGTGCCGGTGCATATCCCGCCAGCCGCCGATATCCATGAGGATGTCGAACAGAAACGCGTAGCCGCTCCGGAACTCCTTGATCAACTCGTCGTAGGGGCCCCGCTTTCTGAACGCCACCTCGATCGTCTCCTGCTTTTGCTTCTCGGTCCAGTCCTGGACCATCGTCAGGATGTCACGATAGGGGGCCTGGGAGGCCCGGTAGAGGAGCGTCGCAGCGATTTCGTCCAGCGGATGATGCGGCTCGATCAGCTCGACGCTGTCACCGTTCGTCCAGGAGGCGGGGCGGTCTAATCCTGCGACTTTCAGGACCTCTCGCGCGTGCTTGGCCAGGTCCGTATAGACCTCGGCTTGATAGACGTTCGGCTGGGCATGGCGGGCCAATGTCGGGGCCAGCGGTTCGGCTGAGCCGGCCAGCTGGCCGGAGAGTTCTCCCCAGACATTCATCGGCGGGCGTCGGCAGGCCTCCTTCAGCTCCTCCCCGATCGCGCGTAGCTCCGGCAACTGCGAGGAGAGCAGCCGGGTGATCTGCTTCTCCAGCGTGCGGACGCTCACCACTTGCCCCACGTTGGTCTTAGCCGCGAGCGGGAGCAGGTAGCGCGTCACGTCGAAGGCCCGGGCCGCGATCGTCCGGTCGTAGTCTCCCGGTTTCATGCCTTCCGGGCACGGCGCCCGCTCGGACAGGAAGCGTTTGAGGGGATCGTGGAGGAGTGCGTAACAATTGAAGAGGCTGCCGATGATGCCGCGATAGGTCCCTTCCGTCTCGGTCCCTCGGATGGAGTCGGGAACGTAGCAGCCGCTCGGCCCGAAGTTCTGGTAGCGGCTGGACTTGGCCTGCCCGTCCCAGAGGGGTTCGTCCTCCAGGCGGATCGCCGCCAACTCGGAGATGTGCTCGAAGCAGATGATGACGTGGCCCAGATCGGCTATGGACGCATGGCCGTAGGCAAAATAAAACTGTTCCCAGAA
Source organism: Nitrospira sp. (assembly GCA_016873395.1). GTDB lineage: Bacteria > Nitrospirota > Nitrospiria > Nitrospirales > Nitrospiraceae > VGXG01. The sequence goes on along the minus strand of VGXG01000037.1, from coordinate 18,471 downwards.
CTTCTCGGACGAATGGGCATGGACCCACCGGAGGCTGTCCTCGATGGAGTCGGCGGAACGGCTGTACCGGGCCAGCGCGTAGGCGGACTTCTCCGGCGGCAGCGGCGCTACGGCAATCACGCGACGAGCAGGACCGTCAGAACTCATACGGCTTTGTCCAAAAGTCTATCAAGTCGGAAAGTCAAAAGTCCCTGACTTGAGGACGTTCGGACTTTCAGACTTTACGACGAAAAAAGAACCCGCGCCGCACTATACCCCTAGCTGCCGGGCTTCGCAAGAAGCTCGAGAGGCGTCATTGGTCAATGGTCACTCGTCAATGGTTTCGGACAAGGTTCGGCCCAAGAATATTTTCAATTGACCAATGCCCGTTGACAAATGACCTCCGAAGCCGCGTTGACTTGCCTCGGACCCGCGGCTATAGTGCCGACGAAACCCGTGAGGCGTAAAACGTGAGGGGTAAGGGGTTACCAAGATAGAAGTTCGCCTCACGCCTTACGCCTCACTCCTAACGGACTCCAAGATATGATTCGCGGCATCAAAGGCGTCAAGGATATCCTTCCGGATGAGGCTCCCCGCTGGCAGGTGATCGAGGGAGCGGCCCGTCGACTTTCGTCGCTCTACGGATACCGGGAGATCCGCGTACCCGTCTTCGAGGTGACGGACCTCTTCGCGCGCAGCATCGGTGCCAGCACCGACATCGTCGAGAAGGAGATGTATACCTTCCAGGATCGGGACGGCTCCTCTTTGACGCTGCGTCCTGAGGCCACCGCCGGGGTTGTGCGGGCCTATATCGAGCACAACCTGGGAGCCAGCCCCACCCCCCAGAAGTTTTTTTACCTCGGGCCCATGTTCCGTCACGAACGGCCTCAAGCCGGACGTCTCCGCCAGTTCCATCAGTACGGGGTCGAGTCGTTCGGTAGCACAAGCCCGCAGGCAGATGTGGAGGTGGTGTCGCTTCTCTGGCGCTTTCTCTCCGAGCTGGGGCTTCCCGGCCTGACCCTGGAAATCAATAGTCTCGGGGACGCAGCCGACAGGCTTGCTTACAAAGCGGTCCTGCTCGACTTCTTGAAGCAGCATGAAGAGCGCCTCTGCCAGAACTGCCGTCGCCGGATGGGGACCAACCCGCTGCGTGTGCTCGACTGCAAGGTTCCGTCATGCAGGACTGCGACCGAGGGGGCACCGAAACTCACCGACCATTTGGCGCCTGCGTCCCTCCGTCACTTCGAAGAAGTGCTCGCCGGACTCAACGCGCTGGCTGTTCCCTACCTGTTGAATCCCAGACTGGTGAGGGGGCTCGACTACTACACCCTTACCACCTTCGAGGTCACCTCCCAACATCTGGGCGCGCAGAACGCAGTGGGGGCCGGGGGCCGTTATGATGGCCTTGTCGAAGCGCTGGGAGGGCCTAAGACGCCGGCCATCGGCTTTGCGGTCGGGCTCGAGCGTGTAGCACTCATGCTCCCGGAGTCCGCTCTTCCTGGTCGCGCCAAAATGATCTATGTAGCAGCCTTTGGTCAGCAGGGTGTCCCCCTCGGGACGCGCATTCTTCATGAACTCCGTGCACGGGGCCTCCAGGCAAACACCGATTACCGGTCTGCCACGCTTAAGGCCCATCTCCGACAGGCCGATCGACTGGGTGCTTCTTTCGTCCTTATCGCAGGGGACGACGAGGCCCAAAAAGGGCTGTTGATCCTCCGTGATATGACGAGCAAGGAGCAGCAGGAGATCCCCATTTCCACTGCTGCTCAGACTCTTGCTACCCGCCTCGCTTCAGCCTGATTTTTTCTATATTTTCCTGTTGACTTTTCTTCCCGAAAAAGAGTACAGTTTCACTGGACGGTGTTGACTTATAAGCTATTGATAATTAGAATGTTTTTTATCTGCTGCTTCTTTTAGTTTTCATGGAAAAAAAGAAGCTCGGTTTACTCTTATCCACACCCCCGTCTCATCCTAGTGTCACAACGACTGTCCGTCTTTGCGAAGAAGCGCTCCGATCAAACGTGGACGTGTATCTGTATTTGATTGATGTGGGTGTACTGAACCTCAACAATCGGCGCCTCCTGGAGCTTTCCTCTTCCGGAGTGAAGTTCTTTGTGTGCGCCTACGGGTGCCAACAACACGGGGTGCCGACCGATAATGTCGGGAAAGAGATCACGCTCTGTGGTCTGGTCGTTCTCTCTAACATAATCAACGGATGTGATCGGTTTGTTGCTTTTAATTAACCTGATCTTCACTGGAGAATCGTGCTTCCTCGCGTTGTTGTAGTGATCCGTGAGGATCCCCGGAAAACGCATCGTCCGGTTGAAGCGCTCCGCATTGCCTTGGGGCTGAGCACGGGGGAAAACCCTTTGACGGTCGTGCTGCTCGGACAGTCTTCTCTTCTCCTTGGAGACGATACAGACAATATTATGGACGGTGAGATTCTTGAAAAGTACCTACCTTCCATTAAGCAACTAGAAATCCCTTTCATTGTGCCATTAGATGCGCAGCCATCTCCTTCTATCAGCCCTGATTTCAGAACCAGTGTTGCCTCATCTTCTCAGATTAACGCTCTGGTGGCTGCTGCGGACCGTGTCCTCGTGTTTTAAGGGGTACCTCCGTGAGGACTGTGCTTTATTTGATTACCAAGAATGAAAGGGACACCATGGGTGGCGTAATACCTCTGGCCTCTTCCGAAAATCTGACAACTTCGGCCGTCTTACTACAAGAAGCAGTTTCCTTCTCCAACGTTCAGGTTAATCATGTTTATGCCCTTACAGAGAATACTGCTTCCCAAAAAATCACGCCGTCCGTTCCAACGGTTTCTTATCGAGACCTCTTGCACATGATTTTTGATGCAGATTTAGTGGTTGCTCTCTGAGCAGTACAGGATACTCTTACGCTCCTTAGTACTATTAAAAGAGTAAATAAGGAGTTGTAGGAGAAGGAGTAGGGGGTGGGTAGTCTGTGGATGCACGGGAGGTAATTGTTTTTATAAGAAGAATGTCCCTCGTTGCTGTAGGTTATAGGTGGGATAAGGGTCTGGTAGATCGTGGAAGAGGTGCAGTTAAGTTGTGCGTAATGGCAGGGTGGTAGGACAACAGTCTATACGCTGTACCCACTCCTCAGCGGATCGGTCACAAACAGACCAGTCCGACGGCCGAAGTCAGCGAATCGAAAGGGTCTTTATCCACAGGTGTTGATAGTATTGTGAATAGTCGGGGGTTTACGGCTTATGGACATTGAAACCGTTTGGAAAAACACGCTAAATTACGTCGAAGGCAAGGTTTCTAAACAGATTTTTGACACATGGTTTGCCCCCCTCCATGTCCAAGGGGTAAATGATTCTTGTGTGAGAGTCGCTATCCCCAACAAGTTCTTCGGGGAGTGGCTCGATAAGAACCATCCGGGGTTGCTTGAAGAGGCCTTGGCCACACAAGGAGAGGGAAAACTTACAATTTCTTTTATAGCCCGCGAGCCGGCACCCGGCCGTTTCACCTCGCCTCTCGGACAGGCCGCCGGGTCGGGAACAGCAAACCGGGCACAGCAGGCTGTACGATCACGGCGTACGTTGTCGCTGAACCCCAAATATACGTTCAAGAGCTTCGTCGTCGGTGCCAGCAACCAATTCGCTCATGCCGCGTGCCGAGCCGTAGCGGACGCGCCCGCCAAGGCCTACAACCCTCTCTTTATTTACGGCGGCGTGGGGCTTGGAAAGACCCATTTGCTGAACGCCATCGGGAACCATGTGGCGGAGCAACCCGACGTGAAGATCGCCTACGTGACCACGGAGCAGTTCACCAACGAGGTCATCAACTCTATCCGCTACGACAAGATGGTCGAGTTGCGGAAGAAGTACCGGAACATCGACATGCTGCTGGTGGACGACGTACAGTTCCTCGCCGGCAAGGAGCGGACCCAGGAGGAGTTCTTCCACACCTTCAACACGCTCTACGAAGCGCATAAGCAGATCGTGCTGTCCAGCGACCGGTTCCCGAAGGACATGCCGGACATGGAGGAGCGCCTGCGTTCGCGGTTCGAGTGGGGCCTGATCGCGGACTTGCAGCCGCCCGACGTGGAAACGCGCATCGCCATTTTGAGAAAGAAGTCCGAGGACGAGGGCGTCCGGATGCCCGACGACGTGGTGCAGTTCCTGGCCGTGAACATGAAGAACAACATCCGGGAGCTTGAAGGATCCCTGGTCCGGCTGGGCGCCTACTCCTCGCTGACCGGCCAGACCATCACGATGGACATGGCCAAGAACGTCCTACGGGACATCATCGGCGAGAAGAAGAAGATCATCGCGATGGACGACATCGAGGAAGCCGTCGCCACGCGCTTCCACGTGAAGATCGCCGACTTGAAGAGCCGGCGGCGGAGCAAGACACTGGTCTATCCCAGGCAAATTGCCATGTATCTCTGCCGGGAGTTGACCAGTTCCTCGTTCCCGGAGATCGGCCGGCAGTTCGGCGGCAAGGACCACACGACGATCATCCATGCCTGCAAGCAGATCACCAAGGCCCTCGAGAAGGACAATACGCTCAAGGCTACCTTGGAGAGCCTGAAGGCTCAGATCACGAAGGGATAACGAGCGCGCAACGAGCCCGAACAGGGGGATCGCCCGATGAAGCTACGAATCACACGCGACGAACTGCTGACCGCGCTCCAGAGGGTACAGGGCGTGGTGGAGAAGCGAAACACGATGCCCCAGCTCTCCAACATCCTGCTGGAGGCCAAGCCCGAAGGGGTGGACGTCACGGCCACCGATCTGGAGATCGGCATGCGCGGGCTCTACAAGGCCGTGGTCCAGGAGCCTGGCTCCGTCACCCTGTCCGCGCGCAAGGTGTTCGAGATCGTGAAAGAGCTGCCGGAGGGCGAGATCGAGCTTGCCGTCGGGCAGAACAACTGGGCGACGATCCGGTCCGGCAAGAGCCAGTTCAAGATCGTCGGCCTGCCCAGCAGCGACTACCCGGCCCTGCCGTCCATCGAGCGCGAGGGGCTGACGCCGCTGACGGGAGCCGGGCTGCTGGAGCTGATCCGCAAGACGCTCTTTGCGGTGGGAGACAACGATGCCCGCTACATCCTGAACGGGCTGCTGGTGACCTTGCTTACCGGCGAGAAGAAGACGACCCTGCGGCTGGTCGGAACCGACGGCCATCGGCTGGCTCTGGCGGAGCAGGACCTGCCGGCTTCGGGCGGAAAAGACGCTCCGAAGGAGATCAAGGCGATCATCCCCAAGAAGGCCGCCTTCGAGATGCGTCGCCTGCTCGAAGAAGGGGACGGAGAACCGCAGATCGGCTTTACCAAGAACCAGATGATCTTCCGCAAGAGCGGCCTGCTCCTGACCTCGCGGCTGATGGAAGGGAACTACCCGAACTACCAGCAGGTCGTTCCCAAAGAAAAGGAGCAGGACAAGAAGGTCAGCGTGGGCCGGGTGGAATTCGAAGGGGCGCTCCGCCGGGTGGCCGTGCTCTCGCGGGACAAGACGAACGCCGTGAAGCTCACGCTGGCCCCCGGCAAGATGGCGCTGTTCTCGAGCAACCCGGACTTCGGCGAAGCCACCGAGGAGCTGTCGGCGCAATACAAGGGCGACCAACTGACGACCGGCTTCAACGCCCGCTATCTGCTGGATGTGCTGGGAGTGATGGACGGCGAAGCGATTTCCATGCAGATGGACAACCCGTTGAGCCCCTGTCTGATCCGGGAGCCGGGCAACGCGGCGTTCACCTGCGTGGTGATGCCGATCAAGGTGTGAGGGTCAATAGTCAATGGTCATCGGTCAATGGCCGGAATAGAACCGTGGAGAGAGGGATTCCCGTTCTCCCCCAATTGACCAATGACGAGTGACCAATGACCGCTTTTTTATAGTAAGGAGGCGGATGGCCACGAAAGAAGACGCCAAGACGGAAGCGCCGAGCCAGGCGAAGCCAGACAGTTACAGTCCCGACCAGATCAAGGTGCTGGAGGGGCTCGACGCGGTCCGCAAGCGACCGGCCATGTACATCGGGAGCACCGGCCCCGACGGGCTGCACCATCTCGTGTATGAGGTGGTGGACAACAGCGTCGACGAACATATGGCGGGGTTCGGCGAAGCGATCGAGGTCACGATCCACATCGACGGCAGCGTGACGGTCGTGGACAACGGACGCGGCATTCCGACCGGCATGCACCCGACCCAGAAGAAGTCCGCGGCCGAGGTGGCGCTGACCATGCTGCATGCCGGCGGCAAGTTCGAGCAGGGGGCCTATACCGTGTCCGGCGGCCTCCACGGCGTCGGCATCTCGGTCGTGAACGCCCTGTCCGAATGGCTGGAGCTGGAAATTTGGCAGGACGGCCAGACCTTCGAGCAACGCTACGAGCGGGGCAAACCCACCGCTTCGCTCAAGGTCACCGGCAAGACCAAAAAGCGCGGGACCTTGGTGACCTTCAAGCCGGACGGAGAGGTGTTCGAGACCCTGGACTTCAGCTTCGACGTGCTGGCCCAGCGTCTTCGCGAGATGGCCTTCCTGAACAAGGGCCTGGCCATCACCCTCAAGGACGAGCGCAAGGAGAAGGAGCAGGTCTTCCGCTACAAGGGCGGGATCGTCTCCTTCGTGGAGCACCTGAATGAGGCCAAGACCCCGCTGCACAAGCCGATCTTCGTCGAAGTCGAGAAGAGCGAGATGATCCTGGAGGTGGCGCTCCAGTACAACGACGGCTATGCGGAGAATCTCTTTTCCTTCGCCAACAACATCAACACGAAGGAAGGCGGCACCCACCTCGTCGGCTTCAAGGCGGCGCTCACCCGGACCATCAACAACTACGCGAACGCCAACGACCTGCTCAAGAAGGAGACGGAGTCCCTGACCGGCGACGATGTGCGCGAGGGCCTGACCGCGGTCGTCAGCGTCAAGCTGCGGAACCCGCAGTTCGAGGGACAGACCAAGGCCAAGCTGGGGAACAGCGAGGTCAAGGGCATCGTGGAGGTGGCGGTCAACGAAGCCCTCGGCACCTACTTCGAGGAGAATCCCCCCGTCGCCCGCAAGATCATCGGCAAGGCCGTTGACGCGGCGCGGGCCCGCGAGGCGGCGCGGAAGGCCAAGGAGCTGATCCGGCGCAAGAGCGCGTTAGACGGGGGCTCGCTGCCCGGCAAGCTGGCCGACTGTTCCGAAAAGGACCCGGCGCACAGCGAGCTGTTCATCGTCGAGGGCGATTCGGCCGGCGGGTGCTTTACTGGCGACACGAAAGTCGCGCTGGCGGACGGCCGCGATCTGTCGTTCTTGGACTTGGCCGAAGAATGGAACGCGGGCAAGCAGAATTACTGCTACACGATCCAAGGCGATGGACGGATAGGCATCGCGCCGATCATGAACGTCAGAAAGACGAAGAGCAATGCGGACCTCGTCCGCGTCGTGCTGGACGACGGTTCCGAAGTTGTCTGCACGCCTGATCATCGGTTCATGCTGAGAGCTGGAGCCTATCGCGAGGCTGTCGAGCTCCAGCCTGGCGATTCGCTGATGCCGTTGCGGCGGCAACTCTCACGGCTTGGCAAGCGGATTACGATCGAAGACTACGAGATGGTCTACGACCCTTCGGAGTTAAGATGGGTCTTCACCCATCTCTTGTCCGACCGGTACAACCTCGCACGCGGCGTCTACGATCTTTCAGCCGGGCCACATCGTCATCACGTGGACTGGAACAAGCGCAACAACAATCCCGACAACATCGTGCGACTGTCCAAAGAGGAGCATCTTGCGCATCATGCCGCGCACGCTGCACGGACGCTGAATCGTCCCGAGGCCCGTGCCAAATTGCGAGAGATCCATCGGACGCCGGAGTACCGCGACAAGATCAGGCGGCTCATGATGAGTCCCGACATGCGCCGTCGCCTTTCAGAGCGTGCCAGAGCGCAATGGAAGGATGACGCCTACAAGGCGTTCATGGTGTCGAGATATCTCCGGTTTTACGCCGCCAATCCGGAATTCCGGCAGCAAAACCGGGAGCGATTGGACGCTGAGCAGCGGAAGCACTGGAGCGACGAGCGCAACCGCGCACGGCAGTCCGAGCGGACGAAGTCCTTCTTCGAACAACACCCGGAGGCGCGAGCCCGGTTCAGCGCCATCTCGAAGCAGCAGTGGGAGGATGGCGCCCTCCGCCGGTGGAGAAGCGCAAAGACGCAGGCGCAATGGACCGCCGAGTTTCGTGCGCGGCGCAAGGCTGCTTACGATGTGACGTACCTCCGCAAAGGGCTGTCTGTCCTGCGGGACGTATATGAGCGGACGGGTCGCGTGGATGAAGCGCAGTACAACGCCGAGCGCCGCAGGACGGGCGACCGGACCCTGCTCCGGTTGAGCACGATCCGGGATCGGTTCTTCAGCGGCAGCCAGCAACGCCTGCAAGAGGCCGTGGCGCAGTTTAACCACAAAGTGAAGGCCGTCGTGCCCGTCAACCGCCGAGCCGACGTGTACGACCTTGAAGTTCCCGGCACTCACAACTTTGCTCTGACTGCCGGCGTGTTCGTCCACAACAGTGCCAAGCAGGGGCGCGACCGGAAGTTTCAGGCGATCCTGCCGCTCAAGGGCAAGATCCTCAACGTGGAGAAGGCCCGGTTCGACAAGATGCTCTCGAGCGACGAGATCCGAACCCTGATCATGGCGCTGGGCACCGGCATCGGACGCAAGCGCGAAGAGGCGGAGGGCGAGAAAGGCAAAGAGGATAAGGAAGCTTTCGACATCACCCGCGCCCGCTACCACAAGATCATCCTGATGACCGATGCGGACGTGGACGGCAGCCACATCCGGACATTGCTCCTGACCTTCTTCTTCCGCCAGATGCCGGAGTTGATCGAGCGCGGCTACATCTACATCGCGCAGCCGCCCCTCTTCAAAGTGAAGAAGGGCAAGACCGAGCGGTACCTGAAGGACGATATCGCCCTGAACGAGTACCTGTCGGACCTGGCCGTTGAGGATGTCGAAGTCTACGTCGAGAGCGCGCAGACCTTCGTGAGCGGCCGGCGCCTGCTGCCGATCCTCAAGAAACTCATCGCGTTCGAAGGGTTCATCGCCCGCTTCAGCAAGAAGCAGCGCGAGGGCGGCATCCTGCGTGCCTTTGTGGACGAGCCGGGCCTGGGGCGGGACCTGCTCAAGAACGTCGCGGCGCTCAAAAAAGTCGTGGCCAACGCCAAGAAGACCCTGAGCGCCGTCTATCCCAAGGCGACGATCGCGCTCGACATCGCCGAGGACGAAGAGCATGAGTCCAACAAGGTCGTGTGCAAGGTCCAGACGAACGGGATGGCCCACAGCCTGGAGCTCACCCACGAGCTGGTCGGGTCGGCCGACTTCCGGGAGCTTCAGAAGCTGGCCCCCTCCGCGATCGGGCTGGGCCGCCCTCCCTACAAGCTTAAGGCGAAGGACGCGCAAGAGGAGCTGCCCGGCACGGCCGAGCTGGTCCGCGGGATCCTGGAGATCGGCAAGCAGGGGCTGGGGCTGCAGCGATATAAGGGTCTGGGCGAGATGAACCCTGGGCAGCTCTGGGAGACGACCATGAACCCGGAGACGCGCTCACTCATGCAGGTCAAGTTGGAGGACATCGCGGGGGTGGACGACATCTTTTCCATCCTGATGGGCGACGAGGTGGAGCCGCGCCGCGACTTCATCCAGCAGCACGCATTAGAGGTGCGCAACCTGGATGTGTAAGAGCGTATGGCTGATGGCGTATAGCACGTGAAGGATTGGGAGTTTACTCTGCCATCAGCTATAGGCTATAAGCCATTCGCTCTTTTCCCAAGGAGAAGACATGCCGGTTGACGAACGCCTGACCCAGATCGCCATCGAGGACGAGATGCGCTCGTCCTACCTCGATTACGCGATGAGCGTGATCGTGGGGCGCGCGCTGCCGGACGTGCGGGACGGCTTGAAGCCGGTCCACCGGCGGATCCTCCACGGCATGAACGAGATGGGTCTGGCCCACAACCGGGCCTACCGCAAGTCGGCCAAGATCGTCGGCGAGATCATGGGGAACTACCACCCCCACGGAGACACGGCGATCTACGACACGCTGGTCCGGATGGCGCAGGACTTCAACATGCGCTATCCGCTCGTGGACGGCCAGGGCAACTACGGCTCGGTGGACGGCGACCCGCCGGCCGCCATGCGCTACACCGAGGCCCGGCTCACCAGGCTGGCCGAAGAAATGCTGGCCGACATCGACAAGGAGACGGTCGACTTCGGCCCGAACTACGACGAGTCCCGCACCGAGCCGCTGGTGCTGCCGGCCAGAGTGCCCAACCTCCTCGTGAACGGCGCCGGCGGGATCGCCGTCGGATACGCCACCAACATCCCCACCCACAACATCGGCGAGGTGGTGGCGGGGTTGGTCACGCTGCTGGACAACCCCGAGGTTACGATCCCCCAGCTCATGAAGGCGATCCCGGGGCCGGATTTTCCGACCGCCGGCTTCATCTACGGCACCCAGGGGATCAAGGACGCCTATACAACCGGCCGCGGGCTCCTCACGCTCCGCGCCAAGGTCAACATCGAGACCGACGAGCGGACCGAGCGGGACCGCCTGATCGTCACCGAGATCCCCTACCAGGTCAACAAGGCCCGGCTGATCGAAAAGATCGCGGAGCTGATCCAGGACAAGAAGGTCGAGGGGATCTCGGACCTGCGCGACGAGTCGGATCGGGACGGGGTACGGGTTGTCATCGAGATCAAGAGGGGCGACATCCCGCTGGTCGTGCTGAACAACCTCTACAAGCACACGCAGCTCCAGACCACCTTCGGCGTCATCATGCTGGCCCTGGTCCACAACCGGCCGGAGGTGCTCACCCTCAAGCAGATCCTGGAGGCCTTCATCGAGCATCGGCGCGAGGTGGTCATCCGCCGCACGGCCTACGAGCTGCGCAAGGCCGAGGAGCGGGCCCACATCCTGGAAGGGCTCAAAATCGCGCTCGACAACCTGGACGCGGTGATCACGCTGATCCGGCGTGCGCAGTCCCCCGAGGTGGCCCGCGCGGGCCTGGTGCGGCAGTTCCGGCTGACGGAGCTCCAGGCCAACGCCATTCTGGACATGAAGCTGCAGCGTCTGACCCAGCTCGAGCGGAACAAGCTGATCGAGGAGTACCAAGAGACGCTCAAGAGGATGGAATACCTCCGGTCCATCCTGGCGAACGAGGCGCTGGTCCGCAAGATCATCAAGGACGAGTTGCTGGCCGTCAAGGAGGCCTACAAGGACGAGCGGCGCACCCAGATCGTCAAGGAAGAAGCCGAGATCAGCATCGAGGACCTGATCGCCCAGGAGGAGGTCGTGGTCACGATCTCCCACGCCGGCTACATCAAGCGCAACCCCGTCTCTCTCTACCGGGCCCAGCGGCGCGGCGGGAAAGGCAAGATCGGCATGGGCATCAGGGAGGAGGACTTCGTCGAGACCCTCTTCACCGCCTCGACCCACGACTACCTCCTGTTCTTCACGGACGCGGGGAAGGTCTACTGGTTGAAGGTGCATGAGATTCCCGAGGCGGGCCGGGCCGCTAAGGGCAAGGCCCTGGTGAATCTCTTGGCCCTGGCGGGCGACGAGAAGGTCACCGCCACCCTCCCCGTCACAGAGTTTCGCGACGACCGCTACGTGGTCATGGCCACCAAGCAAGGCGTCATCAAAAAGACGGAGCTCTCGGCCTACGGGAACCCGCGCCAGGGCGGCATCATCGCGCTCACGCTGGACGAGGGAGACAAGCTGATCGCAGTGGAGATCACGGACGGCCAGCGGGAGATCCTGCTCGGCACGCGCCAGGGCATCGTGATCCGCTTCAAGGAAGAGGAAGTCCGGCCCATGGGCCGCACCGCCCACGGGGTGCGCGGCATCGCGCTGGAAGAGGGCAACGAGGTGATCGGGATGGAGACGATCACGCCGGACTCCACGACCGCAATCCTCACCATCACCGAGGGTGGCTACGGGAAGCGGACGCCGGTCACCGAATATCGCGTCCAAGGAAGAGCCGGCAAAGGGATCATCAGCGTGAAGACCACCGAGAAAAACGGCTTGGCGGTCGGCTTTCTCCAAGTGCGCGACGACGACGAGATCATGATCATGGCGGCGCAGGGGAAGATTCTCCGCTGCCGGGTAGACGATATGCGCGAAATCGGCCGGAACACGCAAGGCGTCCGCGTGCTCGAGCTGGACAGTCCAGAGGACCGCGTCGTCGGCGTGGCGCGGCTGGCCGAGGTCACCGAGGGCGAGAACGGGGACGCCGCGGACGCTAACGGAGGCTGAGAAGCAGTTTTCAGTACTCAGTTGTCAGTGTTCAGTAGGATAAAGACAACCTTCATCCCCTGCCATTGGTCGTTCAGGCACCCAAACAGGCCTATCCCTCCTGTAAACTGACCACTGAAAGCTGATAGCTTAGGGTACGGGAGAATACTCCCGGTCGGGTGCGCATGCCATGAATACTGTTGCGCCGCAACGAAAAAAGCTCGACACCCTCGTCAAGCTGGCCCTGGGGGTCCTCTTCGGCTCCTTCGCCTTGATCTGGGGCGGGATGTTTCTGAGCCGCCCTGACCGGACGATCCCACCCTACAGCATCGGCTCCCAAGAGGGGACGGTCGTCGCGGTCCACGTGCCCGGCTGGACCAGCGATCCGGCCATCGAGACCCTGATCGAGCGGTTCCGGAAGGTGGGCCGCGAGACGCGGGATTTCGGCAAGATGAAGATCCAGCCGACGACTCCCGGCGACCCAGCCGGCCGCTACCGGCGCATCATCATCTACATCTTCACCCATGATTCCTGGACGGAGCCGGAAATTCTGCATCGCTACCTGGCCGCCGCCGGTTCGGACTCGGCAGAGAACCGGTCGCTGCGAGAGGCGTTCGAGAAGGCGGTGCGGGGGTTCTACCGACTGGAGGACTCGGAAGAGGAAGGACGGATCGGGCCTATTCTCAAAGGCAAGGATACGGCTGCCACTGCCGCCTATGCGCGGGTTCTGTTCAAGGGGCCTGTTACTTCCGGGACCGATGGCCAGACCGACCGGCCTGTGAATTAGCCGGCTGACCAGTCGGATGGCTCAGGGCCTCCGCCATCAGTTCCGTCAAACGCGCCCGCAGATCGGGATCCGCGATCTGAGCCGTATGGGCCTCCGCCTCAGCCAGGGCCTCCGGCGTCGGTACAGACCGAGCCGATTCTTCACTGCTACCTTGTACCTGTTCACTGCTCGCCTGTTGGATCTCTCCCACCCGGAACAGGATATCGGCCACGATCTCGCTGCCGGCCGCCTCGTTGATCTTCTTGAGCAGGGTCGGCTTCAAGAAGGTCAACTGCTGGAGCCAAACCGAATTCGCCACAATCAGGTGGAGTTTCTTGAAGCGGATCTGATCCGGGCGCGTGTGCGCGGCGATCTGCTCGCCGGCAATCTCAGGCCAGTGGCGGCGGAGCTGGGCTTCCAGGAGCTTGGCCTCTAATCCAAGCCGCTTGGCGAGCTTGGTGAGGACCGAGGAGACGGAAAAGAAGAAATGGCGGTAGGGCATAGCGGCATCCTACTCTAAATCTCCCTCCCCCTGGTAGGGGGAGGTGAAGGTGGGGGTGGTAGCGAGGGGTCAAGGGTGAAGAGCAGAGGCGGGTGACGAACGGCGCACACACTCGGTTGCAGCATAATGCGTTGATGACCGACGGCCAATGAAATCGTACTGTTGACCTCACGCGCCTCTGAGGCGTTGTCCTGCGGCCAACATGCCGGCGCGCTCGACGCTCTGTGGGCTGATGGCGGGCAGCTTCTGCTATGCCGCTGCCCTCGGCGCGCATCCGTTCCACCCGCCGCCGAGAGAAAGAGAGGGGTGGAGGAAACGGAGAGGAATGACGAGGGTCGGGCCTACTATGTTAAGAAAAGACCCGCCGACTCATTTTCGACCATCGTAGCCTCTGGCGACAGTCGGCCGCGGTGGCTATCACGCCGCCGGTAAGCGGGCGACGCGCAGCTTTTTCCGGCGGCGTTCCGCCTGCCGAAGATCATATTGAACCTGCTGGTTCAGCCAGCTCTCCGCTGTCGTATCAAAGGCGATCGACAGGCGAACGGCCATCTCGGGGCTGATCCCTGCCCGGCCATTCAGAATGCCCGACAACGTTTTGCGGCTCACGCCCAAGGCCTTTGCCGCCTGGGTCACACTCAGGCCCAAGGGCTCTAGACACAGCTTTTTGAGCACTTCGCCAGGATGAGGGGGATTGTGCATCATCATGGTCTCACCTCAATGGTAATCCTCGTAATTGACTTCTTCAGCGTTTTCCCCGACGAAAGTAAAAGTGACGCGCCAGTTTCCGCTCACCTTCACCGACCACGTGCCCTTCCGGTCACCCCGCAATTCATGCAACCCTAATCCAGGAAGATTCATGTCCTTCGGATTGGTGGAAGCCGCCAACCGACCGAGAATCAACCGGAGACGCTCAGCATGTTGAGGCTGAATGCCGGCTTTACTGCCCGTGGCGAAGAACCGCTCCAAACCTTTGTGGTTGAAGCTTACGATCACCGCTCAAGTGTAACCCATATGGTAACAGGTGACAAGGGGCCGGCTGATAGCTGGCGGCTTCGTCGCGTGCTATAGTGGCGGGCCATGGGAAAGGAAAAAGACAGTGGCGAGAAGGTCGTGGCCACAAACCGGAAGGCCTACCACGACTATCACATCGAAGAGAAACTGGAGGCCGGGATCGTGCTCAAGGGCACCGAAGTCAAGTCGCTGCGCGAAGGGCGGGTGAACCTCAAGGACAGTTACGCCAGCGTGGACCAGGGCGAGATGATCTTGCACCATTGCCACATCAGCCCCTACAGCCACGGGAACATCATGAACCCCGATCCCCTCAGGCCGCGCAAGCTCCTGCTCCACCGCAAGGAGATCAATAAATTGCTGGGACAGACCCAACAGAAGGGCTTGACCCTGATCCCGCTGCGAATCTACTTCAGCCCCAGCGGCCGTGCTAAAATTGAGATTGCCCTGGCTAAGGGGAAGAAGCAGTATGACCGGCGGGAGGCGATCAAAGAGAGAGAAGCAGGGCGAGAAGTGGAACGGGCGATGAAAGGAAAGAGATGAGCGGGTCCTGTCGCCGATCGGCCCACCCGTCCTCGCTGCACCCATCCCCCCGTGGGAGACGGCACGACGTGTACCACGACGTGGCAGCCCATAGTCATGGGCCGCGTTTGAGCCAGTGGGCCGCTCTCCCCTTCCGCTGCGGGCGGTCGGGCTCCCTGATCGGCGCCACCCGCTCTTGTTGATGGAGCGGTGAGAAAAGGGGAAATGAGGGAGGAGAAAGCGATGAAGGCTTACAAGGTCACACTGAAGAGCAGTCCGTCTCGGTTGAGCATTGGACTCGTTGCGCTGATGCTGGCCCTCATGCTGACTGCTTGCCTCCCCTCGCAGTGGGACTATCTGGTCGAGGCCACAGGTCAGGCGACACAAGAGGACGTGAGGGAACGGCTCGGGGCGCCGCGCAGGAGTCAGGACCTGGAGGACGGGGGCTCCCTGTGGGTCTATCGGTACAATGTCAGGAGTTCGCTCGCGGGGATGCGCGGCGACATGATGGGCGGCGCCCCTTGCATCGAGTATTTTCTGACCTTTGACCACAGGAAAATCCTCATCTACTGGACGCGCCAGCCCTGCGGAATGGAGAACCCGACCAGTCCGGGGATTATGACGGTCAGCTCTAGCAGGACGTTGAAAAAGGCTTCCAGTCAGACTTTCTGTACCTGATGGCTGGACAGGATGAAATAAGGTGTTTCGATACCCTGTTAGCGAACGAGCCGAGGGGACGCAGCCTCGACAGCAGCTCGGCCACAGGGTGCGAGGGGCAATTGTGAGTGTGACGCATGGCTGACCGGACCAAACGGCTCTCCACGAACGTGGACGGCAATTTCTTTGTGGATGCGACCTGCATCAACTGCGACACCTGCCGGCAACTCGCGCCCACAAGCTTTCGTGAAGAGGGGGACTACTCAGCCGTCGTGCATCAGCCGGATGGCGACGGGCCACTCCATCAAGCCTATCAGGCGCTGCTCGCCTGCCCGGTCGGCTCCATTGGAACCATCCGGAGCGAGAAACCGAGGCTGCAGGCCGCCAGAGCCAGCTTTCCGCTCCGGCTCGAAGGCGGCGTGTATTACAACGGGTTCAATTCCGAGAAGTCGTTCGGCGGGAACAGCTTCTTCATCCAGCACCTCGGGGGGAACTGGCTGATCGATTCGCCGCGTTATCTGAAGCAGCTCGTGGAGGCCTTCGAGCGGATGGGCGGGGTCAAGTACATCTTCCTCACCCACGAAGACGATGTCGCGGATTCTGACAAGTACGCGAGGCAGTTCAAAGCCTCCCGGATCATTCACCGAGCCGCCGCGGAGGCGGCGCCGGGGGCTGAATGGATTCTTGAGGGAGAAGCGACAGTCGAACTCGCGCCGGGCTTTCAGGCCATCCCGGTTCCTGGGCACACGCCGGGCAGCATCGCGCTGCTGTACGACGAGCGATTCCTGTTCACGGGCGATCACCTCTGGTGGGACCAGGAGAGCCGCGCGCTGGAATCTCCCAAGCGGCTGGTCTGGAGCGAGCCGCACCTGCTGCACTCGATCGAAAATCTGCTCGATCATCGATTCGAATGGGTGCTGGCCGGCCATGGGGACCGCGTGCGATTGCCCGTGACCGAGATGAGGACGCAGATCGGGAGACTTCTGGAACGAAGGCAGAAGGCAACCGGAAGACTGGCGGCCGTCTGACTTGGGCGGAGGCCCAACCCTGGCAAATCAGCCGCTCGTGCGATATCATGTGCCTGGACGTGAAGCGTGAAACGGGCCAATGACAAATGGAGCGAGCTGACAAGTTGCAAGTAGCCAAGCAACCTGTCGAGAGCCTCTAGGTCGAACGACAAGTTTCGGGCCCTTGCGACTTGGTCACTTGTGCACTTGCCACTGTTACTGGCGACGAATCACGAACGACGCTTCACAAGTGACGATCGGAAAGGAGGGGGCGACCGGTTTCGACGAGGATCAAGAGGTCAGCGGGGCATGCCGAGCTCTCGGGGACTCGTAAAACCTCCGGGAAACAAGCAACTGCCAATCAAGAACTGGCACTCGCGGCTTAACTGACCGCGACGTCCCTCCGCCTGAGGCCTGCGGGGGTGGAAGGGGCGCGATGCAGCAGGCTGGTCCAAGGCCGGTGCTCAGCGGCTGAGGACGAGAACACACTGGGCTAGCGGCCGTTCTAAGCCTGCCGATGGGCGTGGGCGGCGGCGAAACCAAAACAATCGGCTACGCATGTAGAACCGTTGCACTGAAGGTCTTCGGACAGGGGTTCAACTCCCCTCGCCTCCACCATTCGACTCGCGGGGATGTTGTTTGATGAACAGCATCCCCGCTTCGCTCATGGCAGGCCTGTTGATTGCGCGAGTCGAAGGGTGCCCTGAGCGAGTCGCTACTCTAACCCTTCAAAATGGTGACGAGTCGAAGGGCTCCACAATGTACTCCGTCTACATCGTCCGCTGCTCTGATGGAACCCTCTACATTGGGCACACGGAGAACCCTCAGGCACGCGCGAAGGCCCACAACGATGGCCGCGGGGCCTCGTATACATTCAAGCGTCGGCCTGTTCGTCTGGTCTACTCAGAGGGATTTCTGTCGGAAGCAGATGCGATTGAGCGAGAGCGCCAACTCAAGGATTGGAGTCGCACGAAAAAGGAAGCCCTGATCGCTGGCGATCTCGATGGGCTGAAGCGCCTCAGCAAGCGGTGAGTCTAACCTAGCCATTCTCGCCGGCTACCATACCAACCTTCGGTGTGAACCGACGCCTCCCCTACAGCCCCTGACTCTCCTTCGGAGCCAGGGGGCTTTCTTTTTTCCCCTGCTCCTCCTATGCTTCTTCTTGTGTCTCTGCGCTAAAGCGCTAAAGATCGTCGGCCCAGGTGTCGATCAAGGATAGAGGACATGGGCGTCCTATCCACCAGCCGTTGCCTGTTCATTCTCCTGACCGCCGGCCTGCTGGTCGGCTGCGAATACCTCATGCCCAATCCCTACACGACCGGGGCCCAGGTGGTCACCACGGTCGTGGCCACGGCCATGGAAGAGCGGACGTTCAATGAGGTGGGGGATGACCTGGTCGTCAAGACGAAGATTCTGCAAGCCTTTGCGTCAGAGGCGGCGGGCCTGCTGGTGAACGTCAGCGCCGATGTCTATCAGGGAGACGTGCTGCTGACAGGGGCGGTGAAGGAATCCGCCGACGACAAAATGGCGGAAAGGCTGGCCGGTTCAGTGCCGGGCGTGCGCAAAGTCATCAACGAGATTCAGATCACCGACGATGTGGACCTTCAGGTCACCGCCCGCGACATGGTCATCGAGGTCAAAGTGAAGGCCGCGATCATCGCCGCCTCGACCACGAGCGTAGTCAACTACCGCTGGCGCTCGATCAACGGGACAGTCTATCTTCTGGGCATCGCGCAGAGCCGGGAGGAGTACGACGTGGTCTATGACGCGGTCCGAGGCCTGGACGAAGTCGAGCGCCTCAT
>VGXG01000036.1 GCA_016873395.1 Nitrospira sp. | reverse complement strand
AGCCGTTCACGAAAGGACTCTTCATGAACATCAGCGTCATCGGAACCGGGTACGTCGGATTGGTCACAGGGGCCTGCTTCGCGGAGTTCGGGCTCAACGTCGTCTGCATGGATACGGATGCCCGGCGAATCGAAAGGCTGGAAAAGGGTGACGTGCCATTTTACGAGCCGGGATTGACGGAGCTGGTCAGCAAGGGGCTCAGAGAACATCACCTGTCGTTCACGACCGACATCGCCAAGGCGGTGGACCAAGCCCTGGTGATCTTCATCGCGGTCGGCACCCCTTCGCGGGCGGACGGATCAGCCGATCTCTCGTATGTCGAAGAGGTCGGGCGCGGCATTGCGCGACACATGACCGGCTACAAGGTCATCGCGACCAAATCCACGGTCCCGGTCGGGACCGGCGAGAAGCTGCGCGACGTGATCGCAGCCAATCAACCCGCGCGCTGCCGGTTCGACATCGTGTCCAACCCGGAATTTCTGCGGGAAGGTTCGGCCATCGAGGACTTCCTCAGACCCAACCGAGTTGTGATCGGCGCCGACAGCCCCGAGGCGGTCGCCATCATGAGGGACCTGTACCGGCCGCTCTACCTGATCGAGACCCCCTTCGTCGTGACCGATATCCCCTCTGCGGAGATGATCAAGTACGCCTCCAACGCCTTTCTGGCGACCAAGGTCTCCTTCATCAACGAGGTCGCCAACCTCTGCGAGAAAGTCGGCGCCGATGTGCAGGTGGTGGCCAAGGCCATGGGGTTGGATCGACGGATCGGACCCAAATTCCTCCATGCAGGTCCGGGATTCGGCGGCTCCTGCTTCCCCAAAGACCTCGCCGCCCTGGTTCAAATCGGCGAGCAGGCCGAGCAGGAGATGGACATTGCCAAGTCGGCGGCCCGCATCAACGAGCGCCAGCGGCTGCTGATGGTGGAGAAGATTCGCACGGCCCTGGGCGGGCTCAAGGGCAAGACCATCGGCCTGTTAGGGCTGTCGTTCAAGCCGAACACGAACGATCTGCGGGAAGCTCCGGCGCTGGCGATCGTCGAGAAGCTGTTGGCGGAAGGCTGCCAGGTGCGCGCCTATGATCCGGCTGCTCTGGAGGAAGCGACCAAACTCCTGCCCAAGATGACCCCCTGTCCGGACGCCTATGGGGCGGCGGAAGGGGCTGATGCGCTGGTGCTCATGACGGAGTGGAACCAGTTCCGTAATCTGGATTTTGACCAGGTGAAGAAGGCCTTGCGTCGGCCCCTGTTCATCGACCTCCGCAACGTGTACGAGCCAGAGCGTCTGGCGGCCCTCGGATTCCACTATGTCTCAGTTGGCCGACCGGCCAGGAACCCGAAGCCGGACGCGTGAACAGCCAGGAATTTAAGCCTGGGTGCCGATCTGCTTGACCCCTTCGTCCTTGGGCTTCGGCTTATACCCCATCCGATCCAGCACTTTCATGATCCGGCCCTTGAGCCGGTCATCCGCCTCGCCCAAGGCGACCGCCAGCGGTTCCACCGCCGGCTTGCCGACCTTGCGAATGATCTCGGTGGCGGACTGGCGCAACTCATCTTCCTCCGACACCAAGAGGGGAATCAACGGCGGGACTGAGACGGCTCCCAATTTGATGAGCGAATCGTAAGCCCGCTGCCTGACATCTCCCACCTCGTCGGTCAGCGCCTCGACCAGCGGTCCCACCGCCCGCTCATCCTTGAGGTCCCCCAGTGCCTCAGCCGCATACTTGCGGTTGAGCCAATGGGTATCTTTCAAGTCCAACAGCATCGCATCCCCTTTGGCCTTGTTCGGGTCCTTGGAGCGGACCCGGAAGCTCTTGGCAACGCGCTTCCCTCCTTCTTCCACGACCCGGATGGTCGCCCCGTCGCCCGGCTTGATCTTCTGCAGGTCCTCCAGTGCCTCCTCGGCGACCTCCAGGATCACCGTCTTCCCGTCGTAGGCCAACAGTTCCACTTCAAGTTGCTTCGCCGCCTGGTTCACCGAGACCACTTTCTCGGTGACCAGATTGAAGCCGTCTTTCTTGGCCCCGCCCTTGGGGCCGATCTGAAGCAGCTTCGGCGGCTGCTGGGGAGTTTCGTCTGCCATAAATGACCCTCTCGCCTTTCCTTCAACACATTTAGTTGGTTGTCTGCGGCTTCCAGCCGAGGCTGGCCAAGGCGCCTTCCACGGTTTCCTGAACCATTTCGTTCTCGTCTTCCAGCAACGGCACCAGCGGTTCGACCGCCCGCCGGTCGCCCAGCCGCGCCAGGGACTCGGCCGCATTGCGGCGGACCAGCCAGTCTTCATCCTTCAGCGCCTCGATCAAGGGCTCGATCCCCCTCAGATCCCCGATCTTGCCCAAAGCCTCGGCTGCGTGCCGGCGCACCATCCAGTTGTTTCCGAGCAGCCCTTCGATCAAGGCCT
Source organism: Nitrospira sp. (assembly GCA_016873395.1). Lineage (GTDB taxonomy): Bacteria > Nitrospirota > Nitrospiria > Nitrospirales > Nitrospiraceae > VGXG01. The sequence continues at coordinate 20,851 of VGXG01000036.1, read as the reverse complement.
CGACGGCCCGCACATCGCCGATCTTTTTCAAGACCCGCGCGGCATCCTCGCGGAGCGTCCCGTCGGCGAGGGCCTCCACCAGACCCGGCACAGCCCGCGGGTCCCCGATCCGCTCCAACGCCCAGACCGCCGCGCTGCGGACTGCGCCGTCCCTGTCCTTGAGCGCACGAATAAGCGGCTCGACGCCGCGCGGGTCCTTCAGCTTGCCGAGCGCCGAAACAGCCTGCTCCCGGACCGACCACTCGTCATCCTGCAACGCTTCGAGCAACGGCTCCACGGCAGCCGGACCGATTCGGACGATCGCGCTCGCGGCTGCCTCCCGGATCACCGCATCTTCATCAGCCAGCATCCCGATCAACCCCGGGAGAGCCTCCAGCCCCATCTGTCCGAGGCTGGCCGCCGCATGGTCGCGCAAGGCCTCGTTCTCGTCCCGCAGAGCCGAGAGCAACTGCTCGACTCGATCAGGCTGCCGATCCATCCCTTGCCCTTGCCCTTGCCCTTGCCCCTCCCCCTCACTCATCCTCACCCTCCCCTTTGCTCCCCGCCGCGGCGCCCGCCTGCTCGGCCTGCATGGTCGCAGCCTGGAGCTTGTCCACGATCATCCCCGCATTATAGGACACCAAGCCGTCCCGGTCGGTCTTGAGCCGTTCGAACAGATCCGCATAGGGACGCATGACCTCCACATCCTTGACTTTCGCCAGGGCTTCCATGGCCAGGGTCCGCAGCGGACGGATCGGAATGGCTTCGATGAAGAGTTGCACGGGGCGGGCATCGCCGATCAGGCCCAACGACTTCAAGGCCAGCTCCTTGACCCCCGTGTCCTTGTCCTTCTGGAGCCGCGCCATGAGGGGCTCCACCGCGCGGAGATCGCCGATCTTGCCCAGCAAATCGGCCGCCGCCTCGCGCACCAGCCAATCGTCATCCTCGAGATAGTCGATCAGGATCTCTACGCTCGGACGGCCGATCCCCAAGAGGTCGATCACCGTCGCCATCCGAGCTTCCTCACGCTCACTGGCCCCTTCGACGCTGCGCAACGTTTCAAACGCCTGATCGATCCGCTCCCGGATCGCGCCGAGCTTCTTGAGCGTCCGCACGGTGATGTCGCGCAGGGCCGGGTCCCCCATGGCATCCACGAGCGCATCGGCCGACCGGGGATCCAGCAGGTGTTCCAGGATCGTTCCCGCCGTCACCCGAGCCGCCTCGTCGGGATGCGTCAGCAGGGCGCTCAAAGGCGCGATGGCGTTGGGGATCAGGCCCAGCAACCCGATCATCAGGTCGCGCTGGCCTTCTTCCTTCAGCTCGTGCAGATCTTCAACGAGGGCCGAAGCTGCGTCCGCATCCAGGACCCCGGCCATCTGCTCCAGCGCCAGCGCGCCCGCTTTACGGACAGCCGGGTCCGAGTCTTTCAGCAACCGCACCAGCGGCACCCCGCCCTTGGGGTCCTTGATGCGCGCCAGCATGCCCGCTGCTTCCATCTTCAAGGCGGAGCTGCCGGTGTCCAGCGCATGGATGAGCCCCTCGACGGCTTTCGGCCCACCCTTCAGGCAGGCAGCGGTGGCACGCATCCGCCGCCAGTCCTCCTCATGAACCAGTTCGGCGATGAGGGTCTCGAGCGACTCCTTGGGCATGGCTTCAACCGCACCGCTGAATGCTAAACGAAGCAGTGGTCAGTTCTCAGTTGTCAGTAAACTGAGAACTGACCACTGAAAACTGAGAACTCATTCTTGCAGCCATTCATCACTCATCATTCAGCACCCATCATTGGATTCTATTTGCTCTCCATCCGAGCTGAGCCAGGGCTTCCTTCGCATGGAAGAGAATGTTGTCGTCCCGCTCCTTCTTGAGCACTCCCAGAAGGGGAGGAATTGCCGGCTGACCAAAAGCCACCAGGGCCGCGGCCGCCTCCGCCCGGATCACCGTGTTCTGGAGCGCATCGATCAAAACCGGGATCGTGACCTCATCCCGGATTAGAGCAAGCCCCCTCACAGCCGCTTCCATCGCAAACATTTCCCCGTCCCACCGGTCGCCGCACCCGTGGATTGAACGGCTGTCGGCCGGCCGGCTGGCTCCGGTAACGACCGACACCAGCGCCGGGACCGCCCGCCGGTCTCGGATTTTTCCCAAGGCTTCAATCGCCAAGGGCCGGAGCCCTACGTCGGTCATCGCCGTCAGGAGAAAGTCCACCGCGCGGGGATCCCCGATCTCTCCTAAGGACCGGGTCGCATCCTCCCGGATGGCCGTATCCGGGTCGTTGAACAATAGGAACAAGAGGGGTTCGACCGACTCGGGCGACCTGATCTTGCCCAACGCTTCCACCGCATGGAGCCGGACCAGCCATTCCTCATGTTTCAAGGCTTCCAGCAGCAGCGGCACCGCCGCCTGCCCGATCAGAACCAAGGCCTCCGACGCATCCACCCGCACCGCCTTGACCTTATCGTGCAGCAGCGGCATGAGCGGCCGGACCGTCCTGGGATCGCCGATGCGCCCGAGGGCTTTGGCTGCGTGCATACGGACGATCCAGTCTGGGTTCTCCAGCGCTTTAACCAGCGGATCGATGACCCGGATATCGCCGATCGCCGACAGGATCGAAGCGGCCGATTCCTGGACGGAGAGATCGGGATCATCCAAGCAGGCGCCCAGCGCCACAACCGAGGCTTCTCCGATCTCTGTCAGGGCAGCGACGGCGGCGGTGCGCACAGCCCGGTCCGAGTCCCGAAGGACGGCGATGAGGGGCCCGACGGCCCGCGCATCACGGAACGACCCCAGCGCCGCTGCCGCTCCTTCGCGGACGGCCCAATCTTCATCCTTCAGCGCGGCGATCTGTTCTCCGACGCTGTCCGCCATCGTTCATACCCAGCGTGCCGATTCCCTCGCCCGGTATCGTCCTCGGGCCGGTTTTGCCTCCAGCGCTCAAGCGACTTGGGATTCCGACCGGCACGGGTCTGCTGCGAGGGCGTGCGACTCCTTCCGCACGGCTCAGATCGCGAGGAAAAATAATGATGTATGGTACCTTAACACAGGATTTTTTTGACGGTCAACAGGAATCCAGCCGCCTGGACCGGCGATCATACGCAACGCGCCCGCCTTTGCATGATCCGCGCGGTTCCCGCCCGGTTGACAGACCTCTTGGCAGGTCTTTAGTATGACCTCCTAGATCCATCGCACGGATTCATTCACCTCCCTTTTTACGTCCAACAGACCCTTTGACCAATCAGTAAGGAGGCTTCCGATGCGTACCGTATCGACCATACAGAGCGGGTCTCGCCGGGGACTGCTGTTTGTTCTGGCCCTCGTGGTGGGTGTGGGCCTCAGTCTCCTTGCATCCTGGCCCTCCGACACCCGAGCCTACGAGGTCTGGATCACCGACCAATCGGACACGGCCAAGGAAAGCGGGGGTTTTCTCTACATCTATGACGGCACGCAACTGGCGGCCAACCCGTCTGGCGCCAAGCCCCAGGTCACCATCGACCTGGGCGGCGAGATCAATAAGTTCTGCGAAGGAGCCACCAAGAAAGCGGTCCGGCGCCCGCACATGCTCTTCTTCACGAAGGACCAGTCCCACGCGGTCCTTTCGTTCCTGAGCGGGCAGGTGCTCTTCATGGACGCGGCGACGAGGAAGCCGGAGGCCTGCCTCTCAATGGGCAAGAATGTCCACGCAGCCTGGCCCACCCCCGACCAGAAGATGGCGATCGCGGCCAACATCGCCGAGAAGAAGTTCATCCGGATATGGACCGATTACGCCGCCCACAAGTTCAGCTTCGACCCGGAGAAGGACGTGATAAACCTCGGCGCCCTGGAACGGGGGGAGCAGCCAGATACCGCACCGATCTGCCCCATCACCGACGCGTCGAGCAAGCACGCCTTCATCACGCTGCGGGGCGGCGGGCTGTTCGTGGCGGACGTCACGAGCACCCCCATGAACATCGTCGCAACCTTGAACAACGTCGAGGTTCATCCGGCGGGCTGCGGCGGCATTCAGGTCGGCGACACGATGTACATCAACTCGGGCGGCGGCTGGCCGATCGCCCCGCTTTCCTACGACGTCTATGCCGTGGACATGGCGAACCTGCCCAAGTCGGTCTCGGCCAAGCTGATCACCTCGCGAGATACGAAGTTCGCCGATTCGCACGGCATGGCGGCGGTTGGGCGATACCTTTGGAGCGCGGACCGGGCCGGCAACAACATCGAGATCATCGATACGCTGACGAACCTCAGCGTTAGCTCCGTCGAGCTGGCCGGCCCGCTCAGCGATGATCCGGCGCCGGACCTGCTGGACGTGTCGCCGGACGGCGCCTATGTCTTCGTCGGCACCCGCGGCCCGAGTCCCCTCACGGGCAATGACAAGACCGTCAACAACGCCAAGGGTTCGACCCCCGGCGTGGGCGTGATCAAGGTGCTGGACGGGGGCAAAGGCGGCGAGTTCGTCGGCGTCGCCCGGATTACCAACATGAAGGATGGCAAGGAAACGGCGGACACGCACGGGATCGCGGTGAGAAAGTAGCGGGCATTGACGGTTGCGCCGGCGAGGGATCGACGCCTGGCAGAAGGATCGCTGCGTTAAGTTCCGATCAGGTCCCCAGAGGGGCCGAACCGACCGGTTTCGCCCAGGGGCCGGTCGACCCGGAGATTATCGGTCCTGCCTGAATCGACGGCCTCTTCCTCCGCGGGCGGTTCCCAGCCCAGCTTTCGGAGTGTTTCGAGAGCCAGCTTCCTGAGGGCCTCGGACGCGCTCAACCGGCTGGTTGCAAACGAGAGGGCCCGCTCGCTTGAGTCCACCTCCGAGGCCTTGGGGTCGTGGAGGAACGCGACGAGCGGCTCGATCGCCGCATCGCCGATCAGGACCAATGAATCGGATGCCCGTTCTCGGAGCACATTGTCCTTCAGCAGCATGATGAGGTCGGGAATCACCCGAGGGTCCCGGAAATGGCCCAGGGCGGTGGCCGCTGCCTCCTTGATAAAGGCCTCTTCGCTGACGATGCAGCCGGGCGTCGGGGTCCCCTCCTGACGGATGCCTTTGCCCTTCAGAGCATCCAACACCGGCGGGAGGGCGCGGACGTCCCCGATCATGCCCAGCGACATGATCGCGTGCCGCTTCACGGCCCCATCCTTCATCGCCTCGATCAGCGCATCGATGGCCCGTGGGTCGCCGATCATCCCCAGCGCGATCGTCGCATCCTCCCGGACCGCCCGGTCGCGGTCCTTCAAGGCTTCGATCAGCGCGTCCACGACCCGTTGGTCCTTGACCCAGGAACGGCCGAACTGATAGTCGCTGGTCATCCCGCCCAGAGCCCTCGCTGCATGGCAGCGGACCACGTAATCCTGATCCTTGAGGGTCTGGATGAGCGGCTCGACCGACGGCGTTCCGATCGCCACCAAGGCCGTGCCGGCCGTTTCCCTCACCGTTTTCGACGTATCCTTGAACAGCTTGAGGAGGGCCGGGACCGCCTTGGCATCGCCGATTTTCCCCAAGGCCTCGGCCGCCGCGCTCTTGACGGCTCCATCCCGGTCGCGACAGGCCGTAATCAGAGCGTCCACCGCCTTGGCGTCCTTCATCTCACCGCAGACCTTGGCCGCATGTTCGCGAACCCGCCAGCGTTCGTCCTTGAGAGCCTTGATCAGTCGCTCCGCGACCGCAGGACCAAGGTGACCCACGGCGGCCACCGTTTCGTTGCGCACCTCCATGATGGGGTCATTGAACAGAGTGACCAACGCTTCGACGGCCTTGGCCCCCCCGATCTTGGCGACGCCCCAGACGGCATGCGCCCGCACCGACCAGTATTCGTCCTCGCAAGCCCGCATCAGCGGCTCCAGGGTGTTTGGGTCAGCCAACTCAGCGAGGGCTTTGGCCGCCTCCTCCCGAGTCGCATCATCGACGTCTTCTAACGCATCCAGCAGGTCATTGACTGCATCAGCCATACGTCACCTGTTCAAAACACAAATACGTGATGGGTGAGGGGTGATGTGTGATGAATGAATGCTTGATCTGCCGTCTTCGCGCATAACCCATGACTCATCACGGTCTTCAGTAGTCGCGCTGGCCCCCGTACGGCTGGGTCCTGCTGCACGTGACCGTCAGCCTCTGCGTGCCGCGTCCTGACACACATTGATCCAGTGAAGACGCAAAGTCCAGCACCCCTTCCAGCGTCACCGCGAACGGGAAGTCAAACGTAAACGTCCCGAACCGATAAGAGCCGGGCTTCAGCTTCAGCTCGTAAGGCGTAGTCGTCCGCAGGGCTTCGGTACTGTCAGGATCGAGGGTCATGATCATCGGGGTTTTCCCCGGCACCTGCCACATGGTCGGCGGCGTCAGGCCGGTCGCATCGATCGTAATGCCATGTTCCTTCGCGTAGGCAGGGGGCGGCGCGGCAGCCGTCACCTGTTGAGAGCCCATCGTCACCAATGTGACGAAGCCCAGAAGCAGCTTGACCTTCGTCCACGCCCGCCGTTTTTCTCCAGCTTTTGCCGGCATTGGGCTAGCGCGGCGTTCTCTCGGAGAAGCCGCCAGGCTCTCCCTGGTGTGCAGAAACCGGAGAAGCGGGCCGAGGGGTTGAGAAGATTTCCTCCACCGCCTTGCTCTCCCATTCCGTATGGGTTTCGAGCCCCAACGTCCGCATCACGGTGGCCCCCGTGTCCATGATCGAGACAGGCTGTTTGATCAGATGTCCTGATTTGATCCCCGCGCCCCAGGCGGCCCAGAGCATACGAGGCGGCGCCGCGGCAGCAGCCGCACCGGCACCGTTTCCGCCCCCCTTGGTCTCGCCCGTGTTATTGAGTGCCGTCACAAAGACCGTGGTCCGGTCCATGAGCCCCAGGTCACGATAGATCCCCAGGATCGAGCTGATGGCCTGATCGACCGTCCGCAGCGACTCCCGATAGGCCGGCGAGTTCACCCCCTGCGCCAAGCCGGCCCGCCCAGGCTCCGGCAAATGCACAACCAGAAAATGGGGCAAGGACAGGATCGCATGTCCGTACCCATGGCCGCTCGTGGCCTTGCGGAAATATTCGCGGATATAGCCGACCACGGTGGTCGTGCTGCACTCCGGCTTCAGCGGTCCGCACATCTGATAGTCGGTGTAGGGTTCCGGCTTGGCCAGTTGATAGAGGGATTCGTCCATGAAAAAGATGGTGCTGTCCCGGCCGCCGCTCAGATCCAGATAATCAAACACGGTCGGCGGCCTCGGATACCCCCGGATGAAGTCGAAGCTGTTCCACGTGATCCCATGTTTTTCAACCGGCAGGCCGGTCAACAGTGAGGCCATAGCGGGCAGCCGGAGCGACGGATTGACGCCGGTCGCGGACCAGGTCACAGACCCTTCCTTCACCAGCCGACTCAGGACCGGCATGGGCCCGGCCTTGAGGGCCTCCTGCCCCACCCCTTCTAAAACGACTAGGATGACATGCTCCGGCTGGACTTGCTTCGAGGGAGGTGCTGGGGCCTTCGCGGCTGAGACAAGCAAGGGGACGGCCAGACCGGCAAGCACAAACCAGATAATTGTGACGGTTCGAAGCCGCGTTCGTGAGCCAGAAATCTTTTTCATCTCAATTCCTTAACTCTTCTTCCTTGGGCCGCTCTGTCTTGAAGGCAGAAGGTACCTTAACATGCCCTTTTCTGGCCGGTCAACCTTGCATGGACGCGGCAATGGGCTGGGCCGTCGCATGTTTCCTTGCCTCTGCTCCATTGCGCTGGGCCCCATGTTTCAGGTATGAGAAGGACCCATGCCGACGGGAAATAATTTTCAACATCAGACCTATTCACGAGCTGACCCAGGCGAGCGGGCGGCCTATCGGGAATTCACCGCTGGGGCGCCGCCGGACTCCCTGGCTTGGCAAGATGAAATGGCGCGCCTCGGGGACCAGTTGGCCAAGGCCGGCGTCCGGGTCGTCTTGTTCATGCACGGCATGCACCTGGGCTCAGACCTGTTCGGAGCACAGCGGCTGGATGAAGTCGGGGGCTTGAAGCGGGGCTATTCGCGCGGCATTCCCGGAATGGAAGCCCTGTTGGCGCTCTTGCGGGAAGAGACGAACGGATTGGCAGCCGCGCAAGGCGGGAAGAAGCCGCCGTTCAGTGACGAGGCGGAAACCAAAGGCCTGCTCGACAAGCAAATCGGCGAAGCCTGTAACTTCACCGACAACTCTGTCGAGCTGTTCCGGAAGGCCGTCAACCGTCACGTCTCGCGTCCCATCGTCTGTCTGCGACACCTCTGGTCCTCGGAGCATCATCATCTAGGACGTGCCCAGGCTGCCTGGCGCCTGCTCGAACGGCTCAGGACCATCTGCGCGGACCAGAAATTGGGGCAAGGTGATCGGTTGCTCGTGCAAGTTCATAGCCATGCTGGACAGGTACTGGCGCTCGTCTCAAACCTGCTGGCCCCCGGCTCCTCCTCAGGGCAAGAGACCTATTTTCAAATTCTCAAATCCTATTACGAGCGCACTCCCGCGGAGGGCGATGGGGAAAATGCACTTCATCAGTTGGAGGGACAGATCAAGACCGGCAACGTTCTGAACGGCGCAGTCTTGGATGTCGTCACCTTTGGCACTCCCGTCCGGTACGGCTGGGACACCTCCGGCGTGGGCAAGCTCCTTCATGTTGTGAATCACCGAGTCATGCGCACCGATGGAAAACGGTGGCTGGCCAAGATGGACCTGCCGCAGATCACGATGGAGATGCCTCTCGTCTGGGGCGGCGACTACGTGCAGCAACTGGCGGTGGCCGGCAGCGACGCGCCCACCCCCGCGTCACCGGAGGGACAGGCAGCCAACAAAGCCCTCTGGGAACTGCTGGAGCCCTGGGATGGGTTCGAACGGTGGCTGGAATGCGCGCGCAAGAGCGTCCGCTGTCCGAACGACGGCCTCTGCCTGCTGGTGGACTACAAGGACGCTTTCACTTCAGGAGGGGGCAATCCGCGAGACCATTGCTACGGCCATGCCCCCTATACCCGCACAACCGCGATGCTCTTTAACACGATGGAGATCGTACAGACATTGTACTTTTCGGGAACTTAAAGGGTGGATTTTCCGAAGAACAGAGACAGGAGATGGGCTGTCGTGAATGTTTCGACGTCTACCTCTTCAAAATCTCGATCGTTTGACCACAAAGGAATTCCCAGTCTCAAGGTCAGCGCCAACACATCCACATCATCGGGGTCCCGATGCTCGATCAGACGCTTGGCTTCGGGGATATTTTGACGGTAGGCCTGACGGGCGTAACGAATGAGGGGCAACAGATCCAATGAGTAATCGAGAAACGCAGCATTCAATCCTAGCTTCCGCGCAAGTGCTGGGACATGTGCCCGGACTTCCTCGATAACCTTTTCCGGAACCGCAAACTCCCGAACCCCCGATTCGAAGAAGACCCGCCGTGCGGCTCCACCAAGGAGAGCTGCTAGAATCGGATTAGCGTCGGCGACGAGCCTTTCGGGCTTTTTCGAAGTCGGCAAGGAGAGCCTCTTCCGTAACCCCACGTTCTTTCATCGTCGAACGAATTTCACTGGTGAGCGTATAGAACAGATCTTTTTTGATCTCCAGTGGTAGTGCATCCCCTGCAGCCGGGAGAAAGAAGCCCACAATCTTCCCGTGACGTGTCACGATAATGGGTTCCTCCTCCTTGAGCAGTTTAGTCGCCCGATCACGAAACTCCCGAACCGTGGCCGTCTTCATGTGACCACCTCCGTGCCCACATTTTTAGCATGCTGAATGACCGTCGTCAAGACAAGACCGCCTCCGGCTACGCAGCGTACACACGCACGAACGCCCTGCTGTTCAACACGACGGAGATTGTGCGGCTGTTGTACCGATCACCGGCGGGTCCGTGACTCGAGCGGAGGCGCTCAGCGCGCATTATTCATGGCGGTTCGTCGCGAAATCGCGTAGTCGCCGAGCGAGACGGGCGCGTGGAGCCACGAGGGACCGAGGCGTACTTGAAATAGTACGTCGAGGGACTGAGCGGCGAGCCCGCCCGCTGGCACGCCTGAAACCCGCGTGCCAGCTTGTCGGAGCGGCGAATCCGCGATTGCAGCAGAAGCGGTCATGAATAATGCGCGCTAGTCCTGGCGCGGAGGGGCCATGTACTCGGCCAACTGGCCCGACGTCATCCGCAAGCGCAGACTGGTGATCCGGGCGAACTTGCGAAACACCTTGAAGCCCAACATAGGGTAGCCTTCCATCATCTGCAGAAAGGCGGCCCGGTCCAACTCCAGCGCGCGAAACGGCGTTTTGGCGACCACGGTTGCCGACGCGCTGGAATTGTCGAGGAGCGACATCTCCCCGACCACGGTGCCCTTGCCGACAACGGAAATCACGACCTGCCGGCCGGCGTCATCGGCTTTGAGCACCGACGCGTCCCCGGATTGGAGAAAATACAGTTTGCGGACCGGCTCCCCTTCTCCGAGCAGCCGTTCCCCCGCCGGCCCTTCGACGAGACGAAACACGGAAGCCACCTTAACGATTTCCGCCCGGCTCAGGTCGGCAAAGAGCGGCGTGTCTTCCAAGAGGTCCGCAATCTGAGAAGCCGTCGACTCCATACGTCTTGTATCGGCATCCCCTCCCCTTGACTGAAGCGCTCACCGGTTCGTCAGACTGGGAAATCGTCGGCTGATTCCTCAGCAGCCCTCCGCCGCACCGCCTATGTGTCATGTCTGCGCAAGCTCGAACTCCCGCAGACGGACGATTCGGCCGAGACGGGCTGCTTTACGGTAATACCGTTCATCGGCTGTCACCAACATGGTGTCCGGCTGGTGAAGCGCGACCGAGTGGTAGAGGGTGTCGAAGAGATGCTCGCCCATGGTCACTGCCAGGCGACAGGCCCGCTCGTACACTTCCAGTCCTCCCACCGTCGGCAATTCCAAGGAGAACAGCAACCCTACAGCTTCAACAGCCCCATCGGGATCAAGACGAGCCGTCACTCCCGCCGCCTCTGCCAGCCAGTGCGGGGGTTGCAGGACCCCCACTCGGAGGGTTTTGATCCTGTCCAGAAGTTCAAGCGCCTGCTCGGTGTCGGCCTCTTCCGCGCGGAAAGGCACCAGCCACTTCACCACCACGCTGGCATCCACGACCACCCTGGTCATGCCCGCAGGCTTTTCCGGGCCGCTTGAAATTCTCTCTCGCTGACGGGTTTCTGCCTCTTTCGGAATTCAAGGAGTCGGTCAATCGCCCTGGCTCGCCGGCGAAGTTGTTTCCTCTCTTCCACCGCCTGGCGCATCAGGCCGGCCAGTACCGCGCTTTTGTTTTCCCCGGCAAAGGCCTTGTCGAACGCCTCTTTGACATCGCTCGGCACGCTGAAGTTCACCGTGGCCATTGCCCACCCCCATTGTTGAAATCTTCAACAATGCTACTGGTTCCCGACGGCTTCGTCAAGCTGGAGTTTTTTGACAGAGAGCGAGGACGACGGGGAGCTTGCCGTGACAGGACTCCCTGCCATGGGCCTCGCGCCAGTTGCGGCCCATTCCGCAAATCTTAAGCCGCATCCCAGGGCTCCGGCTGCATGCCGGCAGGATTCCTGGCGCTATGCACGACCGACAGAATCTGCACCTGCTCCTTGCGCATGCGATAAATGACGCGGTAGCCGGCGACCACGAGTTCCCCCACCGTGGTACTCGGCGCTTCCGGAACGTGTCTGCCGCTTTTGGGAAAGGGTTTCAGCCGCTCGACCGACTGGATCAGCCGTGCGATGAGCGCGTTGGCATACTCCGGGGAATCTCGCGCGAGGCAATCGTGGATATTCTCAAGGTCGGTGACAGCGGGGTCGGTCCACTCCAGACGGGTCATCGAAGCAATCGTTTCTTCACGTCCTCATGCGGCACCACTCTCCCCTCATCAGCAGCCTTGATGCCGGTGTCAATCTTCTTCCTGACGTACAGCTCATACATGATGTCGTCCCAGGTCGCTTGCTCCGGCAGCTTTTTGATCATCTCCAATGCCTGCTTCTTGGTGGTGGGCATCAGGGACCTCCTTATGATGGGTTCGAGTGTAGGCAGCTTCCGAAATAGTGTCAAGCATCACGGGTGCGCCTCGCGCCAATTCTTACCGACACCTAAATCCACCTTCAGTGGCACCGAGAGGCCGAGGCGCGGACCGGCAGCCTCCATCTCCGTTTTTACCAACCGCTTGGCTTTCTCCAACTCTTTCTCCGGCACTTCGAAGATCAACTCGTCATGGACTTGCAGGATCATTTTGGTGTGCGGCAACTCCTCGCGCAACTTCTTGCTGACTGCAATCATGGCCACCTTGATCAGGTCCGCCGCCGAGCCCTGGATCGGGCTGTTCACCGCCTGTCGCTCGCCGAAGCCTCGCTGGGTGGGATCGGCACTCTGTAATTCCGGGATCGGTCGGCGGCGACCTAGAATGGTCGTCGTGTAGCCCTTCTCTTTGGCTTCCACGATCGTTCGGTCAATGAAGGCTTTCACGCCCGCGTAGCGCTCGAAATAGGCATCGATGTATTTTTTAGCTTCCTGCTGCGACACGCCGAGCGTCGAGGCCAACCCATAGGGACTGATCCCGTACAGAATGCCGAAGACCACGGTCTTGGCTACACGGCGCATGTCTTTTGTGATCTGTCCCGGTTCCAGGTTGAAGATTTCGACAGCGGTGGCCATGTGGATGTCTTCGCCCCGCTCGAAGACTTTCTTCAGTTTCTGATCCCCCGAGAGATGCGCCAGGATACGCGGCTCGATCTGGCTATAGTCGGCTGAGAGCAGAGTATGGCCCGGCGCCGCTACGAAAGCCTCGCGAATGCGAAGCCCATACTCCCCCTTGACCGGAATGTTCTGCAAGTTCGGCTCGGCCGAGGAGAGCCGCCCCGTCGCCGCGACAGTCTGGTTCAGCGAGGTGTGCAGGCGTCCGGTCTCCGGATTTACGAGCGCGGGGAGCGCCTCCACATAGGTGGACTTGAGCTTGCTGAGGCTTCGGTAATTGAGGATCTGCGCCGGCAGTTCGTGCTGCTGGGCCAACTGTGTCAGGGTCTCTTCGTCGGTGGAATAGCCGGTCTTGGTTTTCCTGACCGGCTTGAGGCCCAGCTTGTCGAACAGGACGGTCGCCAGTTGCTTGGGAGAATTGACATTGAATTCTCCTCCGGCCAGGCCCGCGATCTGCTCCATCATCCGGTCCAGTTCCCGTTCCAATTCTTTGCTGAGGGCCTGCAGCGCCGCCACATCCAGGCCGAACCCGTTTCGTTCGATCTCGGCCAGCACCGGCACCAGGGGCATTTCCACTTCCTCAAAGAGCCGCGAGCTTCCCTGTTCTTCCAGCCGCTCTTTGAGGAGCGGCACGAGCTGGCGAATGACGGAGGCTTCTTCGGCAGCCTTCTGCCCATCAACCGCTTGAGCCGCATCACTCTGACTGAAAAGATCCTTGGGAGGCTCCGGCACTTGCTCGGCCTGCGCCGCTCCCAACCGGTAGCCCAGCAGATCCAGCGCCACCGCCTCCAACGTGTGGGTCCGCCGGTTGGGGTTGAGCAAGTAGGCGGCCACTATCGTGTCGAACCAAGGAGGCGTGATGGCAGCACCGGCTCGCTGCAAGGCCAGCAAGGCTTGCTTGAGATCATGGATTGCCTTGATCACCGTCGGGCTCCGCAGCAGCTCGGCCAGGGGATGAAAGAGCCTCGGCGCAACCACCGTCTTCTCGTCGGAAGCGCTCAGGGCCAGCCCTTGCAGATCCGCCGTGCTCCCGGGCGTGCCACCCAGCAGGCAGGCAAGGCCGAGGTATTGTTCTCGCGCCGCGCTCTCGGCAAACTTCCGCGCCCCCGCTTCATCCACAATCACAGCGGCTGCTTTGACCGTTGCAGTCTCATTGCCCGGGTGAATCGCTTTGAGGAGCGTCGGAAACTCCAGCTCCCGCAGCAGAGCCACGAGGGGCTCGGTCGGGGGCGGCGCGACCCGAAACCGGTCCGGATCGAACTCGACCGGCGCGTCCACGTGGATCGTAGCCAGTTGTCGGCTGAGCTTGGCGTTCTCGGCTTGCTCGATCAGAAGCGCTTTGGTTTTCTGGGGCGCGACGTCCTGCACCCTCTGCAAAAGCTTTTCGATCGTCCCGAACTGCCCGATCAATTTGAGCGCCGTCTTCTCCCCGATCCCCTTGACGCCGGGGATATTGTCCGTGGCGTCTCCCATCAGCCCCATGATCTCGACCACCCGCGCCGGTTCCACGCCGAACCGCTCAAGACAGTCCGCCTCCCCAAACCACTTGCCCTTGACCGGGTCATAGATGCGCACGGACGGGGTGAGGAGCTGGAACATGTCCTTGTCGCCGGTGACGATCACCACGTCGAACCCTGCCGCCTCCGCCTTGCGGGATAGGGTCCCGATCAGGTCGTCGGCCTCAAAGCCGGCCAGGCGTACGACCGGCAGGGCGAAGGCCTCCACCACGCGATGGATATAGGGGATCTGCGCCTGCATCCCCTGCGGCATTTCCGGACGATGGGCCTTGTAGTCCGTGAACTCTTCATGCCGGTGCGTTGGGCCCTTTTCATCAAAGACCACGGCCAGGCAGTCCGGCCGATGCTCGCGCAGGACTTTCATCAGCATCGTCGTGAAGCCGTAGACCGCGTTCGTCTGGAGCCCTTTGGAGTTGGAGAGGGCAGGCAGGGCAAAGTAGGCCCGGTAGATGTAGGCGCTCCCGTCAATCAGATACAAAACTGGCATAGGCGATGGGCGATGGGCTAGGGGCCAGACGCAGCGACACGGCGAAGGGGCGACGCGGCGAGCGGCCCACCCCCGCGTCTCCATGTCTGCGCGTCTCTGCGTCGTGCCGGTCTCACGCTCGAGCCTCGTCCCTGTGATTAAGGGTCTCCCGCGACCGTCAGCGGCGGCCGGCCGAATTTCTCCCTCATGCTGTTGATCGTCCGGAGCACGGAAGCCTGGCCGATGAACTTGCGTTCCAGGCGGCGCTTGCCGGGGAAGTCAATGAGCGAGAGGCCGATCAGCATCGTCAAGATGCCCTGGCCCGGCAAGAACAGCATGGCAAAGCCGGCCGCCAGGAAGACCGCTCCCACCAGGTTTTTCAGCACGCGTCCCACCAAGCGGAGCAGAGGGTGGTGATTTTCCATCCAGGGGCGGGGGTGGCGTTCGTCGAAGTAATTGGGAGGAAGCCTGACGAGGATGAAGGGGATCGCGATCAAGCTCCCAACAAAGCCGATGACCGACAGCACGAACAGCGTGAAGAGAGTGTCTTTCGCAAGCAGCGCCTCCATCAAGCGGGCATCCTAGCACGGGCCTCTGGGGGGCACAAGCAGACCGAAAGTCGCGTAAGGGGTGAGGCATAGTGGGCGCAATGCGACAAGGAGACACGGCGACGCGGGGATCACCGCGTCACCCCTTCACCGCGCCCCCGCGTCACTTCCCTTCACGTTTCACGTTTCACGGACTGAGCAGCCCGGTGAGCAGCGTAGTTTACGCGCCGTCGGCGCCGGGCTATAATCGGCCTGTGAAACCGCTTGACGTGACCGGAGAGGACCTCACGCTGTCCGCCTTCGTTCAGGTGGTCATGGACGGACGGCCGGTGCGGCTGTCGCCCTCCGCCAAGCGACGGATGGCGGCCGCGCATGCGGTGGTTCAACGTGCCGCGGCCGGGACCGATCCGGTCTACGGCATCAACACCGGATTCGGAAAGCTGGCCGACCAACGCATCGATCCTCACGACATCCGCCAATTGCAAGTGAATCTGCTCCGCAGCCACACGGCCGGCGTCGGCGAGCCCCTGTCCCGCGAGGAGACCAGGGGTATCCTGCTGCTGCGGGCCAATGTGCTGGCCCGAGGGTACAGCGGGGTCCGTCCGCTGCTCGTCGAGTACCTCCTCACTCTGCTCAATCACGACATCCTGCCTGTGATTCCCTGCCGCGGCTCGGTCGGAGCGAGCGGCGACCTGGCTCCGCTGGCGCATCTGGCCCTGGTGTTGATCGGTGAAGGAGCGGCCCTGGTGTGTGGCAGGCTTCGCCCAGGCCGGGCGGCGCTGGCTCAGGCTCACTTGAAGCCCCTCCGCTTGGAAGCCAAGGAAGGGCTGTCCCTGGTCAACGGGACCCAGGCGATGCTGGCGCTCGGCCTCTTAGCCCTCAGCCGCTGCGAGCGGCTGGTGGACACGGCCGATGTCGCCGGCGCCCTTTCCCTGGAAGCACTTAAAGGCACCCCGGTCGCGTTCGATCCCCGGATTCACCGTCTGCGCCCCTATCCAGGCCAGACGGCGGTCGCCGCGAATCTGCGCAGCCTGCTGGTCGGCAGTGAAATCCGCGCCTCCCACATGACCTGCCCTCGAGTCCAGGACGCCTACAGTCTGCGCTGCATGCCCCAGGTCCATGGAGCGGTCCGCGACGCGCTGGATTACGCGCGGAAGACCTTGGGCATCGAAATGAACAGTGTCACCGACAACCCGATCGTATTTCCGGATCAGGGGGACGTGCTGTCCGGCGGAAACTTCCACGGCCAGCCGTTGGGATTGGTCCTGGACCACTTGGCTATTGCCATGACCGAACTCGCGAGCATATCCGAACGTCGCATCGAACGGTTGACCAACCCGGAATATGGCGACCTGCCCCCCTTCCTGAGCCCGTCCCCCGGGCTGAGCTCCGGTTTCATGCTGGCGCAGGTCACGGCCGCCGCCTTAACGTCGGAAAACAAGGTGTTGTCGCATCCGGCCTCCGTGGACTCCATCCCGACCTCGGGCAACCGTGAAGACCATGTCAGCATGGGAATGGGGTCGGCCCTCAAGCTCAAACAGGTCCTGGCCAACTGCGAGCATATCCTGGCTATCGAGCTGCTCTGCGCGGCGCAGGGGGTAGACTTTCACCGCCCTCTGCTGGCGGGGGCAGGTAGCCGGCTCGCCTTGGAGCTGGTCAGGAAGGAGGTCTCTCATCTGGATCAAGACCGTCCCCTCGCGCCGGACATCGAGCAGGTCAGGGCGCTGGTGGCCGGCGGCATGTTCAGCGCCATCCTCTCCATGAAACGCTTACCCAAACCCTCATCAAGGAGCCAGTCATGAACCCTTTGCCTCGTCAACTGTCCCGAACTGCCATCAGCGCCTTCTCTGCGACGTTATTCCTACGGCTTGGGCTTGGGCTTATCGTCGCCGTGCTTCTGGGCCTTGCCTGGACGGTCCCCGCCCCTGCCGCGGAGCCGGCCCCGCCCTCGAGCGATGACCTGCAGATCGAGGTCGTCAAGAAGGGCCTGGGGAAGGAAGTGTCCATCAGGAAAGGCACCAAAGAATGGTACATGCTGATCGAGGTCACATCGGACAACACCGTGGTCGTCCGGCAGGAAAAGGACAACGAGACGTACCTGGTGGACGAGAGCGAAACACACGACCGCGCGATGACCAAGGAAGAGGTGGATGTTGCGATCGAAGACTTCATCAGCGGCGTCAAAGCACAGGTAAAAAGGCGCAAGTGAGTGGGATGGCCCCATTGATCCGAGCCCCGCGCGGCGCGACCCTGACCTGCAAAGGGTGGGCGCAGGAAGCGGCCCTCCGCCTGTTGATGAACAACCTGGATGAGGACGTGGCTGAGAACCCGCGTGAGTTGATCGTCTACGGCGGCGCCGGCAAGGCGGCCCGTACCTGGGAGGCGTACCATGCCATCGTCCGCGAGCTGACCAGGCTGGAAGGGGATCAGACCCTGCTCGTGCAATCGGGCAAGCCGGTGGGGGTGCTGCGGACCCATGAATGGGCGCCGCGGGTCTTGATCGCCAACTCGAACCTGGTCGGCCATTGGGCGACCTGGGAGGAATTCCGACGGTTGGAGGCGCTGGGGCTGATCATGTACGGCCAGATGACCGCCGGCTCCTGGATGTATATCGGCACGCAGGGGATCCTGCAGGGCACCTTTGAAACCTTTGCGGCGGCCGCGGCCCGGCACTTCGGGGGCGATCTGGCCGGGCGCTTCATCCTCACCGGCGGCATGGGCGGAATGGGTGGCGCGCAGCCTCTGGCCGCGACCATGAACGGAGCGGTCCTGCTCTGCGTCGAAGTCAATCAAGCCAGGATCGAACGGCGGATCAAGACCCGCTACTGCGACCGGATGACCGGGTCGCTGGATGAGGCCTTGCAGTGGATCCTGTCCGCCAAGGCCACGAAGCAGCCCCTTTCAGTCGGGCTCGTCGGCAATTGCGCCACGGTGTTACCGGAACTCGTCAGGCGTAGGATCGTCCCGGACCTGGTGACGGACCAGACCTCCGCCCACGATCCTCTCAACGGCTATATCCCAGCCGGCCTCTCGCTCGAAGAAGCAGCGGAATTGCGCAAGAGGGACCCATCTGGATATGTAGACCGAGCCATGGACTCGATCGCCGCTCATGTCTCGGCCATGTTGGCCTTTCAGAAGGCCGGCTCGGTCGTCTTTGACTACGGGAACAATATCAGGACCATGGCCTTTCAGCGCGGCGTGCAGGAGGCCTATGCCTTCCCCGGCTTTGTCCCTGCTTACATCAGACCCCTGTTCTGCGAAGGACGAGGACCGTTCCGGTGGATCGCCTTGTCGGGTGATCCAGCGGATATCGCCGCTACCGATGAGGCCGCGCGCGCGCTGTTCCCGGACAACCGCTCCCTCCAGCGATGGCTCACGTTGGCCGGCGAGAAAATCCAATTTCAGGGCCTTCCGGCCCGTATCTGCTGGCTTGGATACGGGGAGCGGGCTCAGATGGGACTGCGGATGAACGAACTGGTCAGGAAAGGAGCGCTCAAGGCCCCGGTCATCATTGGGCGCGATCATCTGGACGCCGGCTCGGTGGCCTCCCCCTATCGGGAGACCGAGGCCATGCGCGACGGCAGCGACGCGATTGCCGACTGGCCCATCCTCAATGCTCTGCTCAACACGGCCTCCGGCGCCAGTTGGGTTTCTTTTCATCATGGCGGAGGCGTCGGCATCGGGTATTCCTTGCACGCAGGAATCGCGGTCGTGGCGGATGGAACCAACGAGGCGTCCACGAAGCTGGAACGTGTGCTGACGAACGATCCGGGCCTGGGCATTCTGAGACATGCAGACGCCGGGTACTCTGAGGCGGTCGAAGCCGCGCGCCGTCATGATCTGCAGCTCCCCATGCCCCCCTCCTCCTAGAAGAATCGTGACCGCTGACCTGCTACCAGGGTCTGCTTGTCACATTCCCGGGAGCACGTTATAATCCCACACTGTCCGGCACACGCCCTTCAGCCATCACCTGGAGCAGCCGTGAGTAAAAAGCCCCGCTTTGTGATCTTCGCCCACAATGCCACCTACGACAAGCTTCACCAGGTGGCCACGCTGGGTCTGACCGCCGCCGCCATGGGCAAAGACGTCGTCGTGGTCCTCTTGTTCTGGACAATCAAGAAATTGGCCCAGGGGCAGATTGACGTCGTGGACTTTCCCCCTGAGTACGGCCATCAGGGGAAGGAGGTGGCCCGGCTCCTGAAAGAAAAAAAGGTCCCCAAGATTTCCGAGATGTTCGAGGAAGCGAAGCAGGTGGGTCACTTCCGCTTGATCGCCTGCAGCGCCGGCCTGGAGTATATGGGAGTCGACCCTGAGACTGTGGCCAAGAACGTAGACGAGGTCCTGGGACTCCCGGCCATCCTCACTCTTACGGCAGGCGCCGAGACTACGCTCTTTATCTAGTTCTCAGTTTTCAGTTATCAGTCTTCAGCATTCCTACAAAACTGATTACTGACAACTGAAAACTTCCTTTCCCTACCTCGATTTTGTTACTCCTACGCGATCACAGTGCTTCGCCAGCTTGCAACGGCTGCACCAGGGCGAGACCGGCTGGCAGACATTCTGTCCAAACGGGACCAGCAAATCATTGAACGTAATCCAGTAGCTGGCCGGGAGCTTGCGGCGCAAGGCTTGTTCCGTCTGCTCCGGGGTTTTCGTCCTGACATAGCCCCACCGGTTGCTGATCCGATGCACATGGATGTCCACGCAGATCCCCGGCTTCCCATAGCCCACCGTCACCACGAGGTTGGCGGTCTTCCGCCCTACCCCCGTCAGCGTCAGTAGTGCCTCAATCGAATCGGGAACCTGACCGTCGTAGACATCCAGGAGACGCCGACAGATCCCGCGAAGTTGCTTGGCCTTGGTCCGGTAGAAGCCGACAGGGTAAATGGCCCGTTCAATCAGGCGCAGAGACAGCTTCAGCATTGAGGAGGGATCTGAGGCAAGAGCGAACAGCCGCCGGCTGGCTTCCGCGGTCGTCCGGTCCTTGGTCCTCAGGCTGAGGATGCAGGCGATCAGGATCCTGAATGGATCGCGCGACTCTTTGGCCACGACCCCGACCACCGGCTCTTGCCACCGGCGCACCTGCCGCCTGAGGATGCGGAGAGCCGCGTGAATATCCTGGTCGCGCATCAAGGAACCGTCGGGGGATGTAACGGGAAGGAGGGGAAGCGGTCAGGAACGGAAGAAACAGGAGAAAAGCAAAACCCGGTCACTCCATCCGATGCTTTGCCAACCACTTCTGCCGTCGTCGCTGGGCTTCTCGCTGCTTGGCCTTTTTCCTGACGCTGGGCTTCTCATAGTAGCGGCGTCGTTTGAGCTCGCGGAAGAGTCCCTCGCCGGCGAGTTTCTTCTTGGCAACCTTCAGTGCTTTTTCGACGTTATTGTTAAAAACCTTGATTTCCATCAGCCCGTGACATCCATCCTTTCCCTCGAAAGCCGCGCGCAAAACCTTGCTTTCTGTGAACTTAAGGTACGCACTGTATCACAGCCCCTTCAGCTCTTCAAGGCTCTCTTTTATGCCCTGTACCTTCTTTGTTGTTTCGGGAATAAACTCTTGATTTTTCTGTGATTTTAAGTTTTCTTCGACGTTTTCAAGCCCTCCCTGGATTGCGGCCCTTGCCATGAATAACCCCACCTTCAGGTCTGCGGAGACCGAGGGCTTGGTCTGGGTGATCACGGAGCGCAATAACC
>VGXG01000035.1 GCA_016873395.1 Nitrospira sp. | reverse complement strand
CCATTGTATGGTCCCTGATCAAAGCTGGTCAAGCCTTAACGGCCAGCCAGGCGGACACCGGAGGCCGGCGTCTTTTTCATTCTCCAGCCTCAGGGGCCCGCAGCCGGCGCGACAAGCTCGCGATAATAGTCTTCCAACAGGCCAGCCTGCTCCCGATTCATGACCACCAGTTGCCGCTGATCAAAATTCGTGGCCTGGTACAGATAGGTCAGCCCTTGAACCGTTCCTAACTCCACATGAAACTGCCGACCGTCCGGCTCGTCCCTGGTTGTTTCCTGAAGCACCTGCCGTCCCTGGAACCGAGCCCAGACCCGCTGCGCCGACGCGGCGTGGCTCTCGTAAAGGGGCTGATCGCCAACGGCCGGCTTGTTCTTCAGCTCGGCCGGATCCGGTTGGTCCCGGTCATCCGGTTCCGGCGACTCGTCCCACGCGAGATCGGTCCGCGAAGCGCCGCGGTCGAGCACATAGAGCGGCCCGTCATCCGAGACCTCCTCCACGATGTGATAACGGATCGGGACCGGCGGCTCGAAGAGCCTTAGCCCACGTGCTGCCAGAGCCCGCTGAAAGGCCACGCGACGGGCCAGCAACCTGGTTTTCTCAAACACCACCAGCCGACCCTCGGAGGCCAGCGCGGCACAGAGCTGGTCCAGCCTGGCGCCCAAGCCTGTTCGAGCCTCGAAGGCTGCCTGGGCGGCTGGATCGTGATCCCGGTCAAAGGTCCGCCAATCCCGGCTCGGCAGACCCGGCTCCTGTTCCGCTTGCAAGAGCGCGTGGGTAGACAGGATCAGATCGCAGGAGCCGGTGATCATCTCCCGAGGCACATCACGGCACTCGAAACGGACATTGGTCAGGTGCAGGGTCTCCGCCCGTTGACGCGCCGCCACCAGGGAAGCTTCAGACCGATCGATCCCCACAAAAGAAAGATCGGGAAATTGCTTGGCATAGAAGGTGGTCAGAATGCCGATCCCGCAGCCAAAATCAAGGACCGATGGTGGGGGCCCTTTCGGATCAACCACTGGGCTGGCCACCCGGAGAGCGACATGATGGCTCGCGATCCGCTCCGCCACAGCCGCCCCGACGGCCAGATAGAAGTCGTAGCGCTGGCTGTACAGGACCGGTAAGATGTGCTGATCGGCAGTCCGATCGTAAAAAGCCGTGTCAGCCGAGGCGCTTTCTCGCTTCTGCTCGGCCAGGCGGTTGAGTTCGGCGAGCTCCCCGGGGCTCAGGGTTTGGCGCTGCCATCGGAAGTAGGCCTCATCAGACTCAAACCGCCGGAGCCTCCACCACTCCAGGTGACTGGCGAGCGCTGATTGTAAGTTGAAGATAGACAATCGGGAAGACTCGCGCTTCTTAGCGAGGAACAGCGAGCCACACTATCAGGATGCTCAAAAAGGCCATCCAACGCGGCCGCAAGGAGCGAGGACCCTGAGGCG
Source organism: Nitrospira sp. (assembly GCA_016873395.1). Taxonomy (GTDB): domain Bacteria; phylum Nitrospirota; class Nitrospiria; order Nitrospirales; family Nitrospiraceae; genus VGXG01. Next base: position 22,267 of record VGXG01000035.1, on the reverse strand, counting down.
TACTGGAAAAGTACGTTGAGGGGTTCGACGGGCACCTATTGCGTGGCCTCGTGCAATGGGTGATGAGAACAAAGTTGGGGGCCTTTTTCAGCATCCTGTTAAGAGGGTCTTTTCAGCATGATGGCATCCTCATACGCCACTGGAACCGGATGCGGTTGACGAAGCTGCCCGCCGCCCAGCACGACATATTTCTGGCAGGTCAAGGCTTCTAATGAAACGGGGCCCCGCGCATGGACTCGCAGGGTATTGGTGCCGACTTCCCCGCCCAGTCCGAACTCGTTCCCGTCGTGCATGCGGGTCGAGGCGTTCACCAGGACCGCGCCGGCATCCACCTCGCGCGTGAACCGCATTGTGCTCTGGTAATCATTCGTCACAATCGCAGCCGTGTGCACCGGCCCGTAGCGACCTATGTGGGCCAGGGCTTCATCCAGATCCTTGACGACCTTGACGGCCAGGGTCCGCGATAGGAACTGTTTCTCCCAATCCCCTTCCGTCGCCTCTTTGACATTCTTATAGCCGGTAAACGCGAGAGAGCCGGTCAGCGCCAGGGTTTTGGGACAGCCCAGGATATCCACCTTGAACTCGTCGAGCAGCCGGCGCACCAACGCCCCCAGCAGGGGCCGCGAGATCGCTTGGTGGACCAGCAGCGTGTCGGCGGCATTCGCGGCGGAGGGCTGCTGCGCCTTGGAATTCACAACGATGTTCTGGGCGAGCGGCAGGTCCGCTCCCGCATCCACGTAAACATAGGAAAGACCGGCGTCATGGCACAGGATAGGCAGCTTCGTCTGTTCCATGACCGTTTTCCGCAGCCCCGCCCCGCCGCGCGGGATGATCGCATCCAGATATTTAGTCTGGCGCAGCAGTTCGAGCGCCATTTCCTTCTCAGTCCGTTCGATGAAATTGACGGCATCAGGCGGCACGCCCGACGATTCGGCCGCCTCGCGCAAGATCGTTCCGATGAGGGGGTTTGACTTCACCCAGTCGGGGTTTCCGCGGACCACGGAGACATTGCCTGACTTGAGGCAAAGCGCCACCGCTTCGGTCGTAGGCTTGGGCCCCAGGTCGGAAATGATCCCGATCACCCCCAGCGGCACCCGCACCCGTCTTACTTCCATGCCGTTGGGACGGTGCCACTGCTGCGTGATCTCTCCGACCGGATCAGGCAGCTCGGCGATCTCCCGGAGCCGACCGGCCATCTCGCGGAGGTCATCGGCGGTGAGGCGGACTCGCTCCACCGCCTCCTTGACCGTGTCCTTGTTCGTCTCCCCTTCAAGCTTCTTCCCGACCGACTCCACATCGTCCAGGTTCGCCGCCAGGATCGATTCTTCCTCGGCCAACAGGCGATCGGCCATCGCATGCAGGGCCAAGGTCTTGGTGGTGCTGGCGAGCAAGGACAGGGGCCGGGCCGCTTCCCGCGCCTTCTTCGCCAGGTTCGTCATGTAGATCTTGACCGGAACTTCAACCATCTCTTACCTCGCGGGAAGTGATTGGTTTTCAGTGATCAGTTCTCAGCCAGAAACTGAATACTGACAACTGAAAACTGTCAACGTTCTTCGCGGCGTGACTATAGCACTCGCATTCAAAGGGAGTCAAAAGCGGTGCGCCAGGATCAGGAACCGGCCCGCAGAACTATGGTTTCCGCTCGGTCGCCTCGCGCCAGTATGATGATAGCCGAATCGTCTTTCGAATCAGTGCGTGATGGCAAGCCCTGACCCTATCCATCATATTCAGATTACAAAGTATCTTCAAAGACACGCTTTCCTAGTGGGGAACTCGTTCAATCCGAACCGACTGCCAAGTCGGATTGGATTGTTTCAAACTGCTCGAGTGCGGCGCGGAGGTCGTCGGCAATCTCGGCTGCGATGATGTCAGGATCGGGGAGATTCTCGGAGGTTTCGAGGCTTTCGTCTTTGAGCCAAAAGATGTCGAGGCTGGCTTTGTCGCGGGCGGTCAGCTCGTCGTAGCTGTAAGCACGCCAGCGGCCCTCGGGTTTCTTCTCGGACCAGGTGGGCTTGCGTTCATGTCGGTTTTTCGGGTTGTAGCACGTTACGAATTCGTCGAGATCCTCGCGCTTGAGCGGGTTGGTCTTGAGCGTGAAGTGTTTGTTGGTGCGGAGATCGTAAATCCAGAGCTTCTTTGTCCACGGGGTTTCACTGGCAGGCTTCTTGTCGAAGAAGAGGACGTTGGCCTTCACGCCCTGCGCATAGAACAGGCCGGTCGGCAGACGAAGCAGTGTGTGCACATCGCATTCGTGCAAGAGCTTCCGGCGGATGGTTTCCCCTGCTCCACCTTCGAAGAGGACGTTGTCAGGCACGACAATCGCGGCGCGGCCATTGATCGTGAGGACGGATTTCACGTGCTGAAGAAAATTGAGTTGCTTGTTTGAAGTTGTCGCCCAGAAATCGTCGCGCTCGTAGGTTTCTCGCTCCTTCGTGGCCTCCCCTTCCGCCCCCACCACCGTGATGCTGCTCTTTTTTCCAAAGGGGGGATTGGTGAGAACGATGTTGAAGTTTTCTCCGGGATGGCCAAGCAGCGCGTCACTGACGATGATGGGCATGGATTCGTCGCTGCCGATCCCGTGCAGGAGCAGATTCATCGCGCAGACTCGCGCGGTCCCGTGCACGATCTCCCAGCCTTTGAAGGTCTCTTCTTTCAGCTTCTTCTTTTCGGCCTTCGTGAGGTTGGGATTGTGCTCCACGAGGTAGTTGTGGGCGAGGAACAGGAACCCGCCCGTCCCGCAGGCTGGATCGCAGATCGTCTCTCCGGGCTTGGGCGCGATGGCATCCACCATCGCTCTGATCAGGGCACGAGGCGTGAAGTATTGGCCCGCGCCTGACTTGATGTCCTGCGCGTTCTTTTCGAGCAACCCCTCGTAGGCATCTCCCTTCACGTCGGCGCTCATGGCCGACCAATGTTCTTTGTCGATCAGGTCTTTGATCAGCCGTTCGAGTCTCGCCGGAGTCTGGAACTTGTTTTGGGACTTGCCGAAGATCAGCCCCAGCAACCCCTTTTCCTTGCCGAGCTGTTCAAGCGTATGACGGTAATGGTCAAAGAGGGCGTCTCCGTCCTTCTTGAGCAGGCTGGGCCAACTGTACTTGTCGGGAACCGGGCTCGGGTGGCTATAGGGCGGTTTGCTACGTTCGTCCGCCATCTTGAGAAACAGCAAATACGTCAACTGTTCGACATAGTCGCCGTAGCTCATGCCGTCGTCGCGAAGGACGTTGCAGTAGTTCCAGAGTTTTTGAACGATGGCGGCAGGGCTCATGGAGTAATGGCTCGGAACGCGCTCATCGGTTATAGTGAAGAGCCAGGCGGCCAGAGATGAAGAAGCAGAAACCCCTCATTGAAACCAATCCCTATCTAAGCAATCCCAAGAAGTACCGGAAAGCCTTGATCCTCAGCGTCGCGAGTTCAGCCGCGATCGAGACGGGCGCGTCCGTAGAATCCATCGTCAGAATACTCACTGGCAAAGGAAAGAAGAAGCAGGCCAAGAAATCACGAGAGGCCACGACCCGATCCAGCAGGACATGATACACACGAGGAGCGTTCAAGGAGGGCACGGCTACGATGCCGAGCCGGCCAGTTCTCGCGCATGGGCAATCTCACGCTTGTGAGCCGGACGAACCTGAGCAGCCAACAGCGTTACAACGGCCACGGTTTCGCCATCCAATGTTGTAAATTCGACCTCGTAGCCTTCGCCGCCCCGATGAATGAGCACGACGGTGCCGATGTCGCCGCGCCTGAGGCCGTGCTTGGGGAGGTCGCATTCAAGAATCACGTCTTCTAGCTCCTGAATCATGGCATCCTCCGTTTCAGGGGATAGGCGGTCACAAATCGCGGCGCCTGGCCACCTTCATCTATAAACCAGACCGTCCGAACTTGCAATTGTCGGCCATTCGGTGCAACGAGCGGGCCTTCGATCACATACCGGGTGCCAAACGGTGAGTATTCGGAGAGGGTCACAGGGTTGTTCTTCGCGTGTTGCCGCAGGGCATCTGCCAGCGCCTCCCATAAGGACGACTGAAAACCGACCGCAGAAAAGAACCCCGCTTTCCCTCTGCCGGCCCGATGGGTCGCTGAAAGCAGATAATCGACAACTTTCGTTTGAGAAATCTCCAAACGGTCTGCATGGGGGAGCTTCATACCGACTGTCCCCGCAAAGAATCGACAACCAGCCTTCCTGAAAACGCCTGGCTCAAAATCGACTGCCGGAGGCGGTCGGCGCGGGTGAGGTTGGCTTCGACGGCGTTATCGAGATCGTCGATGGTTTTAAATTGGTCTTCGGAAAAGCCGTGGCCCTGTGCGAGGGGGAAATTTCTGAGCGCGACGCCTCGCCGTTCGCTTAGATTTGCCGCTTTGGCGTCCTGGACGGCCCAGCCGGAGTCATCGAGCGTCGCGTCAATCTTTTCACGCGCCTCATCCTCTGGGGTGGGCATAGGATGCCTTGCTCCTCCATCGGGAAGAACCGGTCTTTCTATGGCGAGTGAGTCTAGCCGAAATCGTACGTCAAAGCCACTACTCCTCCCCGACTTTGGCCTGGCCATCAGGCAGAACGGCATCGAACGTATAGGCCTGCTTGTCCTGCCACTGGGATTCCCTTAGAATGCCGGCATGACGCAGGATGAAGCTCGTGCCCACTACAACTACCTGATCACCCTCTGCATCAGGAAAGAGGAGGCCTTCGGCCCCCTGGCCATGACTTTCATCAAGGACCATGACCTGGACCAACTCGGTTTGTCGCCCGAAGAGCAGTTCAACCTCTATATGGCGACGTCCGACGCTTTTGCCGCCGAACCCAAGCGGTACACCCACAAGCTGGAATGTTTGCAAAAAGCGGTGAGTCTCCTCAGTCGCACGCGGTTTTCCGATCCGGACCTCTCCCGCCACCTGACACAGGAAATTCACAAGACGCAGGCTGAGACAGACCTGTACAACGAGGCGATGCGGGCGACCCGATCTCAGGCGCCTCCCTCGCCGGACAAGCAACGCCTGATCGTCGAGACCGACCTGCCCGACTATTTTCTCAACACGGCGCAGAAGCGGGCTGCTTCCTACTATCAGAACAAGTACAAGCTCACCAAGGAGGCGAAGGTCGCCCAGCACTTCACCGGCCCCGCGCGCAAGTTCGAGCCGGAGAATCTCGCCGTGCACAAGGAATTTGCCGGCGCCTGCGCGCCGTTCATGAGCGTGCGGACGAGCGCGCTGCATTTAATGCTGCCATTTGATCTGAAGATCAGCCGTAAGCCGGACAACCCGCTGGAGGCCGGGCTGCGGATCTGGTACGCCACGATGGGTTATTCCTTTCCCTTGCGGTACGAGCTGGGCAAGCTCTGCAGCTATTACGACGATACGGTGCTGGACCTCTCCATGGATGACCCGAACTTGCTCTTCGTTTCGGCCTCGCCGGTGAAGGAGCTTGAACTGGGAACCGTCGAGCGGCCTGTGCCGAACGATGTGCCGCTTGAGATCGGCCTCCCGCGCGCGTTTCTCGACGGGACCAACTCGCTCGGCCCGTTCATCCAGGTGGGTTGCAACTTTCGGGTCTGGTTCGACGCATCGGCTGTGTCGCTTTTGATCCAGGGGGCGCCGGACCTGCACGAGTACGGCTTGCAAGGCGGCGCAGGGCTCCTGACCCGCACCTACGCGACGGAGAAGGTCCATGCCTATGCCCAGGCGCTCAGCCAGCCTTGGACGGAGGGGTTGAGCTTTAACTTCGTGAACATGCACCTGCAATTGTCGCCCGGCGTGGAGACGGCCTTGGTGCCTTTTAATACTCCGATCTTCTCCATCTATCCGGTCCTGAGCCGACAGCGGTACACGTTCGAAGACCGGCGGTCACTTGAGAATACACGTGATCAGTGACGATGCACGGAGTGACGGGGAGACAGGGAGACGCGGGGACGGGGGGAAAGAGCACTCGCCGTATCACCCCTTCACCGCGTCGCCGCGTCGCACCTATCTGTTACACATCACTCATCACCCATCACGGTATTGTTATGATTGACCTCCGCAGCGACACAGTCACCAAGCCCAGCCAGGCCATGCGTGAGGCGATGGCCGCCGCGCCCGTCGGAGACGACGTTTATGGGGAAGACCCCACTGTCAACCGGCTCCAGGAGATGGCGGCGACCCTCCTGGGTAAAGAAGCCGCGCTTTTCGTGCCGACTGGGATCATGGCCAACCAGCTTTCTCTGCGAGCCCAGACCCAGCCGGGCGATGAGGTGATCGTCGAAAGCCGTTCCCACATCGTCCGTTACGAACAGGGCGCCGCCGCCGCGCTCGCCGGGGTGCAACTCCATTGGGTGACCGGGCAGCGGGGTCTGCTGACTCCGGAGCAGGTCGAAGCAGCCATCCGGCCGAAAGATTCCTACAGCATCCAGACCAAGTTGATCTGCCTGGAGAACACGCACAACAGCGGCGGCGGGTCCTGCTATGCCCTCTCCACCATCGAACAGATCGGCAAGGTCGCACAGACCCATGCCATCCCCATGCATCTGGATGGAGCTAGACTGTTCAACGCGGTCGCGGCCACGGGAGTGCCAGCTGCCGACTATGCCCGCCCCTTCAAGACCGTCTCCTTCTGCCTATCCAAAGGGCTCGGCGCGCCGGTCGGGTCGATGATTGTGTCAGACCAGCCGACCATCGAGCAAGCCCGCCGGTTCCGCCGCATGTATGGCGGAGGCATGCGCCAGGCCGGCATCCTGGCCGCAGCGGGCATCTACGCGCTCGAACACAATATCACCCGCTTAAAGGAAGACCACGAACATGCCCGACGCCTCGCCCTGGTCTTGCAGAAGATCCCAACCGTCTCCCTCGATGTGCACAGCGTCGAAACCAATATCCTCGTCTTCGACGTCCGGCTGCAATCCCTTGGCCGATCGGCCGCCGACATCATAGCCGCGCTGAAACAAGCAGGGGTGTTGATCAATGCGCTGGGCGAGACGACCTTCCGGGCCGTCACGCATCTGGACGTGAGCGCACAGGACATCGACGAGGCCGGACAGGTCTTCGCGCAGGTCCTCTCCCGCTAGGAGAGTAACACTGTTGAGTAAACAGTCCTCAGTTTACAGTGTTCAGTTTCTGAATGTTCTGGAACTGAAAACTGACCACTGATGACTGATCACCTTTGGTATTCATCGTTCATCGTTACGTTGATTGACAGGCTCTCTCGCACGTCATTACAATGAGGCGCGGCGCGGGAGAGAAAAGGCGTGTCCATGCTCCAGATGGTCTCGTTCAAACAGATCAACCAAATCCTGGAGCTCACCGACCGGTTGGGCCTATCCAGAGAATGGGTGGAAATCCCGCTCTCCCCCGCGAGCCCCGGCCTGGTGCGGAAGCTGACGAACGGGAAGCTGGAGATTGTGGTCGACGCCGACCTCCCGTTCGACCAATGGCTGGCTTCCCTCGAAGGGCAGATCAAACAAGCCTCCGGCCGATAACAGGATGTTGGAAAAGACCTCTTGAACCAATGCTGAATGGTGGGCGGCTTTGAGTGAAGCTCCCCGCGCTTCCGCGCAAGGCATCTTGAAATGGAAAGCGAAACTCTCCGTAGCCTTTTGCCCTCCTACGCTAAAGCTTCGGGGGGCTCTCCTCGCCATTCATCCCCGCCCTTCCGGGCAGGGCATTCTGGCGAAGGAGAGTAACCAGTTCTTATCCTACAGTGATCAGTTTCTGAATGTTCCGGAACTGAAAACTGACCACTGATGACTGACGACATATCTATGGACGAGCAGCAGCCGACCCCCATAGCCGAGCCCAGCGAGCCCATTTCAGCCCTCCCGAGCCGGGAGGAGTTGCAAGCCGAGCTGCTCGATGTCCCGGATGAGCTTGAGCCGCCGAAGGAGGATGCGCCATCGAACCAGATCCACCTGGAGCAGGTTCTCGGTTCGGTCCTCCGACACGTCCGCGGGAAACGCGGGGGGGATCTCCTGGCCGCCATCCTGGTGGGATCAGGAGCCAGACGGGCCTTGACCCCTCACAGCGATCTGGACGTGATTGTCTTGATTAAGGGGCAGGATGAAAGCCAAGAGATGATCCGGGTCGCGGACCGGCTGGTGGAGATTCGCTATCGCGGACACAAGGCCGTGGAGCAGGAACTCGAGCGGGTCCTTCGCCTGCCGCCCTTGCTGAGGAAGGGCCGCGTGCTGTTCGAACACGAGGCGACCGGCTCCAAGCTGCTGGAAAAGGCCCAGCAGCGCTTCCGGTCAGGTCCGCCGCCCCTGAGCATGCACGAAAAAATCCGCTTCAAGGCCGAGTGCCTCCATTGGCTCGGCAAGGCCGAAGACCTCAGCCACCAGCCGGCGACGGCTCAGTACCTCTTAGGAATCTTTCTGGAGAGTCTGTTGCAGGCGTTCTTCCGCTTGCGGGGGTTCTGGCCGACTTCCCCCGCTGACACCATACGCTTCATCACGTCCCGGGATGCAGCAATCGGCGAGCTGCTAGACCGTTTTCTGACCGCGCCGACTCTTCCAGATCGGCTTGCCCTGGCGCGGGAGCTGACGAACCGGATCTTTCAGGATATACCCCATCCGCCCCGGGTGGATTAAACAGCGTTGAACGATGAACGCAGAACGCCAAAGGTAGTCAGTCATCAGTGGTCAGTTTTCAGTTCCGGAACATTCAGAAACTGAGCACTGTAAACCGAGAACTGTTTAATCAAAGTCGTTCATCACTCAGCATTCAGCACTGGTCTCCGCCGTTTAGCCGTCATCCCTTCTCGGTCACGACGACCCTCATCATTAAACTCGCAGAACCGGAAATCCTAGCCCCTCACCCCTTTGGGGATAAGTTTCACCCTGCCTTGAAAAGAACTTGCCGAGAAAAACCCTCAATTGTCCGCGTCAATCCTCCGATCACACTTATGCTAGAATCGCCCCGTCTCCTCTTGCTCGTTGCTGGTGGTTGGTGTCTAAATAGAGCATTCACTCCCCTCCTGATGGTCAGGAGGGGGTTCACGCCTTTACGTTAAGGAGTGGAGAAAGGATCGTCATGGAGCTGGGATTCGTCGGGTTAGGCAAGATGGGCATGAATATGGTCACGCGCTTGCGCCGTGATCAGCACCACGTGGTGGTCTTTGACCGGGCCACCGATTTGATCAAACAGGCCGAGGGGCAGGGCTGCATCGGGGCCGCCTCGCTGGCGGACTTGGCTGCAAAACTGACGCCCCCGCGTGCGGTCTGGATCATGGTCCCCTCCGGCGCCCCGACGGAAGACACGGTCCAGGCCGTGGCCGCCTTGCTCCAGGCCGGCGACACCGTCATCGACGGCGGCAATACGAAGTTTCATGACGATGTGCGAAGGGCCGCCGCGCTGAAGCCCAAGGGGATCCATTACGTGGACGCGGGGACCAGCGGCGGCATCTGGGGGCTGAAGGTCGGGTACTGCCTGATGGTGGGCGGCGAGGCTCCCGTAGTCAAGCGCCTCGAACCGATCTTCAAGACCCTCGCGCCGGAGAACGGCTGGGCCCACATGGGGGGCTGCGGCGCCGGCCACTATGTCAAGATGGTCCACAACGGGATCGAGTACAGCATGATGCAGGGCTATGCCGAAGGGTTCGAGTTGATGTCCAAGAGCGAGTACAACCTGGACCTGGCCAAGATCGCCGACCTGTGGATGCACGGCAGTGTGGTGCGTTCCTGGCTGCTGGAGCTGGGGGCCGGCGCATTGAGCCAGGACCCCAAGCTGGACAAGCTGAAAGGCTACGTCCAGGATTCCGGGGAGGGCCGCTGGATGATCCTGGACGCGATCGAGAAGGATGTCCCGGTGCCGACCCTCACCGCTGCGCTGTTCACCCGGTTTCGCTCGCGCCAACAGGAAACGTTTGCGGAAAAGATGTTGGCGGCCTTGCGCAACGCCTTCGGAGGACATGCGGTCAGGCGGTAGGCTTCGTGAATGGGGAGGACCAGGATGGGAGAGAGCAAGGAGAACCGTCCCGCGACCATTGAGACAGGGCGCGGAGCGCCGGTGGAACCCTGCACGGTGATCATCTTCGGCGGATCGGGCGACCTCGCCCGCCGCAGACTGCTGCCCGCCCTCTACAACCTGCTCTTGGACGGCCTGCTCCCCGCCAATTTTGCCGTGCTGGGCCTGGGCCGCAAGTCCCTCACCGATCAGGAATTCCGCGCTATCGCCCGTGAAGGAGTCACAACCTTTTCCCGCCAGGCGCTGGACGAACCTCAATGGAAAGACTTCGAACGCCATCTGTTCTACCGGTCCGCCGACATCGACGACCCGGCTTCCTATCACGACATCAAGCGCGCCACGGAGAAAATCGAAGCGGAGATGAAGCTCCCGGGGCACCGCATCTTTTACCTGGCCATCCCCCCGACATCGATGGCGCCGGTCTGCAAAGGACTGCAACAGGCCGGGCTGGTCACTCCGTCCGACGGCTCCTCTCCTTACAGCCGAGTCATCGTCGAAAAGCCGATCGGCCGCGATCTGGAATCGGCGAGGCAGATCAACGGGACCATCGGCGGCGTCTTTGATGAATCCCAGACGTTCCGCATCGACCACTACCTCGGCAAGGAAACGGTGCAGAACCTGCTGGTCATCCGCTTTGCCAACAGCATCTTCGAGCCCATCTGGAACCACAAATACATCGACCACGTCCAGATCACGGTCAGCGAGGCCGAAGGGGTGGGCACCCGCGCCACCTATTACGAAGAATCCGGTGCGCTGCGCGACATGATCCAGAACCACCTCCTGCAGCTCCTCTGCCTGGTTGCAATGGAGCCTCCTCATTCCCTGGACCCCGACGTTGTCCGCAATGCGAAGATTGCGGTCCTCCGCTGCCTGCGGCCCATTACGGGAGCAGACGTTGAGCGCTTTGTCGTACGCGCTCAATACAGCCACGGCAAGATTCACGGAGCGGAGGTGCCTGGGTACCGCCGCGAACAGGGCGTCCACCCGGACTCCACCACCGAGACGTATGTCGCGGTGAAGTGTTTTGTGGAGAACTGGCGCTGGGCCGGCGTGCCGTTCTACCTAAGGACGGGCAAGGCCATGCCCAAGCGCGCCAGCGAGATCGCCGTCCAGTTCAAGGACATTCCGCAGATTCTGTTCAACGCCGACCCGGTCAAGCCGCAGGCTCCCAACCTCCTAACCTTGCGCATCCAGCCTGAGGAGGGGCTCTCCCTGCGGGTCATGTCGCGCGTGCCGGGCACCCGCGCCCAGACGCACCCGGTTGAGATGAGCTTCAAGTACAGCGAGGTCTTCGGAACCCCATCTCCCGAAGCCTACGAACGGCTGCTGCTGGACGTCATGGCCGGCGACGCGTCACGCTTCATGCGGCGAGATGCGGTGGAGGCCTCCTGGGCCTGGATCACGGAAATCCTGGCAGGGTGGACGCAGGAGAGTTCAAGATGGCTGCCCGAATACCAGGCCGGCACGTGGGGGCCGGTCGAGGCGGACCGTCTGATTCAGAGCGACGGTCGGGCCTGGCGGACGCTGTAACACACGGCTGAATGATGAACGCGGAACGATGAATAGTTAACAGTTCTCAGTTTACAGTTATCAGTTTCGGAATTGTCCGGAACTGAAAACTGACAACTGATGACTGACAACTCAAATTCATCATTCTGCATTCATCACTTCTCGTATCGCGGATCATGCGCTGGGGACCGCGGCCCTACCCAACCGGCCGGTTCGACCGGCCGAACAAGCCTGCAAAGACCTCCTGATAGAGGAGGTCCGCCAGCCTCCGATACCCTCCAGTGGTCAAGTGGAGCCCGTCGTTCGAATAGGCGGCGGCCAAGCACTGCGTCTCCGGCTCCGCGGTCGCCGCAAAGAGGTCCACGCAAGCAACGTGCCGCCGCCCGCAATAGTCGGATATCAACCGATTGAGGTCCTGCCGACGCCGGATGTGTGCATCCAATTCGGGCCTCCCTCCCATTCTGATGGACGGCACCGTGACCGCCACGGGCTTGATGCCGGTCGCCAAGGCCCACTCATACATCTTCATCAAGTTGCGCATAATCTCGGCGGGGGCTGCGTTCCACCCCAGATCGTTCGTGCCGCCCAGGATCACCACAGACGAGGGCGTCCGGTCCAAGACATCGCGCCGGAACCGCATCGCCATCTCGGCGGTCAACTCGCCGCAGACCCCGCTGACCACGACGCGGACCCGGGGGCCGAGGCGCTTTTGCAGAAAGTCGCCATAGGGAGTCTCCCGCAGAAACGGACTGTCCGGCGTCGACGACTGGTAGCCGGCGGTCAGACTGTCCCCGAAGCAGATAATCACAGGAACCGTCTGACCGTTCTGCGTGGTTTGTTGCCCTTCCACGATGTTCCTTCTTATCCGGCCTGACGCAACAGCCGTGCTGGCTTGTCCAGCCCCATACGGAAGACATTGTAAGTCGGCCCGACTCCATTGACAAACTCTCCTCCGGTAGGCACAATGCTCCCTCATGGAAGACTCGAACAAGCCGGCGGCCGACTACCTGGAAAAATTCATCCGACCGATCCCGATCATGCAGTGGCTCGTGGTGATCATCCTGTCCGCTCAGATGATCACGAACCGCTCCGCTCTCGACAACGAAAGCGTCGCCATTTTCGTGCTGAGCCTGCTGTTGGGAAACGTCGCCCTCCTGTACGGCCTGCCGAAAATCATGAGTCCCACCGGGGTCGCGACCACGCTCGTCGTCGTGGATACCATCCTGGTCCCTTTTGCCCTGTTCTTCAGCGGCAGGACCGGAATGGATCTGTTTGTCGTGTATTTCGGGATCATCATGATCGCAGGCACGACGGGCAACCTCAAGCGGGCGCTGGTCCTGGCCGGCATCACTTGCACCGCCTACCTGGGCTACGGGGCTTTCATGCTGATGACTGAGCAGGAGTCCATCCCGCTGAACACACTCCTGCTGCGCCTGCCGTTTTTACTGATCATGACGCTCTTTTACGGTGCGTTGGCCGAGTTCGCCCAGCGCGAACACAGGCACAAGGAGGTGCTTGCGCACGATGCCATGCACGACGAGCTGACGGGCCTGCCGAACCGCCGTCACCTCCTGGAATCTCTTGACCGGATGTTGGAGGAAGCCAAGCGGTTCGACTCGCCGCTTTCGTGCGCAGTCGTCGACGTGGACCGCTTCAAGGACATCAACGACACCTACGGCCACGACATTGGCGACCTGGTGTTGAAGGAGTATTCCGCCATCCTGGCAGCCCAACGCCGAGGCTATGACTTGGCCGGGCGGCTCGGAGGCGACGAGTATGTCTGGATCCTTCCCCGCGTGGAAAGGGACGGGGCCATCACTGCGGGAGAACGGCTCCGGGAAGCCGTCGAGCAACATGAGTTTGGAGACTCGAGCGCGACCTTTCACCTCACCACCAGCATCGGCCTGACCACCTATATGCCCGGCCAAGGAAGCTACCCCACTCCTGCGCAGATGTTGAAGGCAGCCGACCTAGCTCTTTACACGGCGAAGCGGGAAGGCAGAAACAAAGTCCGCCACCCCCCGCTGGTCGGACCCGTTTCCGGCGACGTTGAGCGAGAGTTGGCCAGAGACAGCCACGCCCACCGATGAGCCCCCCCTCTCATCCCGTTCACCGCCTGGATTCAGAAGGCGGCCAATCCATCTCGGCTTGGCGGCCACAATAAAAACAGGAAAGCCGATAGCGGGCGCGGCGCCGCGGGTTGGGCAAGGACGTAAAGACCACCGGTGTTTCGTCGAAGGGACAGCTCGGCTGCTGATGCATGAGATGCTCATCGGCCATGATCAGGAGAGCGGCGTCATCCCAGGGCGGGACCGGTTCTTCGCGGCCGGTCAAGCGGTCTTCCCACCCGCAACGTTGGCAGCGCAAGGCAAACGTCTTCACCCGATCCCGTACCTGCGAGAGATCGGTGACCTCCACCGGACCGGGACAGCCCGTTCGACGGCAGGCAATCGGCTCGTGCTGAAGGGCACGGATGAACTCCCGATGCGCCACCTGCCGCCGCGCCTGATCCTCCGGAACATCCTTTTCGCGCCACCTCTCCACAGCCCGCAAGCCTAGCCCACTCCCGCATCAGGAATCAAATCACATGATCGGCGTCGACAGGCCGGAATGCCATATCGGATCAGGCGGACACGCAATCTGTGCCTTTCACAGTACCGGTTTTTACGCGCCCTTAACATTTCGCCTTGCTGTTTTCACGCCCCTTTTATATCCTTTCGCGTAGAGTCGTCCATGCGTACTCATACGGGCAACCAGCTCGATCGGCATTCCGGCAGCACGCGGGAAAAGACCGAGCATGGTGGAATGGCTCCTTGAGCGATAACAGCGAGTGGGAGAACTGAAGTGGCTGGCGATCGGCGAGCACGAATAGGGGACGCGGCGTGACGCGGTCAATATTGCGGACTGGCGGGGTTGCAGCGCTGGTGGCCTGGATGGCGGCCGCGTCGGTTGCAGCGCAGGAGCCGACTGGCGGAACGTCGAGCGAAGCTCCTCCGGCCAGCTCCGGGGACGCCAAGACCGAGACCTCGCTCTGGCACTACGGGGCCTACATGGACCTGAGCTATGACGTCAATTTCAACTTTCCTTCGAACCACCTGTGGCGAAGCCGGACCACCGCCCAGCATACGAACGAACTGGATCCGAACATGGCGCTGGCTTACGTGCGAAAGGACGCCACGAGCGACTCCCGCTGGGGAACGGAGTTCGGCGTCCAGGGTGGCTATGACACGGAGGAATTTGCCTTTCTGCAGGGAGAGCCACGGGTTGGAGGCTATGACACGCTCCGCCATTTTTCTCGCGCCAATGTGTCCTATCTCGCGCCTATCGGAGGAAAGGACCTGACGGTCACAGCAGGCCTGTTCAACAGTCTGATCGGCTACGAATCACTCTATGCCAGGGACAACTTCAACTACACCCGGTCCTGGATGGCGGACAATACTCCCTATATGATGTTCGGTGCGAAGGCCAGCTATCCCGTCAGCGACGAGCTGCTCGCGACCCTGTACGTGATCAACGCCTACTTTCATCTGGCGCATCCCAATGATGAGCCCAGCTATGGCGGGCAGTTGCAATGGAAGCCGACTTCGCGGCTCACGGTGACGGAGACCCTCTATTACGGCCCGGATCAAGCCGATACTTCGATGCAATTCTGGCGGCTATATTCCAATTTCAACACGGAGTGGAAAGGCGACGACGTGACGCTCTCGCTCTCTTATGATTTCGGTACCGAGAACATCGCCGGACAACCAGGCAGTCCGCGAGCCTTCGTCATGGCATCGGCGCTGTTTACCCGGTGGCATATCGCCGGGCCATGGACGGTGGCCCTCCGACCGGAGTTCTATTGGGACCGGAACGGCCGATGGACCGGGAACCAGCAATTCGTCAAAGCCATCACCAGCACCCTGGAGTACAGAGTCCCCTACAGGTGGACGAACACGACGTTCCGACTGGAGCACCGGTATGATGAGTCCACCGGCAAGCAGGGCGGGTTTTTTAAGGACGGGAACTTCGCCAACGGCCAGCCGATATTGACGCCCGGCCAGCACTTGCTGATCTTCGGATTGCTGTGGACCTTCGATTCGCCGTAACCCCCCGGCCGCGGCAGACAGGAATCGCCACCTCCATCGGTTCTGTGGCGGAACGGGCTCTTGGTCAATCCGGCCCCAATGCCGTGGGCTTCTCAGCCTCTGGTTTTACCGACTCAAACCGCTTGACACAGGATTCGCGTAGGGCTATTCTCCCGCGTCCTCGAAAACAGCGACATCGGACCAGTCAGACCCCTTTGGAGCAGAAAGGAGTGGAAGGTCATGGCAAGGAAAGTAGCAGGGACGGCGGTCCTGGCCCTGGTTGCCGCCTTTGTAATATTAATGGGCGCTTCGTCCGGGTTGGCCGCCGATGCCTTTAAAATGGGCGTGCTCGACCCGCAGGAAGTGCTGGAAAAATCCAAAGCCGGCAAGCGCTCGCTGGACGCGCTGAAGGAATATGCCAGAACGAGGCAAAAGCTCATTACGAGCGAAGAGGACGAGTTGAAAACCCTCGAGAAACAACTCCGGGAACAGGAAAGCGGCATCACGGAGACCCAGAAACGGGAGAAGGAAGCCAAGTTTCGAGCCAAGCTCCAAGAATATCAGAAGCGGGTGCAGGAGTTTAACGGCGAGCTACAGGGCAAGCAAAAAGAGCTGGTGGATGACTACATGAAAAAGATCGCGGTCGCGACCAAGGCTGTCGCCGAAAAGGGCGGGTTCAGCCTCGTCGTGGACAAGGGCAGCGAAACCACCCTCAAGATCGTCATCTACAACAAGGAAGCGATTGACCTGACCGGCGAGGTCCTGAAAGAGTTCGACAAGCAGAACAAGTAACACACATATCGTAGTGAGCGGCTCACGCAAGCTTATTTAATATTTCACTGGAGGCAAAGTAACTATCCGCTCACATCTGATCGAAGTGAGCGGTTCTAGCAAGCTTTGTATGGAGGATCCATGCGGCGGAGAATCAAGCACACCATGCTGGCCATCATGCTGATCGCGGCTGGGACCGCAACCGTCCCCGCGAGACCCGCGCTGGCCGCATCCTACCAGCTTATTCCTGGTTTGTCGGCGCAAGACCGTATCGTGCTGGCCAAGAGTCTGGTGGAGCAGGGCCAATGTAGAGACGGCCTCCTCGAGATCACCGAGGCCATGAAGGAGCTGCCCAACGACGAAACCCTCGTTCGCCTCAAGGCCACCTGCGAGGCCGAGTTGATGCAACCGGGGGCGAAGGACACGATCATGAAGTGGCTCAAGCTGGCGCCCCAGGGCCACCCGGAACGGAGCAAAATGCTGGCCCTGCTGGCCAAGAGCCAGGGGACCGGCGAAGTCCCTGTCGAGTGGGTCCTGGTGCCGGGCGGCGAGTTCGAGATGGGCGCCGAAGGGGCTCCGGCCAGCCCTGACGAGGCGCCGAAGCACAAGGTGACCCTGAGCGCCTTTTACATCGGCAAGCACGAAGTCACCAACCATCAATACCAGGCCTTTGTAAAGGCGACCGGCCACCGGCTTCCGGAAAATCCCGATGACCCCAAGTACAGCCTTTGGCGGGGCAATGCGATGCTGGACGGGATCGGCGAGCTACCGGCCATCAACGTGAGTTGGGATGACGCCGTGGCTTACTGCAAGTGGGCCGGCGGGCGCTTGCCGACCGAGGCGGAATGGGAAAAGGCCGCCAGGGGAACCGACGGGAGGACTTATCCCTGGGGCAATGATCCCGTGACTGGGAACCGTACCAACTATGGGATCGAAGGGGTGACCTTCTGGGAAGGTCCCACCACACTGGCGAAGAAGGACCAGTATGAATTCGGCAAGAGCCCGTACGGGGCTTACGAGATGGCAGGTAACGTCTGGGAATGGGTCCAGGACTGGTATGAGGAGGGCTACTATAAGAACAGCCCGGTCAAGGACCCCACCGGTCCAACCGAGGGGAAAGAGCGCGTGATCCGCGGCGGCTCCTGGCGCGATAACCCGGACACGGTACGGTCTGCCAACCGCAATAAGCATGCGCCAGACGTGCGGCGCACCTACATCGGCATCCGCTGCGCCAAAGACGGCAAGTAGATGGGCGGCGAGGCTATTCCCCCATGCTCGCGGAGCCCCCACTTCAGAAAGTGGTCGCTCGACGCGCGCAGTAGAGAGGATCAGCCTCGCCACCCCAGGAGAAGGAATGAAGAACGGCCGCGCTTGAAAGGGCGCGGCCTGTTCACCTCTTGCTAACTCCTCCCGATATCCTGCCTGATCCGGTCGACCAGATGTTCAAACTCACCTTTGCGCCCTGCGATTGACTGTGTGACCAGCGCAATCTGCCCAGGCCTCCTGACCCCCAGTCCCAACTCGATGGCCCGTTTGATCTGACGCTGCTCCCAGGGACTCGGCCCTTCCACTTTCGGCCAAGCCCCGAACGTCCGGATCAAGGCCACGGCGACCACATCCAGCGCCACCCGGTCCCCGCTCAACAGGAGCAGATCGGCTCGGGCTGAGGTCCCACTGGTCGGACCTCCCTCGATCATGACGTGGGTGGCATCGGCGATCGTCAACTGGGGATGCACGGCCAGGTTGAGCTCCGCAATCCGCTCGTGCCAGTTGCCGGCTAAGAACGTCGCCGAGGGGCGGTAGCGAGGATGCGTGATCCCCACGAGGTTCTTCAGACTGCAGGAGTAATGGGCGAAGCGATGGGTCTTGACCACCGGCAGATTGATGAAGACATCGGCTTCATAGACCGGCTTGGACACATAGAACCGGCGCAACGATTCGGCTCCTGGCGGCTCCACCCGCACCCAGGGTTCGTCCTCCAAGGCCAGGACCTTGGCCCCTTCCGCTTCGGCCGCAGCCTGCACCCCGGTCGCGATCAGGTTCTCCGAAGTCGGAAACCGGATCATGCCGGAACTGTCGGCCACGGTGATCTCGGCCGCCCCTTCGGCCCGCACCTGCCTGACCACCGACGCGACGACCGGCGCGCTGGTGGTCGTGGGAGGCGGGCGATCATTGACGATGTTGGGTTTGAGCAGCACCTTCTTGCCCTGGAGCGCCAGTCGGCGAATCCCGCCGAGCAGGTCCAACCCTGCCTGAAGCATCTCGTGGGAGTCCTGTCCGTGGACGAGCGCGACCAAGGCCTTGCCGTCGCGCATGAAGGGATTGGTTGGGAGCGGCTTGGGGAGAACCAACTGGCCCTCTGGCTCGAACAACAAGCTGCTCCAGACCGAACGAGGCGCCGTGGCAAGCGCCGGAAGGAACATCGCGCCGAACGCGAGACGATTGAGAAGCTCTCGCCGACTTACAAACATGAACCGCGCACGAGTCGTGAACCGTTCATCATCAGCCGCCTTTCCGCCACTCATCATTCATCACTCATCACCCATCACTATCCCCTTCAAGTGGGTACCCGGCCTCGCGCCAGGCCCTGATCCCCCCGTCCATTGACATGACGTTGCCATAGCCCATCTGCCTGAGACTGTCTGCAGCGAGGGCGGACCGATAGCCGCCCCCACAATAGAGAATGACGGGAGCCTGTTTGTCTGAAATCATCCCTTCGATATCGCGTTCGAGAATGCCGCGACCCAGGTGTCGGGCCCCCTTCGCATGGTCCTTGGCGAACTCATGGTCCTCCCGCACGTCGATAAAATAGAAGGACTCGCCTCGGTCCAGCTTCGCCTTGACCTCAACCACCGTGCACTCTGTAATCTTCTTCTTGGCCTCCTCGACCAGTTTGAGAAATCCGGGATTGTGCTTCACGCCATGCCTCCATACCAACCTTCAGTTGAACCGCTCACTTCGATCAAACGTGAGCGGATAGGTACTTTGCCTCCAGTAGGCTCAGATTCTTCGCTTGAGCTACCATACCAACCTTCGGTTGAAAGTAGTCAGTTTTCAGTCATCAGTCTTCAGTCTCGAAACTGAGAACCGCCACTGAGGACTGACAACTTCTCCTTTGTTGTGAGCGGATAGTTGCTTTGCTGCCAGTGTTTTTCCCCATCCCCTGCGGGCGGAGTGGTCTTGCGCCTCCAGCGACAAGATCCATCAAACCGCATTCTAAAATAAGGTCCCTTGCTCACCCCCGGGTCGCCGGAAGCAGTGAGGGATGGGCCTGTCCTCCTCTTCCGGAAAGCCGGCTCTTCTTCTTCCCGCCTCAAACAGTTGCTCGATCATCCGCCAGTAGGTGCCGCTCCCCTGGTGCCGCTTGAAGAAATCGCTTTCCGTCAGCTTACCGCCGCGGACCTCGCGCAGCCGGTTGGTGATCTTCTTGATCCGGTCCGGGAAGGCTGCCGCCATCCGTTCCAGAAACACCGGCTCGACGTTACCCGACAGGCGCAGCAGGACATAGGTCGCGTCGGTCGCGCCTGCGTCGCGCGCGCGCCTGAGCACCTCCGGGATGTCATCCTCGTTGAGCCCCGGGATCACTGGGGCAACAGAGACTGCGGTGGAAATGCCAGCCTGAGAGAGAATCCTCAGGGCATCCAGCCGCCTGGTGATCGACGGGGCCTGGGGCTCGACTTTACGGGCGGTCTCATCGTCCGCAAAGGGAATGCTGACATAGACCTGCACCCAGGCTTCGTCATGCAGCCGGCGGAGCAGATCGATGTCACGCACGATCAGGAACGCCTTGGTGATGATCCCGACCGGGTTTCTGAACTCGGCGCAGACCTCTAGGCACGAACGGGTCAGGCCATAAGTGGCTTCCAGCGGCTGGTAACAGTCGGTATTGCCGGAAAAGACAATCAGGTCTCCCTTCCACGACGGCTTCAGGAAGGCCTCGCGCAGCAAGGAGGCGGCCTGAGGCTTGACGATGATCTTCGAGTCGAAATCGGTCCCTGCGCCGAACCCCCAATACTCGTGGGTCGGCCTGGCATAGCAGTAGGCGCAGGCGTGGAAGCAGCCTCGGTAGGGATTCAAGCTCCAGCGGAACGGGAGGTCTGGGCTTTCGTTTCGACTGAGGATTTCTCTGGTACTATCGCTATAAACTTCAAGTTTTACTTGACTGGGAGCCTCGAGCAGTTCGCGATGCCGGGACTCGAAGGGATTGGGGGGGTTGGCCACGGTTCGCACGGCCGTATCGTCACTCTCCTCATCTTGTCTTGTCAAGAGCGGGATCAAACGTCATTCGTCACTCGCCATTCGTCAACCGTAGGAAATCGGCCCTGGCCAGTCCCTTCTCCACGAGTGACGGATGTCGAATGACGAATTACGAACCGGGCCATTGACGATTCCCCGGCCCTCACGTAACATCGGCCACACCATGCATGATCCACGCCTGCTCAGAGAGAAACTCGACGAGGTCCGGACGCAACTGGGGCCACGGGGCGTCGATGTGCCCTGGGAGGACCTCCGCAAGCTGATCGAAGAGCGGCGCAGCTTGACCACCCAGGTGGAGGAGCTTCGGCACCAGTTGAAGAAAGGTTCTGAGGAAGTCGGCCGACTCAAGCGGGGAAAACAGTCTGCGGATGAAGCCATGGCGCAGATGAAGGCGTTAGGCGATCGGATTCGCGAGGGCGAAGAATGTTTGCGCGCCACTGAAGAAAACCTCGCCGGCTGGGCTCTGCGAATCCCGAACCTCCCCCACGCGTCGGTCCCTCCGGGCAAGGACGCAGCGGATAACCAGGAGATCCGACGCGGTGGCACGGCTCCTTCCTTTACCTTCACGCCGAAGTCTCATTGGGAGTTAGGAGAAGCCTTGGAGATTCTGGATTTTGAGCGGTCAGCCAAGATAGCCGGCGCGCGGTTTGCCGTGCTCACGGGCCTGGGCGCCAGGTTGGAGCGGGCGCTCATCAATTTCATGCTGGACCTGCACACGACCAGCCACGGCTATCGTGAGGTGTGGCCTCCCTTTCTGGTCAACCGCGCCGCCATGACCGGAACCGGTCAGCTCCCCAAGTTTGAAGAGGATCTGTTCAGGCTGAGGGACGACGACTACTTTCTCATCCCCACAGCCGAAGTGCCGCTCACGAACCTCCATCGCGAGGAAATCCTCGCGGAGGAACGTCTGCCCCTCCGCTACGCGGCTTACACGCCCTGCTTCAGGCGGGAAGCCGGCTCCTACGGCAAGGATACCCGCGGCTTGATCCGCCAACATCAGTTCAATAAGGTAGAGTTGGTGGCCTTTGCCAAGCCGGAGGACTCCTACCAGGAGCTTGAACGGCTGACCAGCGCGGCCGAAGCGGTGCTGCAGGGACTGGGGCTCCATTATCGTGTAGTCAACCTCTGCGCGGGAGACTTGGGGTTCTCGGCGGCCAAGACCTACGACCTGGAAGTCTGGCTGCCCTCGCAGAACTGCTTCCGCGAGATTTCCTCCTGCAGCAATTGCGAAGCCTTCCAGGCCAGACGCGCCGAGATTCGTTATCGCCCCTCCGGCGGCAAGAAGGACGGCAAGACCGAGTTCGTCCATACGCTCAACGGATCAGGTCTGGCAGTGGGGAGAACGTTGGTGGCGATCTTGGAAAACTACCAGCAAGCCGACGGGTCCGTGATGATTCCGGAGGCACTCCGTCCGTACATGGGTGCGGAGCGGATCGTGAGAGAACGATGAATGAGGAATGCGGAATGATGACCTGAGGGCAATCCCCCTTCAGCATTCATCCTTCATACTTCTGTTTTGCTTGGTACGAAGACAAAGTAACTATCCGCTCGCAGCAAAGGAGAAGTTGTCGGTCCTCAGCGTGCAGTTCTCAGTTTCGAGACTGAAGACTGATGACTGAAAACTGACTACTTTCAAGCGAAGCTTGGTATGAAATCAGAAGAAGATAGAACCGCTTGAGGGTTTTCTCCGGCGGCGTCAATTGCGATAAAACAAAAATGAGTCGCCGGTTCACACGAAG
>VGXG01000034.1 GCA_016873395.1 Nitrospira sp. | reverse complement strand
GTGGCCGAGTAATCGGTGAGGCTCAACTCGCTGTGGAGGCTCGTGCCGGCCGCGAACTGCCTTCCGAGGAAAGACACTGACTGGGTCAAGGTGCGATCGCCTCCGTAGTTCATGGGAAGATAAGAAAAGATCAAGCGATGCCGATCCGCGAGGTGTGCCGTCAGACTCGGCCACACGAAATTTCTGACGGTTTTCATGCCCAGATCGCCGCCCGGGTGCAAATTTGTTCCGGGCGCGCCGCCTACGGAACTCAGGAATCTCCCGTGAAGCGTCGGGAACCACCAGGTCACCTGCGGCTCGATCCACCACGATTTCGGTTGCGCAGTCTCCGATTCTGCGGCCGGGCTGCACAGTCCCCCCGCGGGGCTGAGGAGCACGAACCAGAGGGTCAGAAAGCCCAGCCATGCTCGGGAGAGTGGGGGGGTGCCTGAGGCCGTGGGCGCCGGTTTTGACACCGGGCCGAACAGCAATTGCATGACCCGTGTGATCGAGGTATCAACAGGCATTTTCTTCCTGCCGGAAGGGAAAGGTTTTCCTACTCGACCGACCTGCTCAGGCTTCAACTATGCCGCCTGGCGACTCCCCGGCAACCATCGCAACGAAGGCTGGCTGCGGATCGCTGTCGCCGGTTTCACGCTCGAGAGTGCGTAAGCCAGAAGATGGTCCGACACATGACGCAATCCTCATGCCAGACCATACGACTGAATCGAAGAATCAAGTCAGCTCTGGGCCGGGTGAGTCGCCGCGGATGGCGTAACCGCCTTGATCCCCTGCGGCCTGGGCGTTCGCCTTGGCGATGGTGAAAACGGGGGATACCAAATGGGAGTGACTGGTAACAGAAGAATGCTCAGAAGCGGTGACGGAGGACTGGTCAACAAAAGAGCCGAGCGGGGCTTCCCGTTCGGCTCTTGAGAGGCAAAAGACCTCTCCGCGCACATGTGATCGTTACACCCGTTGCACTGAAGAGCAACTGATGCTTGGGTTCAAATGAAGTTGATCGATTCTCACTGGAGGCAAAAAACCTCTCCGCCCTCAGTTGACCCGTCGAGAGCCTCTGGGTCGAGCGATCGAAGAGGGCGGTACTCGCAAGCGTGGTATTGAGATAACAAGTACAATCAAATTGAGGGATTTCTCGGCGGGCGCAGGCTCAATAAAGCGATAATGAGCCCGCCGTTCAAGCGAAGCTTGGTATGGTGGGCCGTGCAGGGATCGAACCTGCGGCCCGCTGATTAAGAGTCAGCTGCTCTACCAGCTGAGCTAACGGCCCCACCTATTTGACGTAAGGCGTGAGAAGTTAGGCGTGGGGAGTAAAGATTGCTGCATTCGCCTGACACCTTACTCCTCACTCCTCACCGGTTCACATGGTGCGCCTGACAGGATTTGAACCTGTGGCCCCTAGCTCCGGAGGCTAGTGCTCTATCCGCTGAGCTACAGGCGCATCCGCTTCGAGCAAGGAGGCCGACACCTTAACACACCGCTCCGATCCCTGTCTAGGTTCACTCGAGCGGGTGGCGGAATCAGACAGAAATCCATAGGTCAGTAAGACTTCTTCTTTGTCCTGGTGCGACATCTGCCGCAAAGAGTCGATTGCAACGGCTTCCTGTGCTGCGAGAACCTGCTCCTCTTCCCGCAATGAGCGTGTCAGCCGGACGATCGGGATGAATGACTGGACTGGACAGGCCCCTTCGACCAAGCCGTCCGTCTCGACGGGAATCCCCATCGCCCTGCAAGTGGCGGGTCGGAACGGATAGACGAGGCAGCTTCCATCGGAATGCAGCGCAGGACAGGGCAAGTCGGCAAAGCGTTCGACCAAGGCATCGATGTCGGGGTCGCTCCAGTCGTCGAGGTATGGCGATTGTTTCAGGCGAGGGAACTCCGATTCGACCCTGCGTGCCTGGACGCGAGCCCTGCCTTCGATCTCTTGACGAACCGACCGGTTCAAGGCGACCAACCCTCGCTGCAACTCGGCGGCGTCCAACGTCGTGATCGCAAAAGGGCCGATGCAGCATCGGCTGCACCCTCTTCGGCAGGGAAGTTGCCCGAGCAGGGACGCGCTTGCACGGGTGAACCACCCTTCGGCGCGAGCGAGGAAGCGCGTGTGGAATGGAAACGGGGCGTGCATGGGCAGGGGGCGCCGGTTAGTCTTCGAGCTCGACGACCAGGTCCCCCTTGGGGGAAAAGAATCCCTGTCCGTCGACCTGGACCACGCCGTTGCAGTTCTCCTGAAAAAACTCGAGGATCCAGCCGTTGAAGTCGTACCCTTCCTCCGTGATATCGGACGGCACGAAACGCGAGGTGACGATGAACCGTGCGCGCGTCACGTGTTCACGGACGAGTTGGGCTTCGATGTCGTCGAAAATCGAGAGCCGGTTCAGGAACTGGGACCGTTCCTTTTCAAAGTCTTCCCGATAGCTTCCGCGATCGCGCGTGCAGAAGAGCTGGATGGGCTTGCGCTCGCGATGATAGCCGAGCGAGATTTGCACCCAGGCCCAGTCATCGAGGGCGGCCGGGTCTACCTTGGGGATCAACGGAATCTGGCCCTTGGCTTTGAGGAAGTCCAGGAGCAGACGAAGAGGGGGAGAATTCTCGCGGCTGCAAAACACCCGTGCGTAGACCGCTCCCTCGGCTGCTTCAGGCTGTTGAGGCTGCGGAGTGGACGGCACGACCGGCAGTTCTTTGCCCATAGCTCCTCGCGGACTGACGCCCCGTTCGGGAGGGGTTGAACGATCAGCCGATACTGTACTCTCTCCCCAGCCGCGGTTCAAGATCAGGCCTCATGGCCGGGCTGACAGGCTTTCCGATACCGCGGCACTCATTGTTTTTTGTGGTTGACAGCAAGGGGGACTTTCGCTACACTTCCCTCCGGCTTCAGGTCCGGGTCCCCGGTGATCGTGGCTCTGGGCAATGGGTTTTCGGCTTCATCCGGTTGAAACAAATCGACACAGACTGTCGCAGTTCACCTTAATGATCGTGAGGAGGTCCGTATGGCAAAAGCGATGACAAAGTCCCAGATTGCAGATCACCTGGCGGGAAAAGCCAGCATCACCAAGAAGGCTGCGGCGCAGCTTCTGGACGATCTGGCGAACCTGGCGCATAAGGAAGCCAAGAACACCTTCATGCTTCCAGGGATTGGCAAGCTGGTGCTGGCAAACCGGAAGGCCCGGATGGGGCGCAATCCTCAAACAGGCGAAGCCATCAAGATTCCGGCCAAGCGGGTGGTCAAGTTCCGCGTGGCCAAAGCCGCCAAGGATGCCATTCTCGGTAAACGTTGATCCAAACGGCTCTTCCTCTGTGTGGAGCTCAACGGTCCTGTCGGTTCGAGACTTTTCTTAAAAATAATACGCTGACGGGCAAGGGGCCGGCTTCCGAAAGGAAGCCAGCCCCTTTCTGTTTGGATCGGCATCTCCGCGCAGCCGCTGGTCTCGGTAAGGATATCCGGAGAAAGGGGCGGACTATACTGATGGAGCCAGCCCGCTGCCTCCCATGCCATCATGGGCCACCAGCTTGATGCTGTCCCCGTCTTGGATGCGGGTATCTTCGCTGGCGATGCGTTTGTTCACGGTAACCAATAGCTTTTTTTGCCTGATGAGATCGAGGACCGGCCGCAGGGATTCCCCCTGCCGCTGGATGAGCTGGCGCACGGTCATCGGCTCGGGAGCCTCGAAGGCAAGGTCGTGCTCGCCATCCGTAGTCTGCAATTGACCCATGAGCGTAATGGTCACCATGCACCAGGGTCCCCTTGCGTGGTCGTCCGTTCCATGCTACCTGGCTGATGCGCGCTCCAAGGCAACACCCGTTGACTCATCCGGTCTGGTTTGTTAAAGGGTGGTTTCATGCAATCGCTCGACGTTCACCGTCCGAACATGCCCGATCTTCAGTTCGTTCTCCTGGTGATCGCTCTCTGCACTTCCCGCCTGCCGACCCTGAACGTGCCTGAATCCCTCCGGACCGCAGTCTTTGATCGGTGCTGGGCCTTGACCAACGACGGTCCTCCCCCCCTCAGGGATGAAGAACGGGTGCTGGATCTTCGATTCGGCACCGAGGTGACCCTCGAGGCGATGGTCGAAACGATCCGCAGCCTCTTGACGGAAGCCGGGATTCACACGCTCACCTGGGACCATCCGCCGAGCGAGCCGACCCGCTCCAGCACTCCCGAAGCTCTTCCCCTGATCGAACATCTGCAAAAGCTGTATCCAAAACCACCCGATTAGGTGAGAGCACCCCCGCTGGCCGCTTTGTTCAGGGAAGGACAGCCACGATACGAACCGGCCCCCCCGTTCCCCCTTTAATTTTGACCGGCAGGGTCCAGACCGTGGCTCCACGCGGTGGAAGCTGCTCAAGGGCGGCCACATTCTCCAACGCATAGATATTCGCCTCATTCAATAGTCGGTGAACGGGAAAGTCGCGGGACCGGCCGGGATCGATACTGGCCGTGTCGATCCCCACTCCGCGAACGGCCCGCTGGCTGACCAACAACTCAGCCGCCTCCCGAGAAAGACCGGGAAAGTGCAGCGAATGAGGATCATCCGGCGTCATGCTGCCGAGGTAACTCGTCGGGTCGGACCAGCGCGATCCCCACCCGGAGAGCATAAATACCAGGGTGCCATCCTGGATACGACCATGCTGCGCTTCCCACGCCGTGACATCGTCCACCGTCAATTCATAGTCGGGATTCCCGCTGCACCGGCTTCGCACGTCGATGACGACTGCCGGCCCTGTCAGTTGCTCCAGCGGAATCTGATCGATGGTCCTGCGCTCCCGCCCGAAGTGGATCGGGGCATCCATGTGCGTACCGCCATGCTCGGATGCGGAAAAATTGGCCGATGCGTACCAGTACCCGGCGGGGGTCATACCCCAATCCGTCTTTTCCCACTGAAAGCGTTTGTTATGAGGCCAATAGATCGTCTCCTGCCCGAAGTCATGGGTCAAGTCGAGAAGCTTCTGGTGGTGTGCCGGCGCGCAGGCCGAGAAGATCCCTGGGAGGGCTGCTGCCAAGAGCAGGCGAATCGCGTAAAACCGGACATTGAGCGGCATGGTTGGAAGACGTGCTGGCCCCGTTGTCTGTGGATGGGAACGTAGCAGGAGACCGCAGCCGAAATCAACTTGGGGATTCTTTTCGACGGGCAGATAGGGTAATATCTGCGTCCCAGCCGCCGGCAAGCAAGAGGGTGGACATGCGCGTTACTGAAACCCCGCTGAAGGGCGTCATGCTCGTCGAGATCGATGTGTTTCCTGATCCACGCGGGTATTTTCTTGAGATTTGCCATGCCAAGAAATATGCAGCAAGCGGCGTTCCAGGGCCGTTTGTTCAGAGCAATTTTTCAAAATCAGTTCGCGGCACCCTGAGAGGGTTGCACTATCAGATCAAGCATGCGCAAGGGAAGCTTGTCTCGGTGGTAGAAGGCCGTGTCTTTGACGTGGCCGTGGACATACGGAGGGGGTCTCCGACTTTTGGCCAGTGGTATGGCGCGGAGTTGTCGGTCGAAAACAGGCGCCAGCTGTACATCCCGATCGGCTTTGCCCACGGCTTCTGCGTGCTCAGCGAAACAGCCGGGATGATCTACAATTGCACGGATTTTTATTCGCCCCAGGACGAGCGGGGTATCATTTGGAACGACCCGGATCTGGGTATCGCCTGGCCGGTCAGCCATCCGTTGCTTTCGGCGAAGGATCAGTCCTACAAGACCCTGGCTGAGATGGCCGGGGAATTGCCGGCGTACGGCGAGTAGGCGACCGGGAGGCGCGGGTTTCGCCGCGCTCGTTCATGGACCGGGCCCTGGCCGCCGCGCCTGCGGAACCTGCCCTGTGCGCCCGTTGACCTGTCGGCCCAGCCGTGCTATATAGGAATCAATCCTAACAAGGAATCAGATGAGACTCACCCCGGATGAGATGCGGATGCGGTTTCGGGAGCGCGGGTTGAAGATGACGCCACAGCGCGCCGCCATTTATCAGGCTCTGGCCGGGACCGTCAGCCATCCGACAGCCGAAGACCTGCACCGGCACGTGAGGCGACAACACCCGATGATCTCGCCGAACACGGTCTATTACACCCTGGGGGTCTTGCGGGAGGCCGGTCTCGTGCACGAGGTCAACTACTGGCACGATCGGTCCCGGTTCGACGCCAATATCACCCCGCACCATCACCTGGTGTGTCTGGGTTGTCGAAGTATTCAAGACCTGACGGACGAGGCGCTGGATCGCCTTTCTGTTTCGGGTCGGCTGAAGGGCGGGTTCGAAGTCACCGGGCATCGGGTGGAGTTTCACGGATACTGCTCGACCTGCTGCAGAGCGGGCAGGCATCTGTCTCGGCCGGATCACCGGCGGCACCGTTAATTTCTTTCACACGTTGACTTTCAAAGGAGGGGATCATGGGCAAGAGCTTGAAAGGCACCAAGAGTCACGACAACCTCAAGAACGCGTTTGCGGGGGAATCCCAGGCGAACCGGCGGTATCTCTATTTTGCGCGGCGGGCGGACATTGAGGGGTATCCCGATGTCGGGGGCCTGTTTCGGGACACGTCCGAGGCCGAAACCGGCCACGCCTTCGGCCACCTGGATTTCTTGAGGGAAGTCGGGGATCCGGCCACAGGCGTGCCGATCGGTAATACCGAAGCGAACCTCAAATCCGCGATCGAAGGCGAGACGTATGAATATACCCAGATGTACCCGGGCATGGCGAAGACGGCCCGCGATGAGGGTTTCCCGGAGCTGGCAGAATGGTTTGAGACCCTGGCCAAGGCCGAGCGTTCCCATGCCAACCGGTTCACCAAAGGATTAGAGGGGTTGAAGCCGGTCTAATCCATCCGATCCTGGGAGGCGAGCCGATCTCGCCTCCCAGTTGATTCCCCCGCATCAAAAGGACTCTCGCGTGAAGGGGTTTGATCTCACGTCTCCTGGGTGGGGCCGTCCGCAGCTGGAAAAAGAAACGCTCCGTGTGTACGAGATCTGCGACGGCTGCCGGCGCTGCTTTAACCTCTGCCCTTCCTTCACCACGCTGTTCGACCGTATTGACTTGTACGAAAGCGACGTCGGCAAGCTCACTCCGGCAAACCTCGAACAAGTGGCCAGGGAGTGCTACTACTGCAAGCTCTGCTACAACCACTGTCCGTATACGCCGCCGCACCAGTACGAGATCGATTTTCCCCGTCTTATGATTGCCTGGAAGAAGCAGGTCGTAGCCGAAAAGGGGGCGAGCTGGCGTGACCGGCTGCTGATCAAGACCGACCTGATCGGCCGCCTGGGCAGTCTCGTGGCTCCCTTCGTCAACTGGATGATGGGTATCAAGTGGCTGCGATCCTTGATGGAGTTGGTGATGGGAGTCCATCGCGATCGGCAGGTGCTGCGATTCCAAGCCGAGACCTTCCCGCGATGGTGGGCCAAGCGGGCACGGCCGGATAAGCCTCCTGGAGCAAACGGCAAGGTGGCGCTTTTCGCCAGTTGCCTGGTCAATTACCAGGCCACCGATGTGGGAAAGGCAACCGTGCAGGTGTTGGAAAAGAATGGAATCGAAGTGGTGATGCCGGCACAGCGGTGCTGCGGAATGCCCGCCTTTGATCTGGGCGATACCGACGCGATGATCACGGCGGCCAAGGCCAACATGAGTGCGCTGCGGCCTTGGCTGGAGGCCGGGTACGATGTCGTGGCGCCGGCGCCCAGTTGCAGCCTGATGCTCAAGCGGGAGTATCCCTATTTGCTGCCAGGCGACGAGGCCGCGAACTTGTCCCGGCGCACGTTCGACGTTTGCGAGTACCTCATGCGCCTGAAGCGAGCCGGGACCCTGGCGACGGACTTTACGAAGAAACCTGGCCGCGTAGCCTATCAGATCCCCTGCCACCTGCGAGACCAGAACATCGGCTTTAAATCCAAGGAGTTGATGGAGCTGGCCGGGGCTCAGGTTGTCGTGATCGAGCGCTGTTCGGGGCATGACGGAACCTGGGGGGCTAAGCTCGAGTTCTTTGATCTCTCGATGAAGATTGCCGGCAAGGCAGTGCGGGAGATTGAAAACGCCCCGGCTGACCTCGTGGCGTCCGATTGTCCGCTGGCGGCGCTTCAACTGGACCAGGCTGGCTCTTCCCGCCAAGCCGGTGGCAGGCCGACGCTCCATCCCATCCAGATCGTCCGGGATGCCTACGGATTGCCGTCATGAGGCCCCTCACACAAGAAGATCTGATCCCGCAGAGGGACTACGAGCGGCAGCGGGATTCCTTCCGCAGGCGGATCATCGAGATGAAGCAGCGGCGCCGCATTTCGGTCGGCGAGCAGGTCACGTTGATTTTTGAAAACCGCGACACGATCCAGTTTCAGATTCAAGAAATGATCCGGGTGGAGCATATCTTCGACCCGGTGAAAGTGCAGGACGAGCTGGATATCTACAACGCGCTGCTTCCAGCCGAGGGGGAGTTGAGCGCAACCCTGTTCATTGAAATCACGGAATCCGACCGCATCAAACAGGATCTGGATTCGTTCCAGGGCATTGATCGGGGCAAGTCAGTCGCCCTGGCCGCCGGCCCGTTTAAAGTATTCGGGGAGTTCGAGGGAGGGCACAGCAAGGAAGACAAGATCAGCGCGGTCCATTTCGTCCGGTTTCGGCCTACGAGGGACTTTGTTGAAGCCTTGCTCGGGGCCAGGCAGGCGGCCTCGATCCTGGTGGACCATGCGGCCTACAAGGCCGAGGCGCCGGTTTCCGAGGAACTTTGGCGGGAATGGCTGGAGGATCTGGGGTTGCCGACGGCATCGAAGACCGGGGCGTAGGAGGCGTTGTAGCCGAGGTATAGCTAGCCGTACCGATTGCTTGGGTAAAAATGGATCCAGAAAGGGCCCGCCAGTCTTTCTTGACGGTGGGTTGACTTATCACCCTGCCGGTTTTATATTATCAAAACACGCGCTTCAGCGGCGGTTCTCGCGGATCAATGGAGGAGGCACATGGTTACCATTACGCCGGTGGCGGAACAGAAGATTCGGGAGCTCATGAAGGAAGAACAAGACGTGGTCGGCCTGCGCATTTACGTGCGGGGAGGCGGGTGCCACGGCTACCAATACGGGATGTCGTTTGAATCCAAGATGGCCGAGGATGACACGGTGATCGAGAAGGGGGAGGTGAAGGTCATCATGGATTCGCAGAGCGCGCCGCTGCTGCAGGGGGCGGAAGTGGACTATGTGGACAGCCTGCAGGGATCGGGCTTTGCGATCAAGAACCCGCAGGCCAAAACCACCTGCGGCTGCGGGAGTTCCTTCAGCGCCTAAGCCTGGGCGCGGCGAGTGTGCGAAGTTGTTACGTTTCCCGAAGGCCGGGATCGTCCACCGTGCAGGTGTCTGACGATCCCGGCCTTTTCATTCTCACCGGACGAGGAATATGGCCCGAGTCTTCCTGACTAAGCGGATCGAGTTTGCTGCGGCCCACCGCTACTATAATGACGCCTGGGACGAGGCCCGCAACCGAGCGGTCTTCGGCGCGTGCCATAATGACCCGGGTCATGGGCACAATTATATGCTGGAAGTAACCGTCGCCGGCGAGGTTGATGCACAGACGGGCATGGTGGTGAACCTCTATGATCTCAAGCAAATCTTAAAAGAGGTGCTGGAAGAATTCGACCACAAACACCTCAATCTGGACACCCGCTACTTCACACGGATGATCCCCACAAGCGAGAACATCGCCGGGGTTCTGTGGCGGATTCTTTCAACCCGTCCGGAAATCGGGGTGCTGGAGAAGATCAGACTCTATGAGGATGATGATCTCTCTGCTGAGATCAGGACAGCGGGAGGCGCCGCAAGTCTGATCCGCCGGTACCATTTCTCGGCAGCCTGCCGGCCTCCCGCCGATCGATGCGCAGAAGGGGATAGCCGCCGCTCGCGCAGAAAGGGCGAGGCCGTGCAGGATCTTGACGGCCATAATTACGTGCTCCACGTGACGGTGGGCGGCCCCATCGGGGGGGAGACGGGGATGGTGACGGATATTCCGGCGTTGGATCGGGCCGTACAGGAACAGGTGGTGACACGGTTCAACCGCAAGGACCTCGGCCAGGACCCGGAGCTGTCACAGCTTGCCCCGACGGGCGAGAACCTGGTCCGGTTGATCTGGCGGCTCCTGGTGAAAGCCGTTCCAGACGTCCGGCTGGAACGGGTCGGGCTGCGGGAGTCGAGGGATGCCTATTACGAGTATGTCGGATAGAAGACAGGTCCTGCTCAACTTGTGAGCAGGTGGTCGTTGATCAGCGCCGCCAGTTCGTCCGCTTCCAGCTTTCCTTCCCGAGTGATCAACAGCTTTCCTTTAGAAAAGAGGTGCGTGGTCGGGTAGGTTTCGAAGTTGTGCTGTTTCTTGATCTCTCGGCACCGACCGGGAACGTGCATCTTGGCCTTGCCGATCCGTACCGTGGCGAAGCGCGCCGCGGTCTGCTCCAGGATCGGATCGTAGGCATTGCAGGGCTCGCAGGAAGCGATCCCATAGGCGACGACGGAGGCGGGAGCCTGCCGAAACTCCTCATAATTGACGTCGCTGACGTCCTCGATCGTACCAGCCATCGTCGCCGTATAAGTCGTAAAGTCAAAAGTCCGAAAGTCAGAAAGCCTGGACTTGAAGGCTTTCCGACTTTCAGGCCTTTTGACGGACGTTAGCTCAGCTTCTTCAGAACGGCGAGGATTTCCTTATCGTCCCGCGCCGTTTTGATTTCCTGCACCTTCACATAGGCCACCTGGCCGTTCTTGTCGACGATCACGGTGGCGCGCTTCGAGCAGTTCAGCGGATCGAAATAGAGACCGTAGGCCTTGGAGACCGTGCGATGCATGTCGGCCAGGAGGCGGTGCTTCAGCCCAAGGGAATCAGCCCAGGCCTTGTGGGAGAAAAAACTGTCCGTGCTGATGCCGAAGATTTCCGCGTTCGAGGATTGAAAGCTTGGCATGTCATCGCTCAAACACTTGTTTTCTCCTGTGCAGACCGGGCTCCAGTCCAGGGGGTAGAAGGCGAGCACGACATTCTTTTTGCCTTTGAAGTCGCTCAGCTTGACGTCCTTCTGGTCCTGGTCTTTCAGGGTGAAATCAGGGGCTGTGTCCCCGGCTTTTATCTCAGGAGCGGCATCGATGGCCATTGGAAACCTCCTTGGCTTGTTTGTGGTTGAGGAGAAGGCGGTTGCCTGATCGATTGTGAGCCCTTGTTGGTAACATGGCCTCGGAAAGTTTGTCAATTGGCCAAAAGGCCCAGATCAGCCTAGTCTTTCCCGGCCTGTTGGCCCCACACGATCTCCCTGATTGGTACCGCCCCCTCTGAAGGAGCCGTCGTTCTGTGCCTGATTATCTGCAAGGTTAGCCCAAGCCTGGGAATCTCAAGGGTCGCGCCGACTTTGGGGCAATGGCCGGTCTGGAGCATCTCCTCGGCAATGTCCATCAGGCTCTCCAGGACCGGGCGGCTGGGCAGGCCAAGGGGCCTGAAGGTCTCAAGTTCATCCAGCTTAAATTTCGTCAATCCCCTGGTGTAAAACCGCTCTGAGCCACGGTCGACGCTTTCTTCCTGGTCGACAACGAGATGGTCGCCGGCTTTGAACCGGTCGAGCGGCCGATCTTTCCAGTCCGAAGGGTTGAGGTATGTATGGGCGATGACGTCATAGGCAGTGCCGCCGGTCAACAGGGTCAGGCCTCTGGCCAGACGCGCG
Organism: Nitrospira sp.; assembly: GCA_016873395.1. Lineage (GTDB taxonomy): Bacteria > Nitrospirota > Nitrospiria > Nitrospirales > Nitrospiraceae > VGXG01. Next base: position 12,800 of record VGXG01000034.1, on the reverse strand, counting down.
GCGTGCAGGATCTGGTCGATCGCCCGGCTTGTTGGTGCCGAGGTTGGGAGCACCAGCCCGGCCTGGGGATGTCCCCAGTGAAGCCGCTCCTTCCATGAGGTGGCCTCTTCAGGGGGGAGCGAGAGTTGAAAGGCGGCATTCCAGGGTCCGTGGCCGGCCAACACAAGGGCGGAGGAGCCGACATGGTCCTCCTTGAGCGTGAGCGGTCCGCCGTATTCCAGATCAAACCAAGTCCGCACCTCCGCCAGGTGGGGCGGCGGGGAAGAATAGCCGATGATGTAGAGGGGCCGAGCGTGACGAGCCAGCTTGGTGGACTTGCGCCGGATTTTCATGTTCAGGGCTCCGGCATGAAGGATGGCGTCAGAGACGGCGGTCTTTGCGCGCCTTGCGACGGTCTTCCGGATTCAGCAAGCGCTTGCGAATCCGCAGGCAGGTCGGTGTCACCTCCACCAGCTCGTCCGGCCCAGTATACTCCAGGGCGAACTCCAGCGTCATTTGCCTGGGCGGGGTGAGAGTGAGCGCCTCATCCGAACCGGAGGCCCGCATGTTGGTCAGGTGCTTGGCCTTGCAGATGTTGACGTCCAGATCCTCGTCCCGGCTGTTCTGACCGACCACCATGCCTTGATAGACCTCCACGCCGGGGCCGATGAAGAGGCTGCCGCGCTCCTGGATCATGAACAGGCCGTAAGCATTGCTGGTCCCATCTTCGAAGGCGACCAGCGAACCGTGCGGCGCCACGAGCAAGGCCCGCGGATCGGCCGGCTCGTACCGTTGGAAGACGTGGTGCAGGATGGCGGTGCCGCGCGTTTTGGCCATGAGCACGTTCTTGAGTCCGATCACTCCGCGGGTGGGAATGTGGTATTCGAGGTGCATCTCGCTGGCGGTCCCTTCCGAATGGATCAACTTCATGTGCCGGAGCTCGCCGCGCCGCTGCCCCACTTCTTCGATGACCGCGCCCTGATAGTCAGCGGGGACGTCGATGGTCAGTTCCTCATAGGGCTCCGTGAGGACTCCGTTCTCATTGTGGAGAATGACCTCTGGCTGCGAGACCTGCAGCTCGTACCCCTCCCGGCGCATCTGCTCGATCAGAACCGCCAGGTGCAGTTCGCCGCGGCCCGCGACCAGGAATCGGTCGGGGCTGTCGGTTTCCTGCACGCGCAGGGACACGTTGGTTTCCAGTTCTTTGAACAGACGCTCGCGCAGGTGCCGGGACGTCAGATACTTGCCTTCCCGGCCAGCAAAGGGGCTGTTGTTGACGGCAAAAGTCATCTGGACGGTCGGCTCGTCGATGGTCACCGGGAGGAGCGCGATCGGCTGCTCGGGGTCGGCGATGGTCTCACCGATCCCGATCTCCGGCAGGCCTGCTACGGCCACGATCTCGCCTGCCTCGGCTCGCTCGACATCCGCCCGCTCCAGGCCGGCGAAGACCGCCAGATCGGTGACCTTGCCCGCCACGTGGGTTCCGTCCCGCTTGATCTGAACGACAGGCTGTCGCCTGGCAATCGAGCCTGATTGGATCTTGCCTGTCCCCATCTTGCCTTTGTAGGGGTCGTAGGCCAGGGCCAGTACCAGGATCTGGAGGGGAGCATCGGCGTTGATGGCCGGGCCCGGAATATGGTCTAGGATCGTGTCCAGCAGGGGCGTGATGTCGGTGCCGGGCTTGTTGACGTCCAAGGTGGCCGTGCCATTGATCGCGGAGGCATAGACAATCGGGAAATCCAACTGTTCGTTCGTGGCGCCCAGGTGTACGAACAGATCGAAGGTCCGGTTCAGCACATCGTCCACAACCGCGTCCGGCCGATCGATCTTGTTGATGACCACGATGGCCCGGTGGCCGAGCGCCAGGGCCTTGCGCAGCACGAAGGTGGTCTGGGGCATGGGACCTTCCTTGGCGTCAATGAGCAGGAGGACGCCGTCCACCATGCGGAGGGTCCGCTCCACCTCGCCGCCGAAGTCGGCATGTCCGGGGGTGTCCACCAGGTTGATCTTCACGTCCTTATACGTGACGCTGGCGTTTTTAGCCCGAATTGTGATGCCCCGTTCCCGCTCCTGGTCCATGGAATCCAGGATGCGCTCCCCCATCTGGTTGATCTTGCGGTGAACATGCGTCTGGCGGAGCACGGCGTCCACCAAGGTGGTCTTGCCGTGATCGACATGGGCAATGATGGCAATGTTCCGGATGTCTTCCCGGCGGCCCGTAGGAGGGTGCCGAACGGCGGTCTGGGTCGTCGAATCGGTCGTTGTCTGCCGGTCCATGACGAGAAGCCTTCCAGCAAAAAAAAGACGCCGCGATACGGCGTCGCAACAGATTATACGCGAGCCGGGCGGTGAAATTCAAGCCGACTCTGCGTAACGTGAGAGGCGTGAGCCTTGCCGCCGGGATTGAGTTTTGGAGGACGGCATTGTATGGTAACCCATTGTCCGACGCGCTTGCTTGCCCGCGCCGCCGCCATCCCCCGTCGGAGCCCTGTTGCATGCCGTTTGATGAACCATTGTTTGCTCGACGCCCGCCCGCCCGCCGCTCGCGCTGGCGCCTGGCCCTGCTCGTGCTGCTGGCCCTGGCGGGCCTGCTGGCGGGCATCACGGCCGGGGTCTTCTGGTATGTGTTGCAGGACATGCCGTCGCTGGACACCCTCCAGGAGTACCAGCCCAGCCTCGTGAGCCGAGTCTATTCGGACGACCGCCAGATCATCGGCCAGTATTACGTCGAGCGGCGGATTCTGACGCCGCTTGCGGACATCCCTCAGAATCTGATCGACGCCGTCGTCGCGGTGGAAGACGCACGGTTCTTTGAGCATCCGGGCCTGGACATCATCGGGATCGTTCGCGCCGTTTGGACCAACCTGCGGCGGGGCGGAAAGGTGGAAGGGGCGAGCACGATCACCCAGCAACTGGCCCGGTCCCTCTTTCTCTCGCCGGAGCGGACCTATGGAAGGAAATTCAAAGAATTGATCTTGGCCTACAAGATGGAGCTGATTCTGAGCAAGGAGCAGATCCTGGATTTGTACCTGAACCAGATCTATTTCGGGCAGGGAGCCTACGGCGTCGGCTCCGCGGCGCAGACCTATTTCGGAAAACCCCTGGCCGAACTGAACCTGGCGGAAGCAGCCCTGCTGGCGGGCCTTCCCAAGTCTCCCAACAATTACTCGCCCCTTCGAAACCCCGATCGGGCCAAGCGTCGGCAGGAGCACGTGCTGGCCCGGATGGAGGAGGCCGGATTCATCACGGCGGAGGAACGGCAGGAGGCGGTCGCCCAGGAGCTGTCCTTCAGCCATCCCACCTCCGAGCAGATCGCCCCCTACTTCATCGAGTATGTCCGCCAGCACCTGGTGGCGACGTATGGCGAATCGATGGTGTACAAGGGCGGGATCGAAGTCTTCACGACCCTGAACGAAGCCATGCAAAGGGCGGCCGAACAGGCTGTCCGCAACGGGCTGCGGCAGCTGGACAAACGGCAGGGCTGGCGGGGCCCGATCGGCAAACAAGACGTGACGGCGTTGATCGACAAGCCCACGGGGCCGCCGGCCGACTCGGTCCATGAAGGGGATGTCTTGCAGGGGGTCGTCACCAAGGTGGCCAAGGACCACGTGCTGGTGCAGGCCGGCACCCTCGTCGGCAAGCTGGCGTTCGACGACATGGCTTGGGCCAGGCGCCGCCTGCGGGGCAAGGATCCGACCAAGGACGTGGCGGTGCTGCCGACCGTGAAGCAGCTGCTGAAGCCCGGGGATGTGATCGAGGTGGCGGTCAAGAAGCGGGACCGTGAGGGCGCGCAATTCAAGCTGGACCAGACGCCGATCGTGGAAGGCGGCCTGATGGCGATTGATCCGCGGACCGGCGCGATCCGGGCCATGGTGGGCGGCTATGATTTCACCCGCAGCGAGTACAACCGGACGGTCCTGGCGCACCGGCAGCCCGGGTCTTCATTCAAGCCCATCATTTATGCGACCGCCCTGGACGTAGGCTTAAGTCCCGCCACGCTCGTGGTGGATGCGCCGGTCGTGTACGAGAATGAGGATCCTGAAAAAACCTGGAAGCCGGAGAATTACGAGAAGAAGTTTTTCGGCATCATCAGCCTGCGGGAAGCCCTGATCCATTCCCGAAACGTAGCAACGGTCCGGTTGCTCGAAAAGATCGGCGTCCGCAAGGTCGTGGACTTCTCGAGGACCCTGGGGATCGCCAGCCCTCTCAACCAGGATCTCTCGCTGGCGCTGGGATCCTCCGGCGTCACCCTGTTGGAATTGACGGCGGCGTACGGCATCTTCGCCAACCAAGGGCTGCAGTTGGAGCCCTATTCCATCGCAGTGGTACAGGACAACGGGGGGCAGATGCTGGAGCAGAAGTTGTTCGAACCCAAGCAGGTGGTGTCGCGGGAGACGTCGTATTTGATCACCAACATGATGGAGGACGTCATCCAGAAGGGAACAGGACAATTGGCGCGGTCCATCGAGCGGCCGGTCGCCGGCAAAACCGGCACGACGAACGATTACACGGACGCCTGGTTCATCGGCTACACGCCGAACCTGGTTGTGGGCGTCTGGGTGGGGTTTGACGATGTTCGGACCCTGGGAGAGACGGAGTCCGGAGCCCACGCAGCCCTGCCCATTTGGGTCGAATTCATGCAGGCCGTCCTGCCGTCCCTGCCGGTCATGCCCTTCGAGATTCCGGACGACATCCAATTCGTGAAGGTGGATCCGAACACCGGTCTCTTGACGGACGAGGGGCAGCCCGGCACGGTGGAGATTTTCGCCAAAGGAACCGAGCCGACCGAATCAGCGCCTCAGCACGTCGATCCCACGGACTTCTATAAACTGGATCAATTCGGAGAGGGGGCGGCTGCCGCAGCCCAACGGTAGAGGCTAAGAGCGTATAGATTCTTATAGTGTATAGTCAGGGTTTCTGGAGCTCCCGCCATCAGCCATAGGCCATTTGCTCTTGTCTTCAGGGCTTCGCGTCCTGGTATTCTTCGTGCCAGGCCATCTGGATGGTTTCCAGGATCTTCTCGTTTGACTTCTTGGGATCGTCCCTGAACTCCGGCAAGGCCGTGACCCAGGTATGCATATCGGTGAACCGTACGGTCAGCGGGTCGGTATCCGGATGGGCTTCCAGCAGCCGGATGGCGATCTCTTCAGCATCCTGCCATTTCAGATCCATTTCCAACTCCTTAAGAGCCTATGGCGTATGGCCTATGGCGAGTGGCCGGAAACTCTGGCTATAAGCTATGAGCCATAAGCTATATGCTCCGAACTACCCACCTACGGCAGCTCTGATAGTTTCTTGTTCTGCAGCGCCTCCTTCAGGGAGGTGTCCATCAGCACCTCAGCCAAGTGGTGCGTGACCTTTTCCACGTCGGCGATGCGGGCTCGAATCGTTCGATGGTCTTCGCTTCCTCTGGCCGTCTCCAGGGCCGCGAGAGAGCCCCGAATCGCGGCCGTCTCCTCTGCATCGATCAAGTGGCCGCCGAGCCCCAAAGCCTTCTCGGTGGCCTTGATGATGGCTTCGGCCTCCGTCCGCGCCTCGATGACCTGGCGCGCCTTCAGGTCCTCGGCGGCAAATTTGAAGGACTCGCTGATCATCCGCTCCACTTCCTCGTCCGTCAGCCCGTACGATGGCTTGACCTCGAGAGACTGGGTCTGGCCGGTCCGGACATCCTTGGCGGTCACGTTCAGGATGCCGTTTGCGTCGATGAGGAACTGGACTTCCACGCGCGGGACCCCGGCCGGCAGCGGAGGAACCTTGAGCTGGAACCGGGCGAGACTACGGTTGTCCTTGGCCAGTTCGCGGTCCCCTTGGAGAATATGGATGTCCACCGAGGTCTGGCCATCCACGTAGGTCGTGAACATCTCCTTGGCGCTGGTCGGGATCGTGGTGTTGCGGCGGATGAGCGGGCTCATGACGCCGCCCATCGTTTCGATGCCCAGAGAGAGCGGCGTGACATCGAGCAGAAGCATGTCCTGGGTGCCGCCGCTCAGAATATCCGCCTGCACGGCCGCCCCGAGCGCCACAACCTCGTCCGGATTCAGCTCGCTGTGGGGGAGCTTGCCGAACAGTTCCTGGACGCGGCGCTGCACGAGCGGCATCCTGGTCGATCCGCCGACCAGGATGACTTCGTCGATCTGAGCAGGCTGCAAGCCCGCGTCCTTGATCGCAAGGCGGCAGGGCGCGAGGGTCTGCTCGACCAGGTCCATCGTCAGAGCCTCGAGCTGGTCCCGCGTCACCTCGCGCCGGAATGTTCCCTGGCCGATCGGCAGATCGATAGCCACCGTGACCTTGAGCTCGTCTGAAAGCCGGATCTTGGTCTGCTCCGCCTCCAGCCGGAGGACTTGCATCTGGTCCGGGTACTGTTCCAGGTCGAGTCCGGACCGCTCGCGGATCTCTCGGAGCAGGAGATTGGCCACCTTCCGGTCGAAGTCGTCGCCGCCCAGGTGGGTGTTGCCGTTGGTGGACAGCACCTCAAAGATGCCGTCCTTCAGCTTCAGGATCGAGATATCGAAGGTGCCGCCGCCCAGGTCGTACACGGCGATGGTGCCCTGGGTTTTTTTCTGGAGGCCGTAAGCCAGCGAGGCCGCCGTGGGCTCGTTGATAATGCGGAGGACTTCCAGCCCCGCGATCATGCCCGCGTCTTTGGTGGCCTGCCGCTGGCTGTCGTTGAAGTAGGCGGGGACTGTGATCACCGCCTTCCTGATTTCTTCGCCCAGGTGCTCCTCGGCCCGGCGCTTGAGTTCTTTCAGGATCATGGCCGAGATCTGGGGGGGGGAATAGGCTTTCTCACCGATCTGGATGCGGATGACGCCTCCCTGCTCCTGCAGCTTGTACGGGAAGTATTTGAGCTCCTCCTCTACGTCTGCCAGGCCTTTGCCCATGAACCGCTTGACGGAGTAGATCGTGCGTTCCGGGTTGCGGACCAGGTGCTCCTTGGCCGGGTCACCGACGATCAGTCCGTTGTCGGTCAGAGCCACGACCGAGGGAACCATCCCGCGGCCGGTGCGTCCCGCGATGGCGCGGGGGGTGGGGCCGTCCATGTATGCGATCAAGGAGTTCGTGGTGCCGAGGTCGATGCCGACGATGCGTGCCATAGGTGTGGGGAAGTCTTGCTCAAGCCGTGGTGGCGATCAGATCGTTGACGATGTTGCGGAGATAGGTCCGGTTCGAGAGGAGTTCCCGCATTTCTTTCAGGACGGCGTCCTTGCCTTGTCGCAGGTGCCGGCCTGCCTGTTCCGTCTGACTCTGGCGGCTTTGCAGGCTGTCCCACGTGGTGAACAATTCGAACAGCCGGGTTTCCATTTCCCGCTGGCGTTGCTCGAGCGTTTCGCGGTCCACTGTGAGCCGGGCCCGTAGCTGTTCCAGGCCGACCTGGTTCTGACCGGCCTGAGCGGAGCGGTATTCTTCCAGGTCTTCCTGCAGGGCCAGGATTTCCTCGAACAGGTCTGCGGGTGGAGAGGTCCGGATGTCTTTCGCCGAGCCGGCTTCCAGCTTCAAGAGATACTCAGCCCGTTGGATGGGGTCTTTGAGCGTCCGGTAGGCTGTGTTCAGCAAGGCCGAGTTTTCCAGGCTGATGGTCTGCTCGGACTCGGTCTTGTTCTGGTAGAAATCCGGATGGAAGGCTCGGCTGAGCGCGTAGAACTTGGCTTCCAGCGTGTTGATGTCGATGTTCAAGAGGCGAGGCAACCCGAGACAGGTGAAGTAGTCAAGCTCCTTCGAGAGGGGCTGGACCTTGATGCATTGTTCGCAGAAGTATTCCCCCGTGACCTCGGATTGGCAGTGCCAGCACATGCTCCGGGCCATCTGGAGTTCGGTGCGTTTGCCGGACGTTTTCTGTGCCTGGTCCATGGTTGAGTCTTCTCACACGACGGGCATGGCGCCGGGTCGTTCCCAGGGCCGCCATGCCCGCGCCGATCTCCGACGTTGTCGAAACGTGATGGCCGCGAGGATCAGGCTGAAAAAGACTCGCCGCACCCGCAGGTTTTATCGGCGTTCGGGTTGACGAATTTGAAGGACCCGCCCATCAAATCCTTGTGGAAGTCGAGCTGTGTGCCTTGCAGGTAGATGGCGCTTTTGGCATCCACGATGACTTTGATCCCCTCGATCTCGTAGACGCTGTCGTACTGGCCGATCTTGTCGTCGAAATTGATGGTGTAGCTCAGTCCGGAGCAGCCCCCGCCCTTGACCCCCACGCGCAGCCCGCCTTCCGTGATCCCTTGCACGTTGATCAGGCGCTTGACTTCCTTGAGGGCCGCCTCGCTGAGCGTAATGGCCGGCGTATTCGTTGTGCTGGTCGATTCCATCGTTGAGACCTCGCTGTCGTTGCGGTGACGGGTTACTTGCTCTCTTTCGTGTCCGTTTTCTTCTTGTAATCGTTCAGGGCTGCCTTGATGGCGTCCTCGGCCAGCACGGAACAGTGGATCTTCACCGGCGGCAGGTTCAACTCCTGCACGATGTCGGTGTTCTTGATTTTATGCGCTTCTTCGATCGTTTTGCCCTTGAGCCACTCGGTGGCCAGGCTCGAGCTGGCGATGGCCGACCCGCAGCCGAAGGTCTTGAATTTGGCGTCCACGATCTTCTCGTCCTGCACCTTGATCTGCAGCTTCATGACGTCGCCGCATTCCGGCGCCCCGACGATACCGGTGCCCACGTCTTCGTCGTCCTTCTTGAAGCTCCCCATGTTGCGCGGGTTATTGAAATGGTCGACCACCTTCTCACTGTATGCCATTGTAGCCTCCTTCGTACCTCGTCGTGTGTGAAGCGTCTTGCTTCACGTTTCATGTCTTCAGTGCGCCGACCACTGGACCGTCTTCAGGTCGATACCTTCCTTGGCCATCTCGTACAAGGGCGACATTTCCCTCAGCTTCGTGACGATCTCGATAATGCGCTTGACCGTATAGTCAATCTCTTCATTGTTCGTAAACCGTCCCACGCCGAATCGGATCGAGGAATGGGCTAGGTCCGATCCCACGCCCAGCGCCCGGAGCACGTACGAAGGCTCCAGCGTGGCCGAAGTGCAGGCGGAGCCGGACGACAGCGCGATCTCCTTGACGCCCATCAGGAGCGATTCCCCTTCGACATAGGCGAAAGACAAGTTCAGGTTGTGCGGCAGCCGCTGGGTGGGGTGGCCGTTGAGGTAGACCTCATCCAACTCCTTCAGGATACCTTCCTGGAGACGGTCCCGCATGGCGGCCAGCCGAACCGACTCGATGGGCATCTCCTGCCCGCAGAGTTCGCAGGCCTTGCCAAATCCCACGATCAACGGCACGGGCAGCGTGCCGGACCGCATCCCCCGCTCGTGGCCGCCGCCGTCGATGATCGGAGCAATCCGAACGCGCGGGGCTTTCTTCCGGACGTACAGCGCGCCCACGCCTTTGGGGCCGTAGATCTTGTGGGCGGTGAAGGACATCAGGTCGATCCCCATATCCTGCACGTCCACCGGAATCTTGCCGACGCCCTGGGTGGCGTCGCAGTGGAACAAAACACCCTTCTCCTTGGCGACCTTGCCGATCTCCTTGACCGGGTTGATCGTCCCGATTTCGTTGTTGGCCAGCATGATCGAAATCAAAACGGTCTTGTCGGTGATCGCGTTCCGCACATCGTCGGGGGCGACCATCCCGTATTTATCCACGGGCAGGTACGTCACCTTGAGGCCCTTTTTCGATTCGAGCGTCTTAGCCGTGTCCAGGACGGCGCGGTGCTCGGTCAGGGAGGTGATGATATGGTCGCCCTTCTCGTGGTACATTTCGGCCACGCCTTTGAGCGCCAGGTTGTCGGACTCCGTGGCGCCGCTGGTGAAGACGATTTCTTTCGGGTCGGCGTGAATCAGCGTGGCAATCTGCTTACGGGCGGCTTCGACCGCCTCTTCGGCCTCCCAGCCAAAGGCGTGGTTCCGGCTCGCGGCATTGCCGAACTTCTCGCAAAAGTAGGGCAACATCGTGTCCAGAACCCGCGGGTCCATCGGGGTGGTGGAATGGTTGTCGAGGAAAATCGGAAACTTCATCGCGTCACTCCTTCTCCGGTTGCTGCCAGCGACTGCACGGTAATCAAGGGCGTGCCGCCCATCATGTCGGCCACGGTCATACTATTCAACAACTGATAAATGCTGTCTTGAACTTTACGCAGGGGGGTGCGGATGTTGCAGTTCTCAAAGCAGGAGCACGAGGGGGCGTCCGCTTCATGGTAGCAGTCGGCGATGCCCAGCGGGCCTTCGATCGCCATCAACACTTGCGCGATCGTAATCTCGCGGGCGCTCCGCGCCAGGAGATAGCCTCCCTTGGGACCGTTTTGGCTTTCGATGAAGCCCTGCTTGGCCAAAGCCTGGAGCACCTTCGCCAGGAGTTCCACAGGAATGTGGTACTCTTCCGCGATCTCTTTCGTATTCACCACGCGGGCGTGCCGCAAGTCGCCAAACTGCACCGAGGCGATGTATTGCAAGGCCATCAACCCATAATCCGCTTTTTTCGATAGCCGCAGCATGAAATACCCCCGGCAAAGTTAATCGGAGACCAATTTGATCTCCGACCATATAAGTCGGATACATGGTATCGTCGCAGTAGATCGATTGTCAAGACAAAACACACACTGAAAAAACAATAAGTTGCGAACAAAAATGCTGTGCAATATCAAAAGATCCTGTGGTAAAGTGAGGCGGACTGCTAAACAGAGTAGTGAAGCTGCTGTCAGGAAAAACAGGCATGGGTGGAACCAATCCCTACATAGAAAAAGCGGAATGCCAGCGTCCGACCAAACCCTACACGGTCACCTTCATCATGCCGGATAAGACCGAGCAGAAGGTGCAGGTGGATCCGGGTAAGATTCCATACGGGGAGACCGGCCTGCCGGGCAGTATCCTGGACATCGCCATGGGGAACGGCATTGACCTGGAGCATGCCTGCGGTGGAGTCTGTGCCTGCTCGACCTGCCACGTGGTGGTTAGGCAAGGCTTGGAGACGTGCAACGAAGGCACGGATGATGAGTTCGACCAACTCGACGAAGCGCCGGCCATCACGCTGCAATCCCGGCTCGGCTGCCAATGCGTGCCGAACGGGACCAGGGACATCGTCGTCGAGATTCCCGCCGTGAACATTAACCTCGTGAAAGAGGGGCACTGACCAGCGGAATGGTCTAGATACGCGCCATGTTCAGAGACTCGGGTGCCGTGGATCAGGGACGGGGAGTGGGCAAGGGCGGGCCGCTCGGCTTCGTCCGGGTACGATTTGCTCCGAGTCCGACCGGCTATCTCCATATCGGCGGCGTCCGCACGGCCCTCTTCAACTGGCTGTTCGCCCGCCGCGAGAAGGGGGCGTTCATCCTCCGCATCGAGGATACGGACCAGAGCCGATCCACCGAGGAGGCGATCTGCGCCATTGTCGAGGGCCTGCAGTGGGTGGGGTTGGACTGGGACGAGGGCCCGCTCCGGCAGACCGATCGGATGGAGCTGTACCGCCAGCACGCGCTCGCCTTGTTCGAACAAGGCCTGGCTTATTGGTGCGTCTGCAGCGCCGAAGAATTGGAAGCACGTCGGAAGGAAGCGCAGGCCAAGGGGCTTCAGCCTGGGTACGACGGCCGATGCCGCGATCGCGGCATCGCCAAGCCGAGCGGGGACGCGGCGCTGCGGTTCAAGGCTCCCCGGGACGGCCAGACCGTCATCGAGGATTTGATCAAGGGGCGGGTGGTCTTCGAGAACAGCCTGTTGGATGACCTGATCATCCTGCGCTCCAACGGCTATCCCACCTACAACTTCTCGGTTGTGGTGGATGACGCGCTCATGGGCATCACCCATGTGGTCCGGGGCGACGATCATCTGACCAACACACCGCGGCAGATTCCCCTGTTTCAGGCGCTGGGCTTTGCCATTCCCCGGTTCGGGCACTTGCCGATGATCATGGGGGCGGACAAGACCAGGCTCTCCAAGCGGCACGGGGCCACGTCGGTCCTGGCCTACCGGGAGATGGGCTACCTGCCGGACGCGCTCGTCAATTACCTAGTCCGGCTTGGCTGGTCTCACGGAGACCAGGAGATCTTTTCCCTCGCGGAGCTCATCGACAAGTTTTCCTTTGACCATGTGCAAAAGTCCGCCGCCGTGTTCAACCCGGAGAAGCTGCTGTGGATGAACGCCCAGTACATCAAGAACGGGGAGCAAAAGCGGATCGCCGAGCTGCTGCTTCCGTTTTTGGAGCAAGCCGGGCTGGGCGAAGCGGTTAAAAAAGCGCCGACCGGCTGGGCCGAACGGTTTGTCCTGGCCTTGCGGGAGCGGTCCCAAACACTCGTCGAGATGGCGACAGCCGCCGGCACCTATCTGCGTGACGAGATCGAGATCGATCAAGCGGCTGCCACCAAGTTCCTGACCCAGGTCATCGTTCCCTCCCTTGAGAAACTGACGGGACGGATCGAGGCGTCATCTGATTTTGCTGTTCCGGCTCTGGATCAGATCTTCAAGCAGGTTTTGGAGGAAGACGGCTTGAAGATGGGGCAGCTCGCCCAGCCGGTTCGGGTGGCGCTGACGGGGCGCACCGCCAGCCCCGGCCTGTTCGAGGTCATGGAGTTGCTGGGGCGAGAACGAACGCTGGCGCGTTTGCGGAAGGGGATCGAACAAGCCAAGGCCGGAAAGTAGAAAGTAGGGGGCTCGGCTGACGAACGGCGCGCGCGTTCGGGCCTCGATCGCCGCGCCACCCGCTGACCTTGACGTCCTGACCCGCCCTTGACTGGAAACAGGGGTTAGGGTACGCTGCAAAACCGGTTGGGGGATCGTCTAGTGGCAGGACGTCAGACTCTGGATCTGACTACCTAGGTTCGAATCCTAGTCCCCCAGCCATTTC